>CAVCSC010000014.1:0-54908 GCA_963604975.1 Lachnospiraceae bacterium | reverse complement strand
CAGCATAAATCAAAAATAATGGTCAAAACATTTGGATTTTAACATAGAAAGCGAAGCCAACCATGACCTGTACATACGTATTTTCTACAAGGGCGAGAATGGTATTATGGATTTCTAAATAGATTTCTAAGTGGTCTTGATTGACCACGTTTTTTCCCCGACTTTTATCCTTCGGTCTCCATCTTCTTCACCTCTTTCTCAAATCTTCGCCAAAAGAGAATACCGGCGGTGGTCAGGCCGAAAGGGAAGGCTATCCATATGCCGAGGATGCCGATGCCGCAAGGAAAACCGAGTGTGTATCCCATTGGGAGGGAGATGATGAAGTAGGCAACGAAGGCATACGTCACCATTGGTTTCACACAGGCTATGCCCCGCAGAGCGTTGGCGAAGGTATATTGCAGACCGTCGCCAAACTGGTAGGCTATCAGCATGAATATCAGCAACGCCACGGTAGTCTGTACCTCGGCGTTGTCGGTGAAGAGACCGCCTATCTGATGGCGAAAAAGCAGAATGGGTATTCCCAAAATCAGCGAGAACATGAGGTTGAGCCGGAAACCGTCGTAGGCGTTCTGCCTTACGGACTTGAAGTCCTTTTGTCCCACGAAGTGGCTCACGCGGATAGACATGGCCGAGGCCATGCCCGACAAGACGAGGTAGAACAACTGCGAGATGGTGATCATAATCTGGTGGGCTGCCAACGACAGTGTGCCGAGCCAGCCTACCATCACGCAACTCAGCGTGAACGCCGCCGACTCCATCGCCAACTGCAGGGCGACGGGCCACCCCAGGCGGTTCATCTCCTTGAAGTCGGCCTTGTTGACAGACGAGTGGATGAGATCTTGGCGATACGCCCGGAATTTTTTGTTGCAGAGCACCACGCCCACCATCACGATAGCCATGAAGATGCGGCTGCCCATCGTGGAGATGCCGGCGCCCAACAATCCCAGTTCGGGATATGGGCCAATGCCGTAGATGAGCACCCAGTTGCCAAGGATATTGATGATATTGCCGCCAATCATCACCCACATCGCCACCTTGGTGCAGGCGATGCCATCGAGAAACTGTTTCATGGTGTTGAACAGTCCCACGAACATCACCGAGATGAGGTTGACCACGAAGTAGGGACGGATGAGACTTAGCAGTTCGTCGGGTTGCCCGATGCGGTCAAGGTTGAAGTAGAGCACAATCATGGCCACTGTGAAAAGCACGCCGACGGTCATGTTGGCGAACAGGGAGTTGCGCACTTTTTGTCCTATTTCGTAGGTGCGCTCCATGCCGTAGAGACGTCCGATGACCGGAGTGAGGCCATACGAGAAACCCATATAGGAGATGAGCACCAAGCCAAAGATATTGTTGACCAGGCCGGCAGCGGCCAGTTCCTCTGTGCTGTGGTGGCCTATCATCAGCGTATCGGCAAATCCGAGCACGATGGTGCCGAGTTGACCGATGATGACAGGTATGCCGATGGAGAGCAGTTCCCGGTAGTGGTGTTTTTTTGCCGTCATTAAGTAGGTATTCAAAATTATTCGTATATATGGGTCAGCAGATGCCTATTATACTTTGACATGTCTCTGCACCTTCTTTTCGCCTGTATGCCCGGCTTTCATCGGTCGTGTAGCCCGCTACACTCCCTCTTCTACCCGAACATATAAACGAAAATAAGGCCCATATCCATATCAAATAATTTTGAACACCTACTTATAGTCCTTGTCTTTATATAAATCGTTGACGTAATTCGTCTGCAAAGGTACGAAAAAGTCATAGATGGGCAAAGTCGGGGCTGAATGGCGAAATGAGGGAAACGTGCTTGATTTCTCCCGTTTCATCGTTTTTTTTCGTGCGTTTGTCATATTGAGATAGCAATTCTTTGGTTGGGTAATGTGGATTTATTACTTTTGCAGTTGCAAAAAGTAGAAATCAATAGCCAAACAGCGTTGTGGCGTGCTTTTTCCAAGGACGATTCGGAGCGGTATCGGATAAATGTGCGTTTCTTCAGAGTAGCGTCCTTGACTGCAAACTCAATAGGTAACAATATATACGCAGGGATTCAATCAAAGTCAAAGGATAAAGTGTCCTTGTCCCAAGGTGAAATATTCAATAGATTAAAAGTGCGTGTCATCTTTTTCAGTACACGCAAAAATCTTATAAGGTAATGAAGAAAATACTCTTTCTCTTTTTGGCTCTCATGACGGGCCTTAGTGTCGTGTCCGCAACCGATTTCGAAGAAGACGGCATCAGTTATGCCATCCTGTCTGAAGACGGTCTGACGGCAGAAGTGGTCTACAACAACGGCGCCTATGTGGGCGACATCACCATTCCAGCTCGTGTGACCCACGATGGCAAGACCTACACCGTCACGGCACTCCACAATCAAGCCTTTTTCAAGTGTACCGATCTCTATGCCGTGAGCATCCCCGCAACGGTGGCCGACCTCGGGCAATATACTTTCTCCGGTTGTACCAATCTGGCATCGGTGGAACTTCCTGAAGGGTTGACCGCCATACCCAACGGTACGTTCTATGGCTGCACCGCCCTCACGTCTGTCACATTACCCGAGACGGTGGAGACGCTTGGCGACTTTTGTTTCTCCACCTGCTCGTCGCTTTCCCAGATCAATATGCCTGCTTCTATTACCCGGATGGGCAAGGCGGCACTCATGGGTACCGCCCTTGAGCAGTTCACCTTGCCGCAGGGCATGACCGAACTGCCGGCGTATGTCCTTTCTCTCACCACCCGGCTCACCACCGTGACCCTGCACGAGGGCACGACCGCCATCGGCGAGTGCGCCCTGCAGGGCAGCACTGCGCTCAAGACAGTCGCCTTGCCGTCTACGATCGAGACGGTGGGCGCATCCGCCTTTGCCCAGTGTATCGCACTTGAGGAGATGACCATTCCCGATGGTGTCACCGCACTGCCTGACAAGTGTTTCTACAACGATATGAACCTTCAGCGAATCATCATCGGCAGTGGTGTCATTTCGATAGGCGCCGATTGCTTCGCCCCCTACAAGACCCCCACAACCGCTCCCCGGCTTGCCGATGTCTATCTCACCGCTCCCACAGTGGTCAGCGGCGGCGAGAGTTTTATTGATGCGGCTTGCGCCCAAGCCACCCTCCATGTTCCCGAGACACTGGTCAATGCGTACAAGGCCGAGGCATCTTGGGCACGTTTCGGCAGTGTGGTGCCCATCGCCGACGGTGAGTTGACCGGAATCGGTACGGTCACGTTGCAGCCCACAATCGGCAACGGTCAGGCTTATACGCTCGACGGCCGTCCTGCCGCCGACGGCCAGCGCGGTATCGTGATTGTGAACGGCAAGAAGATCGTACGCTGCAAGTGAACAGACAAAGTGAACAGACAGAATAATATCATATAAAAAAGTTGAATGCTTATGAACAAACTGTTACTCCCGTTGGTGTCGCTCTTCTGTGCGGCGCTGTCGGCCAACGCCCAAAGTTCCGCGCTCAGCGAGGGCTTTGAGGGTTCAGACGTTCCGCCCGAAGGGTGGACTGTGCGCACATCGAGTGATGATGCCAGCAATGCGTTCAAGTGGGAACAGGTGACCTACACCTCCGACCCGCTCAAGTACCGTAGTGGTTACACCCATGGTGGCACCTATGCCATGATGGTATCGTCGGGCAAGACCACCGACGACGGCGTACAACCCGACTCCTGGCTCATCTCGCCTGCCGTCACCGTGCAGTCAGGCGATGTGCTCTCGTTCATGTTGGCCTATGCGCCCGTCTACAATGATGCCGTCACCGCAGAGACCGATCGTATGAAGTTCTCCGTGCTTGTGTCGACCACAGGTACCGATTCGGTAGACTTCACCGAGACGCTTTGCGATTTCATACCTTTTGGTGAGACCGACTGGCGCAAGAAGGCATACAGTCTGGATCAGTTTGCCGGAAAGACCATCTATATCGCTTTCCGTGAATACGGCAATGGTACCAGCGGATCTAAATTCCTCAAAAACCGCACTTGGATTGATGATGTCAAGGTAGGGCAGGGTAGTGAGTCAGACCTCGTCGCCGTCGGTCTGCTCTCGCCGGTTGCCGGTCCTGAGACCACACAGACGGTATCGGTCAAGTACACCAATACGGCCATGTCCAACGGCGCATCCGTGGCATCGTATTCGGTCAACGGCGGCGATGCTGTGAGCGAGACCATTACCGGTGCGGCTTGTGCCACTGGCGACACGCTGACCTACACCTTCCAGACCCCCGCCACGCTCGTGGCCGGACAGGACAATACGGTGAAGGTGTGGATCACGGCCGACAACGACGGGGTACACGACAACGATACCCTCTCCGTCAAGGTCAAGATCGACAATGTCTTCGACTTGCCCTATGAGATGACTTCCGACAACTGCACCGTAGGATGGAACTATACCTACCACAAGAAGTCGGGACGCAACTATACTGGCTGGTGGTCGATGCCCGACGCTACGGGCGAAAAACTCACCTGGACCTATACGCTCTGCGCCAAAGAGAGTGTGCTCGAAGGCCAGTGGTTTGCCATGCCGCAAGGCAAGGTCAATCTCGTGTTCAACTATACCTCTGGTACCGACGTGCCCCTCTCGCTCGTACTGACCGACTATGCCACCGGCGAGAGCACAACGACCGATGTCACCTTGTCGGCCACGACCGATGCCGCTGACGGCAAGGTGAGCATCGAGATACCTGCCGACGGCAAGTACAAACTCGGACTGAAGCCCGGCAGTACATACGTCGGACCGTTTGTGGTCAACTCCCTGGCCATCAGCAAGGCTGTTCCCAGCGATGTGCAGACGGTCGGCATCACCCTTGAGTCGGCGATAACTGCTGGCGAGGCCCATCCCGTGTACGTCAAGGTGAAGAACAATGGCGAGCAGGATGTGACCGACGTGCCTGTCAAGGTCTGTGTCGACGGCGAGCAGGTAGATGAGGATGTGATTCCGAGCATTGCTGCCGGAGCCACTGTCGACTGGAAGATGGGTCAGCAGGACGAGTCGGGTGCCGTACACGGTGTGACCGTGACTGCCGGCGACCATGAGGTGAAGGTATATACCGCCCTTGACGATGATGCCGATGTGACCAACGATACCGTCACCGTCACCGTACATGCGTACGACAAACCGGCCCTGCCTTATACTTGCGGTTTCGAGTCGGAAGACGACAACCAGTGCTGGACAGCACAGAACATGGGCGACAACGCCCTCAACTGGACCATCGGCACGGCCAAGGTAGGCAATGTCAACTGGGCCGTAGACGGCGAGAATGCCGCTTACATGTCGAGCGTGTCAGGCGTAGAGCACAATGCCGTACTTCGTTCGCCGGTGCTCCATGCATCAGCAGCCGGACAGGTGCGCCTCTCCTACTACTATACCACCCGTATGAAGGCCTCCGATGCTTCCGACATGACCTATATCACCGCCACCGTCAAGCACCTGGGTACAGACACTACCGTTGTGGCTACCTGTACCAATGCCGTCACCGACGCCAATCAGGGCAATTACCGTCAGGGCTATATCTTGATGACCTTGCCCGAGGAGGGCGACTATCAGATCGAGTTCCTCAATACCGGCATGGGCCACGACATCGTGCTCGACAAGGTGTCGCTGGGCGAAGCGACGGATATCGCCATCGTGTCGGCTGAGCAGACCGCCAAGAGCGGATACAACAATACCGTCAACACGGTCACCGTGCAGTTGGCCAACCACGGTTCTACCCCCGTCGACCAAGTGACACTCGCCCTCGTCACCAACTATGATGCAGGAATGGTCTCTTCCACCAGCGAGTATGAGCAGACCATCCAGCCCGGCGATACGGTGACCTGCACCTTCGACGATGTGGATGTCAGCACGCCCGGCACCTATACGTCTGTCGTGAAGGTATCGTGTGCCGACGACGAGGATGCATACAACGATGAGTACCATATGCAGGCCTTCACCAGTTATGCCAACCGCACAATGCCTTACACCGAGGATTTCGACACCGAGGAGGGACAAAATCAATGGACACTGACGGGCACTTGGCAGACGGGTACCTACACCTCGTCGAGCGCTGCCTACAACGGTACGGGTGCCATCTCCCACCACAAGAAAGCCGCCGATGCCGATGGCGACTGGGCTTTCTCGGGTTGCATCGAGATACCCGCCGGCACCTACGACCTCTCGTTCTTCTATCGCACCTATCTCAATGGCAAGACGCAAAGTCTCTACCCGCAGAACTTTGCCTTCTATCTCGGTACCGAACCGACTGCCGAGGCCATGACCCAGTCGCTCTATACCAGTCCGACCAATGTGCTGGCCTATGAGAAACGCTACAAGCGCGTAGAGCAGCAGTTCACTGTTCCCGAAGACGGCAAGTACTATATCGGTGTGAAGTGTACCTCTACCTCGCCCTATGGCGTGCTCTATCTCGACAACATCCAACTCTACGATGCTGCCAAGACGGCTCCCGAACTGGAGTCGTACGAGACCGATTTCTCCGACTTCTACTTCTATGATCCTTCTGCCCAGTTCGTGCAGTGGCAGGATACTTTAGAGGATGTCGCCCTCACCGCTACGCAGACCATCTACAATGCTGGCAATCCGTCAAAGGAACTGCCCGGTGCCATCGTCTCGCCTGCCTTCACCATCTCAGAGGGTACGACAGTCACCGCAACGCTTGAGTACAGTATGAAGGCCGACGATGCCTCCAACCTTACCGATGATGCTCTCGCCCAGATGAAGACCTTGCTCTACATCTCCGATGCCGACACCCTGGGTACCAACAGTACACTGCTTGCTGAAGGCACCGATGTCAGCGGCGAGATAGCCACCGTCTCGGCGACACTGCACGCCCAGGAGACGGCTCCCCACTATTTCATCGTCAAGGTGGAAGGCCCGACCAACTGTGTGGCCGATAATGCCGCACTCACCTACGGTCTCTACAGTCTGAAGATGTCGAGTGTCGCTACCGGTATCTCCACCCTGCACAGTCTTTCCGGCAAGGTGACGCTCTACACCGCCAATGGTGTCATGCAGGGCGTGTACGACAGTGCGGCGCAAGCCATGCAGCATGCCGCCCACGGCGTATACCTCCTCAAGCCGGCCGACGGTGCGGCCGTGAAGTTTGTGAAGTAAGGCTATACATATCAGCCCCTTAGGGCGTAACATTCGTAGCCCAGGGTGAGCCGTTTGCATCAGCCAACGGTGTAACCCTGGGTATAAACGACAAATGCAAGGCTGGCCTGTAAGGTCAGCACCGCAAGTCTGGCATTATTTGTCCACACTTGCGTTGTGCTGACCTTACAGGCCTGCCTTCTTCTTTGGATCATGAGAACCCAAGGTGAAGATGTATGTGTGGCCGTCGGTTGAAATTTTGTTCTTGCGTGTTGTATGCTGAGGAATTGTTATTACCTTTGCAGGGCATTTCAATATCTTGAAGTGTAGGGACAGGGTCGAAGTAATGACCGTGTACCGCCCCGAGGTCGCTTATCAGCGGCCTTATTTTTTATCTGATTTCTTTTAGACTGATAGTCAGTTGATTTCGCAAGCGCCGTCGCGCCGACCTTGCGAGCAAGGGCGAAGGCATGGCGGGGCTGAAATGACCGTTGTCAGAACCACGGCCAGAAGCCTCCGGGTTTGCCCAGGGTACGGCATAGAGCGAAAGTGAGCGACAAGACCACAACGGCCATGCCGATGAGGAACATGAGGATGCCGCCTCGCGGCACAAAGAAACTCGCTACCATGGCGAACACTCCGCCGAGGGCGATGCTGCCGTAGGGCATGCGGAAACGTTTGGAAGGTTTGTTGCGTGTCATCATGAAAGACATTGAAAGTTATTGCCAAGGAAAACGCGCTCCGCCACAGCCCGGCGAGCGAAAAACTGCAATTGCTCCAATGATGAGCAGTGCAACGAAAGCCATCCAAAAAGCCGCAACCCACCCCAGGGCAAGACAAACGGCCATTGCAACGATGCACACGACGATGAGTGTAGATAAGGAAACGCGGTTGTCTTTATTGTCTGTCATAGCGTGCAAGAATCAATGTGTTTTCAGTATTCGGTACTGAATACTCCAGTAGTCAAGGCCGAATACTGTAGTATTTAAGGCCGAATACTGCAGTATTTGAGGCCGAATACTCGAGTATTTGAGGCCGAATACTACAGTCTTTCGGCCCGAATACTATTTTCCTTTGGTTTGAGTACTATTTTCTTTTGGTCAGAATGTTGTTTCGGTATCATTCCGGTCGCTTGTCGACGGTGACGGCCCCCTCCTGCCGTTTGCCGTCGATGGCCACGCGCAGCGGTTTGTCGAACCGCACGCAGCGCACGTGTGGGGTCTCGATGAGGGCGGGCATGGCGTCGAGCCAGTCTTGGCGGAAGAGTCCGTCGTGTAGTCCAACGGTGAGGTAGCCCACGCCGAGTGAGGTCACGTTCTGGAAGAAGTGCGTGCCCTGGCTCGGGTCTACGCGATAGTTGTCGAGTGCAACCTCGGCGATGACGCGTGCGGCGCTGATGTGCGGCCACTTGACGGGTATGCCGAGCCAAGGGTCACTTGAGCCCCACCGTCCCGGTCCGACGAGGATATACTTGCGTTCCGTGTCGAGGTATTGCTGGTTGATGCGGGCTATCTCGGCGGCGATGGCGGGATTGTCGGCGGCAGAGAATGCGTCGCCGGTCTTGACGTATACCACATCGGTCAGATCTTCGGTCACGCCGTGCCCGAGTGCGTTGTGCGACCGTAGGAGACACACCTCGTCGGCGATGGCAGCCACATCCTCGTCTACCGACAGTTTGGCATCGACGATGGGGCGTATCTGCAGCAGGTAGAGTTGGCCTGTGCGGTCGTTGTCGATATTGCAGGCGAACTCTATCTCTACGGGGCGGCGCATGGCTTCCGCTCCGTACTTCATCGTCATTCGGAGCAGTTCGGCCAGCGGAAACACGTCGTGTTGCAGCACACCGCTGAAGGTGACGAGTCGGCGGCCGGGTGTATGGATGCCGTCGCGTATCACGTCGTCGCAGGCATCGTAGGTGGAAGCGATGTAGCGCAGGGTGCCGTCGCGTTCGGCATCTTTTACGCGTAGGCGAAGGATGTTGAAGCCATCGTCTACCTTGAAGTCGTTGCCCGTGTGTCCCATGTCGAGAGCGTAGAAGTGGGTCTGGGTTTCGCGGAGCGCGCGGGCCGTCTCGCTGGTCTGCATCACCTGGCGGGGATGGAAGGGCGAGAAGCGTAGGGTCTGTCCGCCGTCGACGATATACTTGCCCAGTCCCAGGGCGAGCGACACGACACCTTCCTCGGCTTTCTCGCTGCCTACGGGGTAGAAGTTGACGGAGCGCAGCACACCGCTGATGTTGGGATAGTAGCGTCCGCCGTAGTCGCGGCCTGCCACTTCCTGCAGGATGACGGCCATTTTCTCTTGGTCGATGACGTTGCTCGTGGCCGTCATGTAGGCCTTGGATGCCCGGTAGAATACCGAGGCGTATACGCCCTTGATGGCACAGGCCAACATGCCGAGCATGGCGTTGCGGTCGGTCAGCCAGGGTACCATGTAGGTGGAATATACGCCGGCGAACGGTTGGTAGTGGGCGTCCTCAAGCAGCGAACTCGACCGTACGGCGATGGGGCTCTTCACGGCATCGAAGAAGGTGAAGAAGTCGTCTATGAATTCGTCGGGCAGTTGGGCTTGCAGGAAGGCGGCCAGTATCTCCTCGTCGTTGGCATCGCTGAGGGCGATGGGGTAGAGGTTGTTGCGCTCCATGAACTGGTCGAAGATATCGGTGCAGAGCACCACCGTGCGGGGTATCTGTACGACAGCCCCTTCATGGGAGTTGAAGTCGGGGTGACGCTTGATGATGTCGTCGAGGAAGGCCAAGCCGCGGCCTTTGCCGCCCAGCGATCCTTCGCCGATGCGGGCGAAGTGGGAGTAGGCATCAAACTTGGCCCGGTCGAATACGGCCACCGTGCCGATGTTTTTCATGCGGCGGTACTGCACGATGGCGTCGAAGATGATCTTGCGGTGAGCAGCCACGTCCTGCAGACGGTGCCAGGTGACCTTCTTCAGAAATTCCGAGACGGGGAAGATGGCCCGCGCCGAGAGCCACCGACTCATGTGGTTGCGCGAGATGTGGTAGAGCATGGAGTCTTCGGGTATGGCGAAGATATTGTCCTGCAGTTCCTTCAGATTGTGTACGCGGGCCACTTCAGCCCGTGTCTTGGGGTCGCGGAAGATGAAGTCGCCGAAGCCCATGTGCTCTTCGAACAGTCGGCGGAGGTCGAGGCTCATCTTCTTGGAGTTTTTGTCGACGAAGTGGAAACCCTCGGCTTCGGCGGCCGTGCGGTTGTCGGCTTCGGCGCTTTCCATGATGAGGGGCAGGTACTCGTCGCGGGCGCGTATGCTGCGTAGCAGTTTGAGTCCGGCCTCCGGGTCTTTTTCTCCGGCTACGGGGAAGCGTGCGTCGCTGATCACGCCCAGTATGTTGTCGGCGTAGCGCTCGTAGAGGGCCATCGCCTCCTCGTAGGTGCGGGCGAGTGCCACTTTGGGTCGGCCCCGCATGCGTAGGGTGGCCGAGTGGCGGTTGAGGGCTTCGGTAGCGAACCGCTGGCTTTGGGCGAGAACATAGTTGTAGAGGTGGGGGAGTATCGAACTGTAGAAGCGTATGCTGTCTTCTACAAGGAGTATCATCTGCACGCCGCCCTCGGCGATGTCGTGTTCGAGGTTCATGCGGTCCTCGATGAGTTTGATGATGGAGAGTATCAGGTTGGTGTTGCCCAACCAGCAAAATACGTAGTCGAAGATGGAGAGATCCTCGTTCTGCATGCGCCGCGTGATGCCGTGCGAGAAGGGGGTGAGTACCACGCAGTGTATGGCGGGAAAGGCGGCCTTGATGTCGTGGGCCACGGTGAAGGCATCGTTGTCGACATTGCCGGGCATGCAGACCACGAGGTCGACGTTGGTGGTGTGGAGTATCTGCAGGGCTTCCTCTGTCGTGCCGGCCTGCGTGAAGGTGGGCGGATAGCGCAAGCCCAGTTCCATATATTCGTTGTAGATTTTCTCCTCCACGCGGCCGTCATCTTCGAGCATGAAGGCGTCGTAGGGATTGGCCACGATGAGCACGTTGTAGATGCGGCGCATCATGAGGTTGACGAAGGATACGTCTTTCAGGCAGTATCGGCTGAACTCTTGGGGTATGTCGTTTTCCATAGGCTTGCAGGTTAGCGTGTGGCTAAGTTACGAAGAATATCCCATACGTTGTTCTTTTATAGGCCGTTTTTGTTGCGTGTTATGTCTGATGGGTCTTGGAAAATGACTGCAACGAAAAACCCGTAGGCGATGTGGGAGTCGTCCTACGGGTTTTCTGGTGTATGGGTGAGTTTTTGTAAACAACTTATTTTATCACCGTCACTCACTTGCGGGTGGCAATGGCAAACTCGCTGACCTGCGAGATGGTCTTTCCGCCCTGCACGACGGAGACGCAGATCTTGGCTTGTCCGTTTTTCAAGCGGTTGTCGGCCTGTACCATGGCAGTGTAGCGTATGCCGTGTCCGGGGTCGATGCGCTCGACATGGATGCTTGGCGATATGGCGATGTGGGTGTTGCCGGAGGTCTCGACAACGGTCGGTACGACATCGTAGAGCGGTTTTTGTCCACGGTTGTATACCTCAAAGATGACCTTGCAGATTTCGCCGCGGTTGATGGCGTTGTCGCGGTTGTCGTCGACGAAGCGTGCGTCGCGTATCTCGATGTCGGGGGCATAGGTGAGGCCGGCGGCCAAATCCTCTACGCTGGACGAGGTGGGTAGGGTGATGACGGGTTGTCCGGCCGTGTAGTCAGTAGTGTAGTCGGTGCTGCCGAAATCGTAGAGGCGGTCGTCGCCGCCGCCGTTGGGGTCGTATCCGCTGAGGCTATTGGCGTCGATGCGTACCGTGCCGAGCGTGTCATCGGGGATGGTGCCAAAGGTGCGCGGTGAGGTGTATGTGCCGTTGTTGTCGTATGAGCGTGTAGTGCCGCGTCGGGGCGGTGGTGGGGTGTTGCGCTCATAGCGGGGTTGTACGGCGGTTTCGCGTTGTTTGTCGGCCTGTGCTCCGATAGCGGCTCCGATAGCGGCTCCACTGGCCATGCCGACAATGGTGCCGACATCACTGCCGCGTGGTCCACCGGCAATGCCGCCTATGGCCGAACCGAGTACCGATCCCAAGGTGATGCCAGAGTATGCTCCGGCTCCGGTATATGTCGTGCACGAACTGGCGAGCAGCGTGCCGGCAATGAGGTATAGACTGATCTTTTTCATGTTCTTGTCTGTTTTATCGGTTGCGAAATTACGCATTTTTGCCATGCCGTGCAACGGATAATCCCCATTATGTATAGGGAATGTCCTATATATGTTCCGTTTACTGGTTGTATCGGATGGTTTATAGGAGGGGAGAAGAAAAGAAAATCATATTCTTAAGTAGGTATTCAAAATTATTTGATATGGATATGCGCTTTATTTTCGTTTGTATGTTCGGGTTGAAGAGGGAGTGTAGCGGGCTACACGACTGATGAAGGCCGGGCATACGGGCGAAAAGAAAGTGCAGATACATATCAAAGTATAAATAACATCTGCTGACATTTATATACGAATAATTTTGAATATCTACTTAATTATTGGTGTTCGGTAAAAACATCGCAATTGGCGAGTCCCATAGGGTTGGATGTCCAAAATTCGGATTGATTTTGCGACTATAAATACACAAATCACGGCCAAAACCGCAAACCGATCCCTGCGCATTGTCCCCGATTTTGCGGTCCGTCCGAGAATCACAGAACATGACTGTGTAAAAAAGTAACGAAGTTTGGAGGCAGGCTACACAAAAAGTGGCAGCAAGTGCTTGCCGCTGTCATCGCAAACGTGTATCTTTGCGGAAGAATAAAAATATGTATTACAATATGTTAAAAAATATTTATTTCGGGGGGGGTGACACTCCTGTCCTAAACTGCCAACAACCGTTGTCTTCGTTCAGAACCTCCTTATACAAGACGGAACAGCAACAATAAAAGACGAAGACAATGAACAGCATACTTTTCTGCAGTTGCGGCCGACGCGTCCAACTGCTCCGTTTCATGAAAGAGTCGTTGGGTGAGAGTTGCCGAATTGTTGCAACCGACCTACAGGCTACAGCCCCCGCCCTCTATGCAGCCGATGCACGCCACCTCGTGCCACCCATCAGTAGTCCCGACTATCTGCCGCGTATCATGGAGATCGCCAGGAAGGAAGGCGTGCGGGCCGTCACTACCCTCATCGACCCCGAGATAGAAATTCTGGCCCATCACCGCAGCGACTTCGAAAAAGAAGGCATCCTCGTGCTTGCGCCCGAAGCGGAGACCGCCCGTCTTTGCTTCGACAAATATGCGATGTACCGCCATCTGCGGGCAAACGGCATCCTCACACCGCTGACCTACGACACGATGGACGGTTTCCGCGAAGGGCTCGCCAAGGGCGAAATCAGTTTTCCTGTGTTTATCAAGCCCCGTACGGGCAGCGGAAGCGTCGGGGCGCACAAGTGCGCAACCGCCGAAGAGCTGGAAGGCTATTGGCAAGAGGGCAAGTACGCATACATCATACAAGAGTTCATGGCCAGCGGCGACTGCGATGCCGACGTTTACATCGACTGCATCTCCCACCGCCCCGTGGCCGCATTCTCCAAACGCAAGATCGAGACCAAGATCGGGGGAGCCAGCAAGACAGTCTCGTTCAAAGATCCTGAACTTTTCGATTTTATCCGGCGCATCTGCAGCGTGTTCACGTTCTACGGACCGGTCGACATGGATTTCTGGTACAAGGACGGCCATTATTACCTCAGCGAGGTCAATCCCCGTTTCGGCGGGGCCTACCTGCACGCCTACGGAGCCGGCGTCGACTTCTTCCGGCTCATCCAGCGCAACATGCAGGGGCAGGAGAACGCAGACGATATCGGCAACTACGACGAAGGCATCGTGATGATGATGTACGACTCGGTGGTCATCAGGCGGCGCGAAGACCTCGCTGGAGACATCACAACACTATAGTCATGTGTAAAAAATTATAGGTGTCCAGAAAATCTCAAAAAGTAGTCCTGTAGGATAAGGTGTTCAAAATGCGAGTTGATTTTTGCGCCCAAAAAACTGCCACACTTCCGGCGTTGTGTCCAGCAGTGTGGCAGTTGTATAGGTAAGGCGTGGCCTTACTTGGCTTCGAGATAGAGTACGCGGCTTGCGTAGGAATTGAGTTTGTTGTAGTCTACGTTGTGGGTGTAGGGTATCTCAAGACCGTTGTTCATGAGGTAGGCACCGCTGAACGACTTGCCCTCGAAGGAGAGGGGTGTGTTGTCGATGCGGTTGAGTTCATGCACGGTGTACTGGCGGTCGGGGTCGAGTCCGGCCATCTGGATGCGCGGCAGGTGCTGGTTGACGAAGCACTCGGTCTTCCACCAATAGAAGACGGCCTTGTCTTTGGCATCGGAAACGTACATGAGCGAGGCTACGCCGAGATGGTCGTAGGGTGACTGCAGGCGGTAGAGGTCGCCGAGTTGTACGACGGGACGTATGGTCTTGTAGTCGGCGATGGCCTTGCGGCAGAGCGATTTCTCCTCGTCGGTCATGTTTTTGGGTTGTATCTCCATGCCGAGACGTCCGCTCATAGCCACGTCGATGCGGTACTTCAATGGTACGGTGCGGAAGGTCTGGTGGTTGGGAGCAGCGCTGATGTGTGAGCCCATGGCGATGGCGGGGAAGAAGTAGGAGGTACCCCACTGCATGTAGATGCGTTGCAGGGCATCGGTGTTGTCGCTACACCAGAACTCGTCGAAGTACGGAAGTAGACCCCAGTTGGCGCGTCCGCCGCCGCTGGCGCAGTCTTGGATGACGAGGTCAGGATATTTGGCACGGATGCGTTGCAGTACCTTCTCCAGGCCGCGGTGGTAGGCGATATAGAGGTGGCTCTGCTTGTCGGCCGGGAGATAGAGTGAACCGTGGTTGGTGATGTTCATGTTGGCATCCCACTTGATGTAGGCTATCTCGGGATATTTGGTCATGAGATTGTCTACCACGCCGAAGACGAAGTCTTGTACCTTGGGGTTGCTCAGGTCGAGCACGAGTTGGGTGCCGCCGCGTCCCATCTGCGGTTCGCGTCCCTGTGGGCGGATGATCCAGTCGGGATGCTTCTCGTAGAGTTCGCTGGTGGAGTTGGTCATCTCGGGTTCGAGCCAGATGCCGAAGCGGATATTGTTCTTCTTGGCTTCTGCCAGGAGACCTTCGATGCCGTTGGGCAGTTTGTTGCGGTCTACGGTCCAGTCGCCGAGTGAGGAGTTGTCGGTCTTGCGCGGATATTTGTCGCCAAACCATCCGTCGTCCATGACGAAGAGTTCGCCGCCCATGTCGGAGATGTCGTGCATCATCTGTGCCATGCCCTCCTCGTTGATGTCGAAGTAGACGCCTTCCCAGGAGTTGAGCAGGATGTCGCGTACCTTGTCGCCGTGCATGAGTTTGTACTCGCGTCCCCAGCGGTGGAAGTTGCGGCTGGCGCCGCTCAGACCTTCAGCGGTGTAGGTGAGGGCGAGGGCCGGTGTGGTGAAGGTCTCGCCGGAAGCGAGCCGGTAGGCAGAGTTGTCGGGATTGATGCCGGCAAAGAACTGGTGATACTCGTTGTCGTGGGTGTTGATGCGCAGTTTGTAGTTGCCGCTGTAGCAGAGTGCAGCTCCGATGACGCGTCCGGCGTTTTCGCGCGGCTGGCCGTCGAGGGAGAACATCACTTCGCCGTGGGAGGTATGGGCGTTGCGTGTACCGTCAATGTTTTCGATGACGGTCATGCCGGGGCGCAGAGGTTCCTGAGAGAGTTGTGCTTCGTTGGCCCATGAACCATAGAGGTGGGAGAGCCATACATTGCCGCGGCGGATAGGCAGCACGGCCGAGTCGAAGCGGTTGAGCGTGACGGTCTTCTTCTCGCCATTGGTAATTTCGGTCCATGCCTCGATGATGTCGACATCGGTGTAGGCACGGTAGCATACGTTGACGTAGAAGGGGTAAGACTTGTCGCGGAGCTTGATGACGGTCACCTTGGCCTTTGCCTCCTGTCGGGTCTCTACTCCTGTGACTTGCATTTGCAGAGTCATGTTGCCGTCGGCGTGGCAGATGGCGAGTGCGGTCTCCTTGTCACAGTTGAATCCGTAGACGGGGTAGGCTGCATTGTCAGCAGTCTCGGCTGCGGAGAGGGTAGACAGGTCGGCTGTGGAGAGCCGTGCACCGTAGTAGACAAACTTGAGGTCTTTGCCTTGTGTGGCGTCTACGACAAGCGATGTACCCGGTGTGGACACGCATACATTGTCTGCAAGGAGGCTTCCCGCGAAGAGAAAACCGCCCAACAGCAGAGTGAGTCTTTTCTTGTTCATTGTTGTTGTAGGTTTTGATTATTGGTTCTGATTTCGGATGTCATTAGGGTGTCTGCGACAGTATATTACTGACGGTACAGGTGTGTTCTAAAAAATTAGAACCCGTTTGCAAAGATAATGCAATTGTGTGACAACAGATGATACTTTTATTGCAAAATGTACGCACAAATGGTGTCCGGTGTCAGTTGTATAAAAAATCAGCCCTCGCCGGTGCTGACAATGATCCGGGAGGGCTGAAAAACACGAATATGTATGAAGCGATATTCCGTGTGTTTAGAGAAGAGCCTGTTGAGGCTCTTGGTGCATTTGACTGCGGTGCACCGCCGCTTGTTCTTTTACAGTTCTTTGTAGTCCGTCTTTAGCGGACGAGGGGTTGTGGTGTTCATCTGGTCATGAGATGAAAAATCAGTCTTATTGTCTCCATATTCGTTGCTCCTTTTTTTGATGATGATTGATAACTGTTGATAATGCGTATATTCGTGCTTCCGTCTTTTGTCTGTCAACCGACCGGGCACAATGCGTGCCTATGAGATTTTGCATCTGTGACTGCTGTCGGATGACGGTTGCAAAGGTATGGGGCGAGGGGTGAAACTCCAAATCTTTTGACGGGAAATTTTCGAAATGACGAAAAATAAAACCCTGAAAACCAGTGGGTTTCCGCGCGTTTCCGGAGTTTTCTGTTTGGAACGGAATCCCGGCTATGGCTGATGAAGGTTGTTGGGGCTGCATTGTTTGTCGGTGGCGGTCGGATAGGCTGAAAAGGGGATATATATTTATCATTGTCACTAAATAACCTTAAAAATCCCGGTTTTGTTTGGTTTGTGAGGATTAAAGGACTATATTTGCGGTACAACTACTATCAAAAAGACAAACTACCAACCTATAAAAACATTAATACTATGAACGTAGAGAAGATATTGCATGACTTGGAAGCCAAGCATCCAGGCGAATCAGAGTACCTACAGGCTGTACGTGAGGTGTTGGGTTCCATAGAAGATGTATATAATGAGCACCCCGAATTTGAAAAGGCAAAAATTATCGAGCGGCTTGTCGAGCCGGAACGTATTGTGACGTTCCGTGTGCCTTGGGTCGACGACCAGGGCGAGATACACGTCAACCTCGGCTACCGTGTGCAGTTCAATAGCGCCATCGGTCCGTACAAGGGCGGTTTGCGATTCCACGCTTCGGTGAACCTCTCGATACTGAAGTTCCTCGGCTTCGAGCAGACTTTCAAGAATGCGCTCACCACGCTGCCCATGGGCGGTGGCAAGGGCGGTTCAGACTTTTCGCCCAGAGGCCGGTCGGATGCTGAAGTGATGCGCTTCTGTCAGTCGTTTATGACCGAACTCTACCGCCATATCGGTCCCGACGAGGATGTGCCAGCAGGCGACATCGGCGTAGGCGGACGTGAGATAGGTTATCTCTTTGGCATGTACAAGAAACTCACCCACCAGTGGCACGGCGTGCTCACGGGCAAGGGACTTGAGTGGGGCGGATCGCGCATACGTCCTGAGGCTACCGGTTTCGGTGCCCTGTATTTCGTCAACCAGATGCTGCAGACCCGCGGTATTGACATCAAGGGCAAGACGGTAGCCATCAGCGGTTTCGGCAATGTGGCTTGGGGCGCTGCAACGAAGGCCACCCAACTCGGTGCCAAGGTGGTGACCCTGTCGGGTCCCGACGGCTATATCTACGACCCCGACGGCATCAGCGGCGAGAAAATAGACTACATGCTCGAACTGCGAGCCAGCGGCAATGATGTGTGTCAACCTTATGCCGATGAATTCCCCAGTGCCCAGTTCTTCCCCGGACGCAAGCCTTGGGAGGTGAAGTGCGACATCGCCCTTCCCTGTGCTACGCAGAATGAACTTGACGGTGAGGATGCCGACCTTCTTTTGGCCCACCATACGCTCTGTGTGGCCGAGGTGTCGAATATGGGTTGCACGGCTGAGGCTGTCGATAAGTTTATTGCTGCCGGTCAACTCTTTGCCCCGGGCAAGGCCGTCAATGCAGGCGGTGTGGCCACATCGGGACTGGAGATGACGCAGAACGCCGTCCGGCTGACCTGGAGCAATGAGGAAGTCGACGAGAAACTGCACTATATCATGCACTCCATACACGAGCAGTGTGTCAAGTACGGTACCCGTCCCGACGGCTACATCGACTATGTGAAGGGAGCCAATGTGGCCGGCTTCATGAAGGTGGCCAATGCTATGATGGCGCAGGGTGTCGTATAAGATGACGTGGCTGCCCTGCCATAGAATGGGAACAAAACACCCGGAAAAGTGAAAAGCAAAAGAATATTACTTCTACTGATGACAACGATGAGTCTTACCCTTCTGTGCGCACAGACGCAGAAGGGTAAGGCTACGTATTACTCCAAACGAATGACCGGGGCGCGTACGAGCAGCGGTGAGCGGCTGCATCACGACAGTCTCACCTGTGCCCACCGTACCTACCCCTTCGGTACGATGCTCCGTGTGACCAACCTGAACAACGGAAGGGAGGTGGTCGTGCGGGTCACCGATCGCGGACCGCATGCCCGCGGACGCATCATCGACCTCTCTTGGGCTGCCGCCGAGGCGCTCGACATCATCGACCACGGTGTGGCCATGGTGAAGGTGGAGGTGGTCAATGGTCAAGACGGCATACCCTACAGACGCGAAGAGGCTCCCTCGGAGTTTGACTTCGAACTGACCCAGCCTGCATTTCCTGCAAAGGATTGGAAGAATGTGCCCATGCCCGACAAGAATCACAAGGAGGCTCCCGGACATGTGGCGACGGAAGAGAAACCGCATACACCGACGGTCGCACCCAAACAGGTGGTGACACAGGCGAAGAAGAAGACAACACGAAAGAAAACCGTGAAGAAGCGGAGAAAGACCCGTCATTCGGCAAAAGGCAAACGTCGGTAGGGACGGGCATCAGTAAGGAAAAAGACCGGGTGGACGGCACGGACTTATATATACTATACAATGTATATGTGGTCTGCGCCGTCCGCCCGGTCTTTTTTTGTCGGGGGAAGGATATACGCTTAGAACGTGAAGTCTACACCGAGACCAAACACGCGGTTGGTACGGGTGAAAGAGTCGGTGCCGTAGAGCATGCTCTTTCCGGTTGTGGCATCGGGAGTGGTGAGGACGGTGGAAGTCATCTGAGCGGCAGCCGCTCCGGCTTCCTCGTTCTGCAGTCCGCTTACGACATTGCCCACAATCTTTCCGGCCATAGCCGAGAGGTTGCCGTAGTCGTTGGTCTGACGGTTGTATTTGCCGTAGTTGGTCTGGAAGTAGGCCACGTTGACCTTGATCTTCTTGGTGGCCTGTATGCCGAGACCGAAGCCGAACGACCATGAACTGACATTGAAACTGATGTCTTCCATGTAGTTGTCGGTGAACTTATAGTCGGTGATCTGTGCGCCGGCACTCACCTGGAACATCTTGTTGATGTCGTACTCTGCACCGAGAAGATACTCGTTGGTATCGCCGCCGAGGTCTTTTTGATGGTTCTCGAACTGGTGGGCATCTTTGTCGAAGTAGTGGTGCCATCCGGCCGAAATGCGCAGGGAGGGGATGACCGACCATTGGGCACCAAGGGTGAGCAGGGCCGGGGTGTCTTCGGCTACACGCAGACCGTCGCGGTAGCGGTCGAGGATGGAAAGGTTGTTGGCACTCTCGCTGTTGGCCGAGCGGTTGCGGAGACGCATGCGGGTCTTGAACTCATACTTGGCGGCAAAATTGAAGGCACCCGTGCGGTAGTCTACGCCGAGGATGGGAGCGATGCCCCAGCCCGTCTGGTCGCAGTTGAGGGTCACGTCGCCAGTCGCTTCGCCCAATGCTGAGAGCATGGCGGCCTTGATGGTAGCGTCCTTGGCCAGGGCTGCATACTCCTGAGCCTTGGCCAGGTCGCCCGCTTGCTGGGCGAGTTGGGCGGCCTCAGTGTATTTGCCGACGGCAGCGTTGGCTTGTGTGGCCTGTGCGTTGAAGGTCTGTGAGGCGTTCACGGTCTGTCCGCCGACGGTAGCCTGTATGTTCTTGACATAACCGTAGTAGTTGGATGTGCCGTAGAGCAGGCGCAGTCCGGCGTATACCGACCAGTGCTCGTCGAGTTTGCGGGCAGCACCGAAGGTGAAACCATAGTAGTATTGCCGGCCGCGCATGAAGGTCTCCATATCGTATCCGGTCACGGTGGGCAGGCCGAGGGCACCGATGCCGAGTTTGGTGCTCAGCGCATCGAGGTTTTGCGAGAGCAAGGGCAGAAGGGCTACATTGCTTTCAAAAGAAGGCAGACCATCGTCGAAGTGGCACTTGCCGCCACCGCCAGTGATGGCAAAGCCGAACTGGAAACTCCAGTTGCCCTTGTTGTAGGCCGCCTGAAGAGAGGGAAGAACGGGTACATCGGCTTTTCCCTTGAACGTCTTGATGCGCTCGCCGTTGTTCTTCACGCCATAGGCGAAGGGTGAGAATTCGGAAGTGATGGTTCGGGTCTGGTGTGCATTCTGCAGGTTGATGGACAGATGCAGACCGTTGTTGAGAAATGCAACGCCCGCAGGGTTGCTGTAGACACCGTCGATTGCTATCGCAGCATCGCGTGCCGGATTGCGCAGAAAGGCAATGTTCTGGTTGGTGTTGGTGAGCAGACCGCCTGCCCACACGGGAACGTTCAGCACAGAAACAAGGGCCAAACTGACGAGTTTTGATTGGTTCATCGTTAAATACCTTTAATAAAATTGGTTGCAAAGGTATCTAAATTGTTCGATTTGTCGGTATGTACCTATTTTCCTTTAAGGTCTATTAACTATAAAACGGCGAAACGTTGCACAAATATGGAGTTTTGTGCAACGTTTCGCCGTCATTTCGCTGCCGTTCGGCATTTTTCTGTGCGTTATGGTTGGGGGTCGGTCTTGTCGGCCGTCTTGTCTTCCTTGAGGGTGGGGTAGGAGATACGGGTATGGTAGATGGCCTTGAGGCGCTCGATGAGTACCTGCTTGGCCTGTGCAATGTCGCGGAAGGTGATGGGGCACTCGTGGAAATAGCCCTCGGCCACATCGTTGTCGATGATTTTGTTGACAAGGGTACTGATGGAGTCGGCCGTGTAGGTGGAAAGTGAGCGTGTGGCAGCCTCTGCGCCATCGGCCATCATGAGGATGGCCTGTTCGCGGGTGAACGGGTTGGGGCCCGGGTAGGAGAAGGCAGCCGGATCGACATCCTCGTCGGGATGCTCGTTCTTGTACTTGATGTAGAAATACTTGGCCATGCCCGTGCCGTGGTGGGTGAGGATGAAGTCGCGGATGATGTTGGGCAGATTGGCTTTCTCGGCCATCTTGACCCCTTCGGTGACGTGGCTGACCACGATGCGTGCGCTCTCCTGGCAGGTCATCTGGTCGTGGGGGTTGACGCCGGCCTGGTTTTCGGTGAAGAATACCGGGTTGGCCATCTTGCCGATATCGTGGTAGAGGGCACCTGTACGCACGAGGAGGCTATTGGCTCCGATGCGGTTGGCTATCTCGGAGGCGAGGTTGCCCACGGTGATGGAGTGCTGGAAGGTGCCGGGGGCTATCTCGCTGAGGTCGCGCAGCAGTCCACGGTTGGTATTGGACAGTTCGAAGAGCGTCACGTTGGAGACAAAACCGAACGTCTTCTCGATGATATACATCACCGGGTAGGCCAAGAGCAAGAATACGCCGTTGACGGCGAAGTGGTAGTACATGTCGCGGTCCATCTTGAGGAAGTCGTTGTCCTGCATCATCTGTAGGGCAAAGTAGACCAGGGCGCTGCAAAGGGATACCAGTAGGGCGGTCTTGAACACTTGTGCGCGGCGCAACAGTTCGCGTAGGGAGTAGATGGCGACGATGCCCGCCACAATCTGTATGATGATAAACTCATACTGGTATCTCACCACGGCTGCGCAGATGAGTACCATTGTGACGTGCGAGATGAAGGCCGTGCGCGAGTCCATGAACACGCGGATGAAGATGGGGGCCATGGCAAACGGCAGGATGTACACGCTCAGGAAGTTGTGCTGCATGATGATGGACACCATCACCGGGAAGATGGTGATGAGCGTGTAGAGCATGGCGATGCTGCGCGGCTTGTCGAAGTAGTCGCGGCGGAAGAGGGCGAGGTAGAGGGTGAAGATGCCGACAAGCAACGTCACGAAGATAATCTGGCCCACGAGCGTGTTGGTGATCTCGGTAGAGGTGGCATTGCGCCGTTTGATCTCTCGCTCGAAAGAGTTGAGCACGCGGTAGGTATAGTCGTCGACGATATCGCCGCGGTCGATCACTTTTTGTCCGCTCATCACCATTCCGCTGGCTGGCGGTATGCTGCTGAGCAGGTCGTTGCGTTCGGTCTCGCTGCGCTCCTTGTCGTAGAAGAGGTTGCACTCGATATAGTTGTTGAGGTTGCAACGCTGCAGCAGTTGCCGCTGAGGGGCGAGTTTCTCATCGAGAAACAGTTTTTCGTAGGCCGACATGGTGGAGTAGATGCACGACAACTGTTCGCTTTGCGCATTGTTGCCGTTGACGATGCGTATTGTGGTCGTCGTGTCCTTGTACATCTCATTGTAGGTGGGCGTGTCGAGGATGCCGGCCTGGTAGAGCCTGTGTAGGCGGTCGGCCAGCAGACTGACGTACTGGTGAGGCAGACCGGGTATGCCGTCGCTGAAGTCCTTGAGAAATCGGGTGACCTGCTGGTGTTCGATGTCGGGATTGTAGTTGTAGTATGGCTGGAAGGTCTCCATGAGTGAGTCTTCCTGGGCCTTGATGGTCTCGTCGGTCTTGTAGATGGGGAAGTCGAAACTGGCGATGAACGATCCGTACATCCACGGTTTGCCGACATCATAGCGGAAAGGCTTGTTCTCCGCTCTCGGCAAGGCCCATACGATGATGATCACCGTGATGACCACCAGTGCTGTGCGGCTGAGCATGTTTCGCCAGAAATGTCCCTCTGTATTGTCAAAGATATTTGTCATAAGGTGGGTGCTATTGTGTTAATCTATTGTTTGCGGCGGGAATTCTTTAGACCCGCAATAAGTACGTGCCAAATGTTCGCATTGCGAAAATACGAAAAAAAAAGTCAAAATCGGGAATTTTTGTGTATTTTTGCACAAAATATAATGAAAGGCCGCACGATAGCCCATTCTTGATCGCTACCGCAGTGTCGTTTCGCAACTAACATATTAGTATAAGACATTTTTCTTCAACCATGATGGATAGAAAAGTTAGGGTGCGCTTTGCGCCCAGTCCTACCGGCGCTTTGCACATCGGTGGTGTGCGTACCGCATTGTACAACTATCTCTTTGCCCGCCAGCACGGCGGCGATCTCGTGTTCAGAATCGAAGATACCGACTCCAACCGCTTTGTGCCCGGTGCAGAGGAATACATTTTGGAGTCCTTCCGCTGGTTGGGTATCAAGTTTGACGAGGGTGTGTCCTTCGGTGGTAAGTACGGACCTTACCGTCAGAGCGAGCGCCGTGATATCTATAAGAAATATGTAGACCAACTGTTGGCAGACGGCAAGGCCTACATCGCTTTTGATACTCCCGAACAACTTGAGGCCAAGCGCGCTGAGGTGAAGAATTTCCAGTATGATGCCCATACGCGTCTGTCGATGACCAACTCGCTCACCCTCGGTGAGGAGGAGACCAACCGCCGTATAGCCGACGGTCAGCAGTATGTGGTACGCTTCCTCGTAGAACCGGGACAGGACGTGCATGTACACGACCTTATCCGTGGTGAGGTGGTGATCAAGAGTGACATCCTCGACGACAAGGTGCTCTTCAAGAGCGCCGACGAACTGCCCACCTACCATTTGGCCAATATCGTGGACGACCATCTGATGGAGATTTCCCATGTCATCCGTGGTGAAGAGTGGTTGCCCAGCGCACCGCTCCACGTGTTGCTCTACCGTGCTTTCGGATGGGAGGACACCATGCCCGCCTTTGCCCATTTGCCCCTGCTGCTCAAGCCCGAGGGCAAGGGTAAACTCTCGAAGCGCGATGGCGACCGTCTCGGTTTTCCCGTGTTCCCCTTGGAGTGGCACGATCCCAAGACCGGAGAAACTTCGTCGGGATACCGCGAAAGCGGCTATTTCCCCGAGGCTGTGGTCAATTTCCTCGCGCTGCTCGGATGGAATCCCGGTACAGAGCAAGAACTCTTCTCGCTCGACGAACTGGTGCAACTCTTCGACATCACAAAATGCTCGAAGGCTGGTGCACGTTTCGACTACCAAAAGGGCATCTGGTTCAACCATGAATATATTCTCCGCAAGAGCAATGAGGAAATCGCCCATCTCTTTGCCCCCATCGTTGCCGGCAATGGTGTGGACGAAACACTGGAGCGCGTCACCCAAGTAGTGTCGATGATGAAAGACCGTGTAAGTTTCGTCAAGGAACTGTGGCCGCTCTGCTCTTTCTTCTTTATCGCTCCGACAGAGTATGATGCCAAGACCGTGAAGAAACGCTGGAAGGAGAACTCCGCCCAGGTGATGACCGAACTGGCCGCTGTGCTCGAAGGCATCGACGACTTCTCGGTAGAAGGCCAGGAGCCCGTTGTCATGGCATGGGTGGAAGAGCAAGGCTACAAATTGGGTGATGTGATGAATGCCTTCCGTCTTGCCCTTGTCGGCGAAGGCAAAGGCCCCGGCATGTTCGATATCTCTGCTTTCCTTGGCAAGGAAGAGTCGCTGCGTCGTCTGCGCCGTGCCGTAGAGGTGCTGGGCTAATATATTTTTCAAGGAAAACACCGACAGGCCGTTCCTGCCGTCGGCAATGTCTGCGGGAACGGTCTGAACAAGAAACCAAATCTGAATATTGTCGTGTACAACATCGCAATATACCTGTATTTGCTTGGTGTGGCCGTGTGCAGTATCTTCAACCGCAAGGTGAGGAAGATGTGGCAAGGCGAACGCCGTGCGATAAAGACACTCCGGGAGAAGGTAGATCCGTCAGCAAAGTACGTATGGTTTCATGCGGCCTCGCTTGGCGAATTTGAGCAAGGACGCCCGCTGATGGAACGCCTGCGCAGCGACCATCCCGAATACAAGATACTGCTCACCTTCTTCTCGCCCTCCGGTTATGAAGTTCGGAAGAACTATAGCGGAGCGGATATCGTGTGCTATCTGCCGCTCGACACCATCCGTAATGCCCGCCGTTTTCTGCGTGCCGTGCATCCGGTGATGGCCTTCTTTATCAAGTATGAGTTTTGGTACAACTATATGCACATCCTCCGTCATCGGGGGGTACCCGTATATAGCGTGTCGAGCATCTTCCGGCCCGACCAGATATTCTTTCGCTGGTACGGACGGAGATATGCCCGTGTGCTGAAGTGTGTCACCCGATTCTTTGTACAAAACGAGCAGAGCCGTCAGTTGCTCTCCTCTCTTGGCATCGATGAGGCTGAGGTCATCGGCGATACCCGTTTCGACCGCGTGTTGCAGATACGCGATGCTTCCAAATGTCTACCTATCGTTGAGGCTTTCAAACGTGGTACGGCCAAGGCAGACGAGGCGGGTGAAAACTATCGGGTATTTGTTGTCGGATCGAGTTGGCAACCCGATGAGGACATTTTCATTCCCTATTTCAACGCTCGACGTGACTGGCGGCTCATTATCGCACCGCATGTCATCGATGAAGACCATCTGTCACAGATACTCTCCAAACTCAAACGGAAGGCCGTGCGCTATACGCAGACGACACCCGAGGAAGCAGCCAAGGCTGACTGTCTCATCATCGATTGTTTCGGTTTGTTGTCGTCGGTATACCGCTATGGCGAAATCGCCTATGTGGGCGGCGGCTTTGGGGTAGGTATACACAATGTGCTGGAAGCAGCCGTATGGGGAATGCCTGTGATTTTCGGTCCCAACAACAAGCACTTCCAGGAGGCTCAGGAACTGCTTCAGGCCAAGGGCGGATTTGAAATTTCGGACAAAGACTCTTTCTTCAGCCTTGCCGACCGGCTCATTGCCGACAAAGACTATCTGCAGCAGAGTAGTACGGCTGCCGGAGAATACGTTCGGTCGAAGGCCGGTGCTACCGATAAGGTGTTCAAGAAAGTGAAACTATAGATTGGATATAGTACTATAGTCATCATATCTATCGTATAGATAGAAAAAATCAGTAGGAGGTGGAATTTTTTTAGATTCCACCTCTATTTATTGTTATGCTGCCAATTGTTTATGCTGCTGATTGTTGTTATTCTGCCAAGCAAGCCTCAATGGTCGCCCGTACCCGTTCTGCAGAAGTGAAGGGAAGGATGTCCTCGTCGGCATCTTTCGCTCCCATGTATACCGAAGGATTGCTGTAGGTCATACGGCTATGTATGGCAACGCGTGCAGAGAAATGAAATTCGTGAATACCTGTTGCAGTGCGTATCTGCTGGATATTTTCTTCTCTCACACCACAACCAGCCAACAGATGTATGCGCCCTGCGGCTTCTTCGTGTAGTTGGCGCAGCAGCGGTATGCCGTCGAATGCGGTAGGCTGCTGGCCCGAGGTGAGTATGCGGTCGACGCCGAGGTCAATCAGTTGCTGTATGGCCATGTGCGGGTCGCGGCAACGGTCGAATGCGCGGTGAAAGGTGACGGACATTCCCCGGCTCGCTTCCATGAGCCGTGCATTGGCCTCACGGTCGATAGAACCGTCTGCACACAGGCAACCGAACACCACACCGTCTACGCCAAGGTCACGGCAGAGGCGTATGTCTTCCTCCATGCGCTCTATCTCAAGCGACGTGTAGAGAAAGTCGCCGCCGCGCGGCCGGATGATGACGTGCAGGCGGGTTTGGGTAAGTATCCGTCGTGCGGTCTTGATTTCGCCGTACGACGGTGTGGTGCCCCCTTCGGGTATACCGGCGCAGAGTTCCACGCGGTCGGTACCGCCTTCTTGGGCGGCGATGCAACTTTCCACGCCGTTGGCGCAGACCTCAAACTGAAAGTCGTTTCTGTTCATGGTAGACAATATATAAGATGCGTAAGTATTATAAGATGCGTATGCAAGGATGTGTATGCAAACTTACGCAGAAAACTTGATATAGAGCGTAATCCAAAGCCGCTTTTTCCCCGTCTGTCGTGTATTTTCAGTATTCCCGTCGCAAGGGATGTAAAACACGGAAAATGCACGCTTTTTTTGTTTTTTTATGTATACTATATCCCGTCTTTTTGCTAACTTTGCACTTTGAATATACATATGGCCGGCATTCCGGTTGCACCATGGAGCGCGGCAGGAATAAAAGGCTTTGGTAATAACAATTTTTTAGAACCATACCCAAGGTAAAAATGGCTGAAACAAAGAAAATCAAGACCGCACTCATTTCGGTCTTCCACAAGGACGGACTGGACGACCTTCTTGCCAAACTGCATGAAGAAGGCGTGAAATTCCTTTCAACAGGCGGTACCCAGAAATTCATCGAGTCACTGGGCTACGAATGTCAGACCGTGGAGAGTGTGACCACATATCCGTCGATACTCGGCGGTCGCGTGAAGACCCTCCATCCGAAAGTGTTCGGAGGTATCCTCGCCCGCCGCGACAACGAAGGCGACGTGGCACAGATGCAGGAGTACGACATTCCCTCCATCGACCTCGTCGTCGTCGATCTCTATCCTTTCGAGCAAACCGTAGCCAGCGGTGCTTCCGAGGCCGACATCATCGAGAAAATCGATATCGGCGGCATCTCGCTCATCCGTGCCGGAGCCAAGAACTTCAAGGACGTGGTCATCGTGCCCAGCAAGGCCGAGTACAGCGTGTTGCTCGAACTGCTCAACCGCAAGGGTGCGCAGACCGATATCGAGGACCGCAAGATATTTGCCGAGCGTGCCTTCGGAGTGAGCAGCCACTACGATACCGCCATCCACGAGTGGTTCTGCAAATAAGACGGCCTTCGGGTGGAATATCTTGACAACGATAAATCCACCCCTATCCAAACAGAAACCAAAAGAAGACAGGTGGTCGTACGCCCCAAGGGATAACGGGGACTGTCGAAACGGGAGGAACATCCTCTGCGGCCATCTCTTCATATAACAAACGACATAAAACAAATGGGATTCTTTTCATTCGTTCAGGAAATCGCAATGGACCTTGGAACGGCCAACACCATCATTGTCAGTGATGACAAGATTGTGGTAGACGAGCCTTCTGTAGTGGCCCTCGACCGCCGCACCGACAAGATGATTGCAGTAGGTGCCAAGGCCAAGATGATGTACGAGAAGACACACGACAATATCCGCACCGTACGTCCGTTGCGTGACGGCGTGATTGCCGACTTCACGGCCTGCGAGCAGATGATGCGCGGGCTCATCAAGATGGTACACACAGGCAGCCGCCTGTTCTCTCCGTCACTGCGTATGGTCATCGGTGTACCTTCAGGTTCTACCGAGGTGGAACTGCGTGCTGTACGCGACTCTGCCGAGCATGCCGACGGACGTGATGTCTATCTGATATTCGAGCCGATGGCAGCCGCTATCGGAATCGGTATCGACGTTGAGGCCCCCGAGGGCAACATGATTGTCGATATTGGCGGTGGCAGCACCGAGATTGCCGTCATCTCTTTGGGCGGTATCGTGTCGAACAACTCCATCCGCACCGCAGGCGATGACCTGACGGCCGACATTCAGGAGTATATGAGCCGTCAGCACAACGTCAAGGTCAGCGAACGTATGGCCGAGCGCATCAAGATACATGTGGGTTCTGCTCTCACCGAACTGGGTGACGATGCCCCCGAGGATTTCGTAGTACACGGCCCGAACCGCATCACCGCACTTCCCATGGAGGTGCCCGTATGCTATCAGGAGATTGCCCACTGTCTCGACAAGACCGTGGCCAAGATTGAGAATGCAGTGCTTTCGGCCCTTGAGAACACTCCGCCGGAACTCTATGCCGACATCGTGAAGAACGGTATCTATCTCTCTGGTGGCGGTGCCTTGCTCCGCGGACTCGACAAGCGTCTGACCGACAAGATCAACATCCCCTTCCATATCGCCGAGGATCCTCTCCATAGCGTGGCCAAGGGTGCCGGTATCGCTCTGAAGAACGTAGACAAGTTCTCCTTCCTGATGCGGTAAATGGTGTTTGTGCAGACACAAACACACAACCGAAAAGTTATCTGATTCTATAACGGACCGTGTGGGACAAGTCCTTGCCGTGTGACGGAGGTTCTCCCATACGGTTCGTTGTAGGTGGGTTCTAAAAATTTGCGTCGCAGACCAATCATAGATTTATGGGTAGCGGCGGGAATTTTCAGAACCCACCTATAGATTTTTAGAACACGCCATCATTCGTATATGCGCAATCTTTTCGATTTTCTGGCGCGACACAACCACTGGTTTCTCTTTGTTGTGCTCGAAGTCCTCAGTTTCGTTCTGCTGTTTCGTTACAACAGTTATCAAGGCAGCGTATGGTTCTCTTCTGCCAACGCCGTCACGGGTCAGGTATATGCCTGGCGGTCGGCTGTCGACCAGTATTTTTCTCTGGCCGAGGTCAACGGGAAACTGACCGAGCGCAATGTCTTTCTCGAAAGACAGGTAGAAGCCTTGTCGCAGCAACTCACTGCGCAGTCGGGCGACTCTGCTATATTGCGCCGTATGGCTGGCAATCTCTATGCAGGGTTTGATGTCGTGCCTGCCAAGGTGGTGAGCAATACGCTCGACCGACTCAACAACTTTATCACTATCGACAAAGGAGAAGCCGACGGCGTGCGTAAGGATATGGGTGTGGTCTGCGGTACGGGTATCGTAGGCATTGTCTATTTGACATCCAACCATTACGCTGTGGTCATACCCGTGCTGAGTACAGTCTCCAATATCAGTTGTGCTATCAAGGGCCGTGGATATTTCGGTTATCTGCACTGGACGGGCGGGGCTGCCGATGAGGCCTATATGGACGACATACCACGTCATGCCCGTTTCCGTTTAGGCGACTGGGTAGTCACGAGCGGTTACTCCTCTGTATTTCCTCCCGGTGTGCAGATTGGCAAAATCTTGCATGCTTACAATTCTGCTGACGGACTTTCCTACAGAGTCAAGGTGAAACTTTCTACCGATTTCGGACGCCTGCGCGATGTCTGTGTCATCAATGACAAGGCCATGGACGAGAAACTGCAACTGCTCCATGCGGCCGAAGATTCTATTCGCGTGCGTCAGTAGTCATTTGTCATCAGGTGGAGTAAAGGTGGAGTTCCCCCAAAAGTCACCGTAAGGAATCCCGCAATAAAAATTCACCACTAACGAACAACGGGTCAATGAATATAAATATTCTCAAGAACGTCGCGTTCTTCCTCATTCTATTGTTGGCTCAGGCGCTGGTACTCAACCATATTTGTCTTTTCGACTGCGCCATGCCCTTGCTGTATGTCTATTTCGCCCTTCCGCTGAGGCGTGGTACACCCCGTTGGGCTGTCCTGCTATGGTGTTTTGCCATGGGCCTGTGTGTAGACACGTTCTCCAATACGCCGGGCGTGAGTACCGGGGCGATGACGCTGGTGGGTTTTCTTCAGCCTTATGTGCTCGAACTCTTTGTCACCCGCGAGAGTGCCGACGATCTGCTTCCGTCATTCCGCTCGCTGGGCTTCGGCAAGTATGTAGTCTATTCGCTCATCCTTGTCTTGGTGTACATCCTGGTATACTTCACACTCGAAGTCTTCAATTTCTTCAATTGGTTGCAATGGGTGGAGTGTGTCGGCGGAAGTTTCGCGCTGACCTATATTCTGATTTTGGTCATCGAAAATCTGAGGAGGAGATAAATGAGCGACTTCAACCTTGAGAAGCGGCGTTGGGTCATCAGCGGAGTGGCAGTGGCTATCGTATTGGTGTACATAGTCAGACTGTTTACCCTGCAGTTGATGAGCGACGACTACAAGAAGAATGCGGACAGCAATGCTTTCCTCAAGAAAATAGAATATCCTTCGCGAGGTACCATCACCGACCGTAACGGAACGTTGCTGGTATACAATCAGGCGGCCTACGATATCATGGTCGTGATGAATGAGGAGAGCGGTCGTATCGATACGGCAGATTTCTGCCGTACGCTCGGTATCACCAAGGAATTTTTCATCCAGCGCATGGCCGATATCAAAGACCGGATGAAGAATCCGGGCTATTCGCGCTATACGCAACAACTCTTCATGAGCCAGTTGCCCAATGAGGAGTTCAGTTATTTCCAGGAAAAGATCTTCCGCTTCCCCGGATTCTATGTGCAGCGCCGCAGCATCCGCCAGTACCAGTATCCCCATCTTGCTCATGTGCTTGGCGATGTGGGCGAGGTATCACCCAGTGACATTGAAGACGATGAGTACTATCAGCCCGGTGACTATATCGGCAAACTCGGTGTGGAGAAATACTACGAGAAGCAACTTCGAGGAGAGAAGGGCGTGCAGATACTTTTGCGCGATGCCCGCGGAAGAATACAAGGCAAGTACCAAGATGGCAAGTACGACCGCCGGCCTGTGGCGGGAAAGAATCTCACGCTCAGCATCGATCTCAAATTGCAGGCACTCGGAGAGCGTCTGCTCGAAGGCAAGATAGGCAGTATCGTCGCTATCGAACCGAGTACGGGCGAGGTGTTGGCGATGGTCTCGTCGCCCAGTTATGACCCCCGCATCATGGTAGGTCGCCAGCGCGGAAAGAACCACCGCATACTCTCGCACGACTCCTGGAAACCGTTGCTCAACCGCAGTATCATGGGTATGTACCCTCCCGGTTCTACTTTCAAGACATCCCAGGCCCTCACCTACATGACAGAGGGCATCATCACTCCGGGCACGATGTTTCCCTGTCATCACGGATTCTATTGCAAAGGTCTGCATGTAGGGTGTCACGGTCATGCCTCTCCCATCAATCTGGTCAACGCCATCTGTACTTCCTGCAATGGCTATTTCTGCTGGGGATTGTACTATATGCTCGGCAACCGCAGCAAGTACGGCAGTGTGCAAGGAGCGATGGATGTGTGGCGCGACTATATGGTGAGCATGGGCTTCGGTTATCGGCTCGGTATCGACCTTCCGGGCGAGAAGCGCGGTATGATACCCAATGCCGGGTATTATGACCGCAACTACCGCGGGTCGTGGAATGGACTGACCGTTGTCAGTATCTCCATCGGACAGGGTGAGGTCACGCTCACCCCGTTGCAGATTGCCAATCTCGGTGCGACCATTGCCAATCGAGGTTACTACTATGCTCCGCATGTGGTGCGCAAGGTGCAGGGCGAACCGCTCGACACGGCTTATGCCCACCGTCACAATACGAAGGCTTCGCGCCGCGCTTACGACTATGTGGTCGCCGGTATGCGCGAGTCGGCTCTTCGGGGTACGTGTGCCGCCTTGCGGAGTTATGATTTCACGCCTTGCGGAAAGACGGGTACGGCACAGAACCGCGGACGCGACCACTCTGTGTTTATGGGTTTTGCCCCGATGAACAATCCCAAGATTGCCATTGCCGTCTATGTGGAGAACGGTGGATGGGGTGCCAACTATGGTGTGCCCATCGGCGGATTGATGATGGAGCAGTACTTGCACGGCAAACTCTCGCCGGCAAGCGAAGCCCGTGCCACAGAGATGCAGAAGAAGCGTATCGGCTATGGCAAGCGTTTCTTCGGTACGACGGAGAAGGGCACGACGCCTTCCACAACCGTTTCTTCCGGTTCTGCGAAGGGCAGGAAACATCCGGTCGACTCTACGGGTACGGCCGGGAAAAAAGTAAATGAATAAATAACACGCCTAAAAAACTTTCATGCAGCAAGTAGACAGACAACAGAGCACGTTGCGTACGGTAGACTGGTGGACCATCATCATCTATCTGGCACTGATGGCGTTCGGATGGATCAGTATTTGCGGTGCCAGTTTTACCTACGGTGACAACGAAATTGTCAGTTTGGCCACCCGATCGGGTATGCAGATTGTATGGATTGGTACATCGATATGCCTCGGTTTTGTCATACTGATGATGGACACCCGTTTCTTCGACACCTTCTCATACATCATCTACGGCATATTATTGCTTCTGCTCTTTGCCACGATATTCAATCCGCACGACATCAAAGGTTCGCATTCATGGATTGTGTTGGGTCCGATACGTCTGCAACCGGCAGAGTTCGGCAAGTTTGCCACGGCTTTGGCTTTGGCCAAGTTTATGTCAGCCTACGGGTTTGACATACACCGTTGGAAACACTTCGCCGCTGCGATGGCCATCGTCCTGATACCGATGTTGTGCATCGTGGGGCAGCGTGAGACCGGTTCTGCACTGGTCTATGTATCCTTCTTTCTGATGTTCTATCGTGAGGGCATGCCGGGAAGCGTCCTGTTTACAGGGGTAGCCATGGTCGTCTATTTCGTGGTCGGCATCAAGTATGAGCAAGTCTTGTTGTGGGATACGCCTACATCGGTCGGCAAGTTTGTCGTCTTGTTGCTCATCAAGGTGTTCACCGCCTTTATGGTAAAGTCCTACTGCCGTGACCGCCGTGCCTTTTGGACCATCCTTGGCTATGGACTCGGCCTGACCGTGTTGGCCCTGCTGTTCTCAGAGTTTGTCATCCCCTTCGATGTGACTTGGGTGCAGTTGGGACTGTGCCTGTTCACCATCGGTTATTTGGCAGTTGTCGGTTTGCGTACCCGCATACGGACTTACTTCTACATCATGCTGTTTGCGCTGGGTTCAGCCGTATTCTTCTATTCAGCCGACTATGTGCTCAACGATGTGATGGAGCCGCACCAGCGTGTACGTATCAACGTGCTGCTCGGACTCGATGAGGATTTGGCCGGTGCAGGTTACAATGTGCATCAGAGTGAGATTGCCATTGGGTCTGGCGGACTGAAGGGCAAGGGATTTCTCAACGGAACACAGACAAAACTCAAGTTTGTGCCTGAGCAGGATACCGACTTTATCTTCTGTACCGTCGGTGAGGAAGAAGGCTTTCTCGGTTCGGCTGGCGTCCTGTTATTGTTCCTGATGCTCATCCTCCGACTCGTGCATTTGGCTGAGCGACAACCATTCAAGTTCGGGCGTGTCTACGGCTATTGCGTAGTGAGCGTGTTCCTCTTCCATGTGTTCATCAATGTGGGCATGGTGCTCGGCTTGACTCCCGTCATCGGTATTCCGCTGCCGTTCTTCAGTTATGGTGGATCGTCGCTATGGGGTTTCACGTTGTTGTTGTTTATCTTCCTGCGTATCGATGCCGGACGGAATATGGTGCAGTCGTGATGCGATGGAGTATGACAATAAAGCCAAAGCGGGCCGTTCCGATAGATGGAACGGCCCGCTTTGGCTTTGTTTTGACCTGTATGCCTTTGCTTTTTGGGGGCAGATATATCGTTTGTTGAAAAGTTTCGGCCTTTATTGTTTCGTTGTTTATTTCCGCTCTACAATCAGTCCGATGTCGCTGACGCCGGGCAGGATTTCGCGTTTCATGTCGTGTCGCACGCTCACTTGTAGCGAGTCGCCTTGATGAAGGGGAATTTCGCCGACATGGAACTGGTATTGGTAGAAGTTGACGCCCTGTCCGCGTGTGTTTCCGTTTGTATCGATGAGATCGCAGTGCAGGGTATCAGACACGGTGGTGTCTGCCGGGAGTATGTGGTGGTCGACAATGAGTGTCAGGCCCATGAAGGGATAGGTGGCGTTGATTCTCAGTCCCAGATCGGTCGTGTAGACACCGTCTTCCTTGGCTGCTGGCACGCTGAATGACAGACGGTCATTCTTCTCCCATCCGGCAAGAGGTGTATGTTCGTAGTGGTCATACACCTTGTTGTCGTTGCAGGATGAAAGAGAGGCGATGACGGATATAGCCGTCATCGCCAGTAGGTTCATTGTTCTCATGCTTGTGTCTTGTCGGTCGGCGCAGATTGCGGATTTTCGCCTTTGGGCTGTGGCTTGTCAGCCTTGGGCTGTGGTTGCTTGTCGCCCTTGGCGGCCGGTCTGTCTTCCTGTCTGCGCTTGTCTGCCGGCCGGGGTTGGCGGTTGTCTTTGGGCTGCCGTTGCTGCCTGTCCTTGGACTGCCGTGCAGGGCGGTCGCCTTGGCGTTGCTGCTTTTGCGGCTTGCGGTCGCGCTTTTCTCCGCCTTGTGCGGGAGCAGAGGCATTGTTGGCCTTGGGCTGTGCTGCTTTGTCGCGGTTGTTGTTTTTCTTCTTTTTCTTGCGCTTGTCGAAGCGGCTCAAGTCGGCATCGGCCAAAAGGTCGGCCGGACGCTCGGGTTCTTTCACCTTTCCGTCTTCGAGGAGAGAGAGCGGTTTCTCACCTCGCTTGTTCATAGCAATCACCTCGTGTGCGCGTTCTACGCTGATGGTCTCAAGATTGGCGGCAATTCCCTTGTCGGTAGAGTAGGTGACTTCTCCGGCGAGGATGTCAGACTTGAAGAGGTGGTAATCATTGTCCATCGTTTGGAGAATGATGTCTTTGGCCGGCACTTTCCGACTGGCCTCCAGATAGTCGTCCACCTCGTAGTTGAGACAACATTTCAGTTTGGCACACATACCCGCGAGTTTTTGCGGGTTGAGCGAGATGTCCTGTATGCGGGCAGCGTTGGTGCTGACGCTGACGAAGTTTTTCATCCAGGTAGCGCAGCACAGTTCGCGACCGCAGGGACCGGTACCTCCGATGCGACCTGCTTCCTGGCGGGCACCGATCTGCTTCATCTCGATGCGCACGTGGAATGTCTCGGCCAGTACCTTGATGAGTTGGCGGAAGTCTACGCGCTCGTCGGCGATATAGTAGAAGATGGCCTTGTTGCCGTCGCCTTGGTACTCCACGTCTCCGATTTTCATTTGCAGTCCGAGGTCTTTGGCTATCTGTCGGCTCTGTATCATGGTGCCGTGCTCGCGGCTTTTGGCCTCTTCGTACTTCTCCATGTCGACGGGCTTGGCGATGCGGTACACGCGCTTGATGTCGTCGGGTGACTTGAGGTTGGCTTTCTTGATCTGTTGCTTGACCAGTTGGCCAGTCAGGGTGACAACGCCGATGTCGTGTCCGGGGCTGGCTTCCACGGCAACGGTATCACCCTTCTTGAGGTCGAGGTGGTTGACGTTGTGGTAGAAACCTTTTCTCGTGTTCTTGAACTGTACTTCCACGAGGTCGGTGGTGTCGGTGTTGCCCGGTATGTCTTCCAACCAGTCGTAGGTGTTGAGTTGTTTGTCTTGCCGTCCGCAGGCGTGGTGGCAGAGCCCGCGGCCGCAGCCTCGGGATATCTTGAACTTCATGTCTTTGAAATCAGTCATATTCTATATATGGTGGGTATGTTCTTATGATTGTTGTTTGGGAATGTGGGTGTTGTTGTTCGGATGGAGGAGTATGTCGTATGGCCGATGCTATGCCTTCAACCTTAGCAGGATAATCATTTGCAAGGCCAGGTCGAAGAATACAATCTTGGCATTGGCGTTGCGGCCGATGTCGTGTTGTGCCTTTTCCAGGAGTTCTGACATGGAGATGATGTTGGCTTCGTTGACAAAGGGTGAGAAATTGGTGGCGAAACGTTCTTCCTCTTCCGTCATGTAGTTGAGTTCTGGTGCGCGGAAGTTGTACATAAAGTTCTCGCGGGTCATGCGGTTGAAGTAGGCGAGCATGCGTTTTTGTTTCTCGCGTCCGAAGGCGGCTACGCTTTCAGACCACTTCTTGAGTTCCTGTAGGCGGCGTCCGTAGGCCATGCGCATAAGCATGGCGTAGAGGTCGAAGAACAGACGGTTTTCGTTGCCGGCGTCAAGGGCTTGAAGGGCGGCCAGCCAACTGCCGTGTGCGACGCGTGCCACCCGTCGAGCGGTGTCGGGCTCTATGCCTCGCTTGGCGATGAGCGCTTCTGCAATGTCGTTGTCTGCGATGCGCTTCAGGTCAATGCGTTGTGTGCGGCTGCGTATGGTGTCGAGCAGTTGTTCGGGGGCTTCGCTGACCATGATGAAGACGGTGCGCTGGGGCGGCTCCTCGATGAGTTTGAGCAGTTTGTTGGCGCTGGTGGGGTTCATGCGTTCCGGCAACCAGATGATACTGACCTTGTATCCGCCTTGGTTTGACCTCATGGAGAGTTTGCGGGTCAGTGCGTCGCTCTCTCCTCCGGTGATGATGGCCTGTTGGTTTTCGCCCTTCATAGCAGCCATCCACTGCTCGAAGGAGAAGTAGGGGCCGTGGCTGAGCATCTCGCGCCACTCGCTGATGAAGTCATTGCTTACGGGCTGGTGTTCAGAACCCATGCCGGGCAGTTTTATGGTAGGGAAGGTGAAGTGTAGGTCGGGGTGTCCCCAGTGGCGCAATAGCGGACTGTCGTTGAGCAGACGCGAGGCCAATGCAAGTGCGATGGCCATCTTGCCGCAACCTGTAGGTCCGCAGAGTAGCATGGCGTGGGGTATGCGGTCCTCGTCGATGAGTTGTGCCAGACGTGCTTTCGCGTCGGCTTGTCCTATCACTTCGTCGAATGTCATGTCTTCGTTCTTTTCTTATTGTCGGGTGGTGGTCAGAGTAGTCGGTGGGCTACCTCGGCCACCGAGTCGACGGCCGACATCGTGTAGAAATGTATTTGGGGTATGCCAGCCTCGTAGAGTTCGCGGCATTGGGCGGTCGACCATTCTATGCCGAGTGCCTTGGCATCATCGTCGGTCTTGCAGCGGAGGGCTTCCTGTGCAAGTTCCTGTGGCAGGTCGCAGTGAAAGGTCTTGGGGACAACGGTCAACTGGGTGAGTTTTGCGAAAGGTTTGATGCCGGGAATGATGGGAATGGTGATGCCCTGAGCGCGTGCTTGGGCAACGAAGTCGAAGTATTTGCGGTTGTCGTAGAAGAGTTGGGTGACGGCGTAGGAGGCTCCGAGATCTTGTTTCTCCTTGAGATAGGCCATATCCATCTCTATATTGGGGGCTTCCTCGTGTTTTTCGGGATAGGCGGCCACACCATAGGTGAAGGGGGGGCCGGGGTGTTTCATCGGCGATCCGTCGGCGAAGAATCCTTCATTGAACCGGTTGACCTGCCGTATGAGGTCGGTCGTGTGGGCGTGTCCGCCGGGGGTGGGTATAAACCGGTTGTCCTCGCGGGCTTTGTCACCGCGCAGTAGCAGTACGCGCTCGATGCCGAGAAATTGCAGGTCGAGCAGTTCGTACTCGATGTCCTCTATGGTGGCTCCGCTGCATATCACATGGGGAATGACCGGTATGCCGTACTTCTCCTGTATGCTGGCGGCGATGGCTATGGTGCCAGGCCGACGGCGTATGCGTAGCCGTTCGTATTGTCCACCGTCGGTCTCGCGGTAGACGTATTCGCTATGGTGAGTGGTGATGTTGATGTGGGTGGGGTTGTACTCCCGAAGTCGGTCTATCGTGGAGAAGAGGGAAGCCGTGCCGTAGCCTTTGAGCGGCGGCAGTACTTCGAATGATATCTGGCGTTGTGTCTGTCCCATATGGTCGTGCTTGTTCGGCTTGCGGCAGACCCGTTCCGGCGTGGTGCGCAAAGCGGTCTGCACATTTCTGCAAAGTTACGAAAAAAAAGCCAAACCTACGGATGTTTTTCCTTGGCGGAAACCAAAAAACGTCCGTGGGTTCGGCTTTCTATTATCATGTGCCGCAAGCAGCGGCTATTGGCGATGGTCAGTTGTGTACGAGTGTACCTATCTCTTCGCCGTCCATTACCTTCTTGAGGTTGCCGACGATGTCCATATTGAAGACGTAGATGGGAAGTCCGTTCTCCTTGCACATGGTGGTGGCGGTGAGGTCCATGACCTTCAGACCGCGGGTATAGATCTCGTCGTAGGTGATGTCGGTAAACTTGGTAGCGGTCGGATCCTTCTCGGGATCGGCTGTGTAGATGCCGTCTACGCGGGTCCCCTTGAGCATCACGTCAGCCTCTATCTCGATGCCGCGCAGCGAGGAACCTGTGTCGGTGGTGAAGTAGGGCGAACCGGTACCGGCGGAGAAGATACATACGTAGCCTGCTTCCATGGCTTCGATGGCTTTCCACTTGGAGTAGAACTCGCCGATGGGTTCCATACGGATAGCGGTCAGCACCTTGGTTTTCACGCCGATGGCACCGAGGGCCGAACTGAGTGCGAGCGAGTTGATCACCGTGGCGCACATGCCCATCTGGTCGCCCTTCACGCGGTCGAAGCCTTTGCTGGCTCCGCTGAGTCCGCGGAATATGTTGCCGCCACCGATGACGATGCCGATTTGCACGCCCATATCGTGCACTTCCTTGATCTGCTCGGCATATTCGCCCAGACGCACGGGATCGATACCGAAACTCTGTTTTCCCATGAGGCTTTCGCCGCTGAGTTTGAGGAGAATTCTCTTGAATTTAGCCATTGTTTCTTATATGATATAGTTGATTTCCTTGAAGGCGTACTTGCGCTCGCATCCGTCGGTGTCACGCAGTACGAGATGGCCGTCGTCTTCCACATGTGAGATGCGGGCCGAGAATGTGCCTTTGTTGTCGCTGAAGGCGTGAATACCGTCTCGGCGGTACAGTCGCTCGTGGTAGAGTTGTGCTATTGCGTCGTAATCGCCTTCCGTCACCATCGCGTAGTAATGGGCAAAAGCATCGAGTACTCGCGACAACACATCGTCTATGTCGGTCTCTTGGTGGAGTATTTGGTAGAGCGACACCGGATTGGGGGCGTCGCTGACAAACGTCTGTTGGTTGACATTGATGCCGATACCAAAGATACAGTCCTTCACTGTACTTCCGGCCAAGGTGGTCTCGATGAGTGTGCCGCTGATTTTGCGGTTTTTCCAATACACGTCGTTGGGCCATTTCAGATGGATGTCTCCGGTGTAGGATGTCAACGCATCGCCTACGGCCAATGCGCCTGCCATAGACAATATGAACTGCCGGCGGGCAGCGACGTTCTCCGGGTGTACGAGGAGTGAGAAGAGAAGGTTCTTTCCGGGGGCACTTTCCCAGCGGTTGGTACCTTGTCCGCGACCGGCAGATTGATAGCCTGCTTGTGCGATGACCATCTGTTCTGTATAGTTGCGCCCCTGTTCGCGCAAGAAATCATTGGTCGAACCTACACTTTGCAACTTTATGATACGTCTGTCTCTATTCATCTGAATGCCAGTAGAGGGTTGAATGCGTCAGCGATATGCTCCACTTGTGCCACGTCCTTGTTCTCGCCAACGATGGAGATGATGTCAAACCGCAACTCTTCGCGCACGTCGTGCATCTTGACATACTGGTTGGCGGCGTAGGCCAAATTGCGTATCTTGCGTATGTCGACGGCATCTTCCGGGCGGAGTATCACGTCGGAGGTGCGGGTCTTCACCTCGACAAATACAACGGTCATGTTGTCGGGCGTGACAGCGACGATATCGATATCGCGGTGTCCGGCTCGCCAGTCACGTTCGCGTATGGTGTAGCCATGTTCGTGCAGGTAGGCCACGGCCAGTTCCTCGCCCCATTTCCCGGTATCGTTGTGTCTTGCCATAGGTTATACAAAGTTAGCACAAAATGGCGACAGGTACAATTTTATGTCCAACTTATTTTGCAGTCCTGCGTGCCGTACAGAATGAATGTTGTAATTTTGCAGATAGGCTCTAATTTTGAACACCTACTTACCACAGACTATGGAAAAATCTCAGCAGCAACAGCAAATCGATGAACAGTTTATGCGCAAGGCTATTGTAGAGGCGCAGGCCGCCTATGCCTCTGGCGAGATACCGGTCGGAGCGGTCGTCGTCTCGCAAGGCCGTGTCATTGCGCGTGCCCACAACCTCACTGAGACCTTGCACGACGTGACGGCTCATGCCGAGATGCAGGCCATCACGTCGGCAGCGGGCTTTCTTGGCGGCAAGTACTTGCAGGACTGCACGCTCTACGTCACGGTCGAACCGTGTGTGATGTGTGCCGGAGCCATAGGTTGGGCGCAGATTTCGCGTATCGTCTATGGTGCAGCCGACGAGAAGCGCGGCTTTGCCCGGTATGCCCCGAAAGCCATGCATCCGAAGGCCGAGATTGTCGGTGGCGTGCTTGAGGAGGAATGCCGTACGCTCATGCAGGACTTCTTTCGTGCCCGGAGAGGGTAGGGCGCTTTTGTAGCAATCACCTCAATATATTTGAGTGAGAAGGCTATTCAAGTCTCGGATTTGGACGGAAACAGTTTTATCGTCACTAAATCCGAAACATGAATAGCCTTATCAGATTATCGGATGGCCTTCACCTTGCCTCCCTTGTCGGTGAAGGTCACCTCGTATTTCTTTCCCTTTTGTGTCTTGAACTTACAGGTGAGTGTGCCGTAGCGTACGGTGCAAGGTTCGCCCGACCCGGAATGTACGACGGCTCTGTTGAGCCGGGTATTGTCCCAGTAGATGTCGACCGTGAAGTTGCCGCGGGCGCGCAGACCTGTGACCGACCCTTCGACCCATGCGTCGGGCAGGGCTGGGAGCAGGTGGATGCAGCCCGACTGACTCTGCATAAGCATCTCCGTGACTCCGGCGGTGCCGCCGAAATTGCCGTCTATCTGGAAGGGGGCGTGAGTATCCCAAAGGTTGTCGAGTGTGCCGTTCTTCAGCAGGTTGCCGTAGAGCGTGTAGGCGTGGTTGCCGTCGTGCAGGCGCGCCCATTGGTTGAGTTTCCATCCCATCGACCATCCTGTGGCGCCGTCGCCCCGATGTTCGAGTACCACCTTGGCTGCTGCGGCGAGTTCGGGTGTGGTGATGGGCGATACGGTGTGGCCGGGGTGCAGTCCGAAGAGATGGTTGACATGGCGATGCTCGTCTTTGGGATCATCGATGTCACGCGACCACTCCATGAGTTGTCCGTAGCGTCCTATCTTGTAGGGTGCGATGTGTTGTAGGGCGTCTTCCCAGGGTTGGCGGTCGGCGGCGCTGGCTCCGAGGGTTTTGTTGGCGGCAATGGCATCAATCAGTATCTCGCGGATGACGGCGTGGGCGAACGTTGCGCCTTCGTCTATCGGCCCGTGTTCGGGCGATGTCGACGGGGCGGCCGTGTATATGCCGTCGGCACGGTGCCACAGGTAGTCGGAGGCAAAGTCGGCACTGCCCTTGATGATATCGTAGGTGGATTGCAAGAATTGACGGTCGCGTGTGTAGTCATAGTATTCCCAGATGTGTGTGGCAAGCCACGGACCGGCAAAGGGAGAGAAGTTCCACGACATGTCCTCACTTTCAAGTGGGGTGGTGAAACCGAAGATGTTGCCCGATACCGATGTTGTCCAGCCACGGGTGCCGAAGTAGGCCGATGCTGTGCGTTCGCCGGGCTTGACGAGTCCGCGGATGAAGTCAAACAGGGGCAGTTCACACTCTGTGAGGTTGGTCGAGCAGGCCGGCCAGTAGTTCATCTGCAGATTGATGTTGTTGTGGTAGTCTACTCGCCAGGGGCCGTCTACGTTGTTGTGCCACACGCCTTGCAGGTTGGCGGGCAGGTTGCCCGGCCGTGAGGAGGCGATGAGTAGATAGCGGCCAAACTGGTAGTAGAGTTGTTCGAGATACGGGTCGGCTTCGCCTTTGCGGTAGTCGGCCAAGCGTTGGTCGATGGATTTGTCGGCGATCTGGTCTGCACCTCCGAGATGCAGTTGTACGCGGTCGAAGAGTGGGGCGTAGTCGGCGTAGTGCTCTTGGCGCAGACGGTCGTAACCCTTGGCGGTGGCCTCGGTCAGCCATGTCTTTGTGGTGGCTTTGGGGTCGATGCCAACGTAGGTTTTCGGGTCGGAGAAGTCGGGTGAGAAATTCTCCTTGTAGTCGGTGTCGGCTGTGATGAGGAAGACCACCTCGTCGGCTCCTTTGATGGTGAGGTGTCCGTCGGCGTTGCTCAGCGATCCTCCCTGGTGTATGGCGCGTATGCGTATGGCGTACTCCATGTGGTTGTTGTCAAGACGGGCATTCCAAATCAGGGCGTCAGTGCCGTCAGGAGTCATCGTACCTTCCGATACCGGATTGGGGGCATACGACAGGGAGAGGTTCTGTTTGCCCGGTTGCGATGCCGTGAAGCGTATGGCGATGACATTGGCCGGATAACTGGCAAAGTATTCGCGACGGTAGGTCACCCCGTCCTTGCAGAACGATACGGTGGCCAGAGCCGAGTCGAGCGACAACGCTCTTCTGTAGGCAGTCATGCCGACGGTGCTCAGTCCGGTCTCGATATACATTTCGCCGGCGGTAGTGAAACTGCCGAAGCGGAATTCCGGTTCCTTGTACGCCTCATAGGGTACGGTGCTGTTGAAGTTCTTGCGGGTCAGTTCGGCAGCCTTGTCCCAGTCGTTGGCGGCGAAAGCATTGCGGATGTCCTTGATGAGGTGTGCTGATGCTTTGTTGACGTTCCAGTAGTAGTCGGCTCCTTTGGCCGTGTTTGGTCCGCCGCGCCATAGCGACTTCTCGTTGAGGGTGATGCGCTCGGCTTCTACCGATCCCATGATATTCGCCCCGAGACTGCCGTTGCCGATGGGGAGCGACTTCGACTCCCATTCCTGGTCGGGGTTGTAACTGGTGTCTCCTGCTGCAATGGGCTTCTGTCCGTTCTGCCATTGCTCGGGATGTCCGCCATACCAGACTGCTTGTCCGCGTAGGGTGGTCGGGGTGTCAAACCAGTAGGAGAGTTGTTGGGCCTGTGAGGGTAGTGTAGCGGTTGCGCCCGCAAAGAGTAGGGCAGCCGTCAATACAAGGTGGTGTCGGGTCATTTTCATCGTATGGTTTTGGGTTTAGGTTTTTCGGTGCGGCACATCTTTTTCGGTGCGCTTATATTATATAATGTGAAAAAGGTGTGCCCAGGCTTCTTGCCGTAGGCACACCTTTATGTTTTTCGTCGGTCTGCTATTTGTCGCCTTGCGGCGTGTCACTTCACGAGGATGACGAGATACTTGCTCGTCGACCAGAATATTTGCGGATTGGTGATGCGCAGGGTGTACTGCTTGTTGGCATCGCGGTCGAGCACATAACTGCTTGAGGGGTGCATCGTGAGAATTTTGGCCGATTTGGAGTAGAGCTTGATTTCCTTCTCCACGCGGATGTCAATCTTGGTGAAGTAACTCTTGTTGAAGTTGGATTCCAGCACGCGGCTACCATCGATGATGTTTTGATCCTTGAGTTCCTTCTTGGTGCCATAGACAAACCATGCCGTGTTGAGTTGTTTGTCCTGTGCGGTGATGGTCTCTGTCTTTTGCGATGACTCGGAACGCAGGTCAGACACGCTCTGGTTGAGGTTGCCGATCGTCTGGTCGAGTTCGGCGATGTGTATGTCCTTGGCATCGAGTTCGGCTCGCAGTTGGCGCAACTGCTGGTCTTTCTCGTCGAGTTGCTGTACGAGTCCGTCGATGGCTTTGCGCATCTGTTCGCCCTTGACGCTGCTCTCGCGCATCTGCTGGCGCAGTTTGGCGATGAGCTCGCGGTTCTGCTTCATCGTGTTGGTGATGAACTGTATGTTTTCGATGATCTGCTTGCGCTTGTTGGCACCTTCTCCGTCCTTGACCACGTTGAGCCGGTTTTCTGCTTCGGTGATTTCGCGCAGACCGTCTTCTATCTGATTGAAGGTTTCCAGCATGTCATTGATCTCGTTGTCTTTTTGGGCAATGATTCTTTGCAGGGAGTCGTTCTGCTGCATATCGGCCAGATCGGCGCGCTTGCGGTCGTCCTTGCATCCGGATAACGTCACGAGGACAAGTCCTATCGCAAAAAATATCAGTTTCTTCATAGTCGTATGGATTTTGTTTGTAAGCACTGCTTATTCCTGTTCTTCTTCATTATTGTCTGGCGTGACGGCATCATACTGTGCGTCGGCTTTATCGTTGCGGTCTTTGCGGGGACGCTCCTTCCGCTTCTTTTCTTTTTCCGGACTGCCGCCTACGACAATGACTATCTCGCCACGTGGGGCGGTCTCGGTGAAGTGGGTCACCAGTTCTGCGAGTGTTCCCCGTACGCTCTCCTCGTGTATTTTTGATATCTCGCGGCAGACTGAAGCCGGACGGTCTTCGCCGAAGGTCTCGGCCAGTTGAGCGAGGGTTTTCACCAGTCGGTAGGGCGACTCGTAGAATATCATTGTGCGTGTCTCCGTGCGCAGCGACTCAAGGTGAGTCTGCCGTCCCTTCTTCTGCGGGAGAAAACCCTCAAAGCAGAATCGGTCGCAGGGCAACCCGGATGATACGATGGCCGGTATACAGGCCGTGGCTCCCGGAAGACACTGCACGGTGACGCCGGCGCGTGCCGCTTCGCGGGCCAACAGAAAGCCCGGATCGCTGATGCCCGGCGTGCCGGCATCGCTGATGAGGGCGACGGTCTGTCCGGCTCTCAGCCTGTCGACAACGGCGGCTGTCGTGCCGTGCTCGTTGTACTTGTGGTGCGACATGAGTTTGTTGCTGATGTCGAAGTGTTTGAGCAGTATGCCCGACGTGCGCGTATCTTCTGCCAGTATGACATCGGCCTCGCGCAATATCCTGATGGCGCGCAGGGTCATGTCTTCCATATTGCCCACCGGAGTGGGCACGATATACAATGTTCCCATATAGTCCTCACAAAGATAGTTAAATCTTCTACATCGGCAAAAAAGCCCCTGATTTCTTTGCATTTTTTAAAACGTCTTTGTACATTTGCACCAATTATGACAGAGAATTTAGTGGGTGAGGTGCATCGCCCGGGACGGATAGAAGTGATATGTGGCTCGATGTTTTCGGGCAAGACCGAAGAACTGATACGCCGCATGCGCCGTGCCAAATTTGCCCGCCAGTCGGTGGAGATATTCAAGCCCTCTATCGATGTGCGCTATTCGGAAGCCGACGTGGTGAGCCACGACCGCAACGCCATTCCCTCTACTCCAGTAGACTCGCCAGCCAGCATCCTGCTATTGTCTGCCGACAATGATGTCGTGGGTATCGACGAGGCACAGTTTTTTGACGATAGTCTGGTCGATGTCTGCAACGAACTGGCCAACCGGGGGGTGCGCGTCATCATTGCCGGACTCGATATGGATTTCAAGGGCGTTCCCTTCGGACCGATACCGGCCCTTTTGGCCGTAGCCGACGAGGTGACCAAAGTGCATGCCATCTGTGTGCGTTGCGGCAGTCTGGCCTATGTGAGCCACCGTATTGTAGATGCTGAAAAACGCGTGTTGCTCGGTGAGGCCTCGGAATACGAACCGCTCTGCCGCGAGTGCTACCAGCGTGAACTGCGCCGGAAGGCTGGGGCGGCGAACAAGTGACCTCCATGCCCCTTTGTGCTGTTTCGCGCAACGCCCATTCCAAGACCGAAAATGCCCATGCTCGAACAAAAAATCACTTTCGACAAATTCATACGCTGGACCATCATCACATTGATGGTCTTTGCTGTTCTTTATGTAGTCAACTATTTGGGCGGCGTCCTGTTGCCATTCTTCGTGGCTTGGCTCTTTGCCTACTTGCTCTATCCGATGGTCAAGTTTTTTGAGGACAGACTACATGTCCGCATCCGTGCATTGGCCATCATCATCACCATGCTTGTCGTTGTCGGTGTGATAGGACTGATGGTGTATTTCATCATTCCCCCCATGATCGCACAGTTTGAGAAACTCTATGAGTACCTCATGCGCTGGTTGCATCTTACCACCCATACCAACGACCTGACCGCGGCCGTGAGCGACTGGGTATCGCAAAACAGAAAGGCCGTCGACCGCTTCTTCAAGAGCAAGGACTTCAGCGATACGGTCAAGGTGGCCATGCCCAAACTCTTTGCCGTGCTCTCGCAGACCGCCAATATCGTCATTAGTATTGTGGCATCTTGTATCACCCTGCTTTATATGTTCTTCATTCTGCTCGACTACGAACACCTGTCGTCGAGTTGGGTCAAGATATTCCCCAAGAAAAACCGCCCGTTCTGGCACGAACTCATGCAGGACGTGGAGCGTGAACTCAACAACTATATCCGCGGACAAAGCCTGGTGGCCCTGTGCATGGGTATCATGTTCTGTATCGGCTTCTCCATCATGGACTTCCCGATGGCCATCGGTTTGGGCATACTCATCGGTGTGATGGACCTTGTGCCCTACCTGCATACTTTCGCCCTCATTCCTACCGCTTTTCTGGCCATGCTCAAGGCCGCTGATACCGGGCAGAACTTTTGGGTGGTATTTGGTATGGCCGTAGGACTGTTTATCGTTGTGCAAATCATCACCGACATGATTGTCACCCCGAAGATTATGGGCAAGGCTATGGGGCTCAACCCTGCCATCCTCCTGCTCTCCCTCTCGGTGTGGGGAGCCTTGCTGGGCTTCATCGGACTGATCGTCGCCCTGCCGCTCACCACGCTCCTTATCGCCTACTGGCAACGCTATGTGACAAAGGAACATGCGGGAGAAAAACCGGAATTGCAATCCGAAGTTGACAAAACGTCAGCAAAACAAGAGTAAGAGGTCTACTTTCGTTCCGGAAAAACGTTAAATTATATTTCTATCTCTTTGTCGAAACAAATTAAAGTATTATTTTTGCATCGTTATAGCAAGAACAAGAAACATAAGTTTTAAAGTATAAAATAAATTATGGTAAACTACAAAGAATTGGGCTTGGTGAACACTCGTGATATGTTCGCAAGAGCCATCAAGGGTGGTTACGCTATCCCCGCGTTCAACTTCAACAACCTCGAGCAGTTGCAGGCTATCATCAAGGCTTCTTCTGAACTGAAGTCTCCGGTCATCCTTCAGGTATCTAAGGGTGCACGCAACTATGCCAACGAGACCCTTCTCCGCTACATGGCTGAAGGTGCTGTGGAGTATGCAAAGGAATTGGGCTGCAAGCATCCCGAGATCGTACTGCACCTCGACCACGGTGACAGCTTCGAGCTCTGCAAGAGCTGCGTAGACCTTGGCTTCTCTTCTGTCATGATTGACGGTTCTTCTCTTCCCTATGAGGAGAATGTAGCCCTCACCAAGAAGGTCGTAGAGTACGCTCACCAGTTCGACGTAACTGTAGAAGGCGAGCTCGGCGTATTGGCCGGTGTAGAGGATGAGGTTGCTTCTGAGGTTTCCCACTATACAAAGCCTGAGGAAGTGATCGACTTCACCAGCCGCACAGGTGTTGACTCTCTCGCTATCTCTATCGGTACTTCTCACGGTGCTTACAAGTTCAAGCCCGAGCAGTGCACCCGCGACCCGAAGACTGGTCGTCTGGTTCCTCCTCCTTTGGCATTCGACGTTCTCGACGAGATCATGCAGAAACTTCCCGGTTTCCCCATCGTTCTCCACGGATCTTCTTCTGTTCCCCAGGAGTATGTTGACATCATCAACGCCAACGGTGGCAAACTGCCCGATGCAGTAGGTATCCCCGAGGAGCAGCTCCGCAAGGCTTCTGAGAGCGCTGTTTGCAAGATCAATATCGACTCTGACTCTCGTCTGGCCTTCACCGCTGCCGTACGCAAGGTGTTCGCAGAGAAGCCCGCTGAGTTCGATCCCCGCAAGTACTGCGGTCCCGCTCGTGACCTCATGGAGCAGATGTACAAGCACAAGATTGTTGACGTGCTCGGCTCTGACAACAAACTTGCACAGTTGGACTAATCTCGATGATTTCAAACAAATGATAATAGGGTGTGTCGGAGTTCCGGCGCACCCTTTTTGTTAAGGGGGATCCTAAAAATCCCCACCTTTTATAACCTGCCAAAGCCCTAATTTCTAAACTCAAAATCCGAACCGAACATGAAAAAACTTCTCCTTTTGGCTGTTGTCGGTTGGTTCGCCTTCGCACTCAAGGCCCAAACCGTCACTACTCTCCAGTCGCCCGACGGAAAAGTCGCTGTCAAGGTGACCACGGCGAAAAACATCTCCTACGCCGTAAGTATAGACACCCATGACGTTCTCACCGACTGTCACCTTGCTCTTACCATAGACGGCAAGACGCTCGGTGCCTCTCCCAAACTCAAGAACGTGAAGCGTACCACCATCAACGAGACCCTTCATCCCGTGGTGCCCTTGAAAAGTGCCGAGGTACGCAATCACTGCAACGCCATGACGCTGGCCTACGATGGTTTTTCCGTCGAGTTTCGGGCTTATGACAATGGTGTAGCCTATCGCTTTGTCACCAAGAAGAAAGGTACGGTGACGGTCGATGACGAACTGGTGGATATCCATTTCCCGGGAAACTACACGGCCGACATCTCTTGGGCTGACAGTTTCCGTACCAGTTGCGAGAATCCTTTCCGTCGTGTCAAGACCGCGACCTACTGCGAGGCTGACACCATGACCTATCTCCCGATACTTGTCAATACCGACCGCAACTACAAGATACTTTTCTCCGAGTCAGACCTTCGCGACTATCCTGGTATGTTCCTCAACGGCACGGGCAACAACGGCATGAAGGCCATCTTCCCCCACAGTCCGCTGGAGTCTATCCCCGATGGCGACCGTGCGGTGACGTTTACCAAAACCCCCAATTATATCGCCCGCACCACAGGGGCACGCTCTTTCCCTTGGCGCTACTTCATGATTTCGCGCGAAGACAAGGAGATACCGCTCAACAACCTCACCTATGTGCTGGCCTCCCCCTGTGAGATAGCCGACCCCTCCTGGATACGTCCCGGACAGACCAGTTGGGACTGGTGGAACCACAAGATGATATGGAACGTTGATTTCAAGGCCGGCATCAACACCGCCACCTATAAATATTATATCGACTTCGCCTCCAAGTATGGCGTGTCCTACATCATCCTCGACGAAGGCTGGGCCAAGACCACCCGCGATCCTTATGAAACGATTGCAGATATCGACCTGCCCGAAATCATCCGTTACGGCAAGAGCAAGAATGTCGGCGTCATACTGTGGTTGCCTTGGTTGACGGTAGAAAACTATCCCGACCTCTTCGCCAAATATGAGGAGTGGGGCGTGGTCGGAGTGAAGATCGACTTCATGGATCGTCAGGACCAGTGGATGGTCAACTTCTATGAGCGTACCGTCAAGGCCGCTGCCCAGCACCATATCCTTGTCGACTTCCACGGAGCCTACAAACCCTCGGGACTGGAGCGTCGTTATCCCAATCTGCTCTCTTATGAGGGCGTGCGCGGATTGGAACAGAACCAGAACTGTACCCCCGAAAATTCCATCTTCCTGCCTTTCATCCGCAATGCTGTCGGCGCAATGGACTTCACTCCCGGTCCGATGATCAGTGCCCAGCCTGAGTATGTGCGTAGCACCAATCCCAATCCTATGACGGGGGGCACGCGTTCCTATCACATGGCTACCTACGTTGTGTTCGAGAGCGGCATACAGATGCTCAGTGACAGTCCTACGCGCTACTATGCCGAGGAACCCTGCACGAAGTTTATCACGTCAGTTCCCGTGACTTGGGATGAGACTCGCGTTCTCGCAGCCAAGTCGGGCGAATATATTCTTGTGGCCAAGCGCAAGGGCCCAAAGTGGTTTATCGGTGCCATCACTGGCAAAGATAGTCAGACGCTCACCCTGCCGTTTGATTTCCTCGGTGCCGGCGCTCACCATCTTACCTATTTTGAGGACGGCCCCAACTCCGACCGTCAGGCTATGGAGTACCGTCAGCGTGAGGCTAACGTCACCAATACCTCTACACTCACCCTTCATCTCGTCCGCAACGGCGGATGGTGTGGCGTAGTAGAGTAGATATGTAGGGAGCGCGAACATAATGACTTAGTGTAGTCTTATGTTCGCGCTCTTTGATAAAGACAATCGTCTTTGTCAGTAGCCATTGTTGTTTGCTTTCTTTCTTTCTTTTTCTGGACATCAATAGTAAAATACAAAGACTCGGTTGTTTAATGTTTTTTAACGCTATTTCTTTTGTGTGTGTACGCTTGTCTGTTACCTTTGCAAAAAACAATTACCTATGATTATTAAAACGTATAAAATCTTACTATTTGTTTTATTAGGTATTGTAATTGCTTGTCGCTCTGATAAGCAAACAGGTGCGATGCATGCTACTAAAAAAGATAAATCAGTTAAGACAAATACGTCCATTCTGACCATAGAACCTAAAATAATCGACTTTGGGAATATAAAAAATAGTAGTCGTAAAATATATACAAGATACATTACTTTAAAGAATGAAGGGGATAAACCGATTAGCATAGGAAAAGCTGATGTTTCTTGTAGTTGTATGACATTTACTTTTGCAAATATAATTTTTCCACATAAAACAGCAAAAGCAAGGATTGATATTGATCCGACCAATAAATTAGGCGCATTTAATAAAGCTATTTTTATAAATTCAACGGCCTCAAATAATTTAGAAATAATTCGAGTAAAAGCCAGTATACAAGGTGAATAGTTATAAACACACAATACATTAATCTCTAATAATTTTATATTATGCAAAAACTTATTTTTTACCTATCCTGCGTTTTCTGCATGGTTTTGGTATCGTGCTCAAATTCCGAAGAGAATTATAGCTGCGATGCCGAAACGAACAACTGGGCGAAAGAAAATTTGAACGAAATCCGTTCTATGAAGAGAGTACAATGGAAATCACTTCCAACTGAAATGAAGAAAACTGCGGCTTTCATTGTTTTTACACCTGAACAAAAATTTGTTTTTTGGAAAGAAAAATTGACAGAGACAATGTCTCTTGATTGGACAGAGGCCGAAAAGAAACATATCAAGAAGGTCTATGATTTCGTTGTTTCACATCCGGAACTTTTCGATGATGAAATGTCAGATGACCTAAGAAACGAGATGGACTTGTTTTTCTACAAGTGGACAGAACAAGCAAAATCAGAGTTCAATTGGAGTAAGGAGACTATTGGTTGTATTATATCCAATGGTAATGAAGTAGTGATGACATACTCTACAAATAAGAAACGAACAATAAGTGTTAAATCTTATACGGGCCAGGATCAGGGCCTTTCCTCTCTTTCTTGTCATTGCAATAAAAAATATGATTTTTGTGGACAACAGGACTCTTGTGAAGATGCCAATTGCGACGAAACATCTGCTGGATGTGGCATACTTTTGATGAGTTCTTGTAATGGACGTTGTAGTGCTTTTGGTTAAAGTTAGCGTATTCACATCAAAACGAAAATAACTATGAAAGAATTGTTTCTCTCTTTCTCTATTGCGTTCTTTGTATCGCTTTGCATTTGTGTGTTCTTTATCTTCGGATCTCCCACTATTGCTATTATACCAGGAGTCATCGTCTTGGTAGGTATGACGGTTCTACGTTTATCCAAAGTGGGAAAGAATGGCGAGAATATATGGACAAACCTTGTTGCATTGTTGCTTGGAAATGTTCTTCTGTACGGTTCTGTCTATTGTGTTACCTATCCCGAAAGTAAGGAAAGTATATTGACCTTGGGTTGCTGGGCAGCCGGCATACTTTTGGCAGGAGTGTATACGGCACTGAGAAAGAAGTAGTCATTCGGACGCTTCTTACCCGTCGACTACCTAACACGCTTTTTGGGCGTGCTCGGCTTCTGAATAAAAATCCTATAAGTAGGTGTTCAAGATTATCCATATCAAATAATTCTGAACACTTACTTAAAAAACTTAAGTCGTTTTCCAGTCTTCTCGGTTTTGTGTAATTTTGGCGGACAAATATGACAAAGCCAGAACTATTATCCTACTATGTTGGTTGCGCTGACGAGTTGCGCAACCGTATTGCCCGTCTTCGCCACCGCAGCCGTGGACTTGTTGCGGGCGAGATACTTTCATTTCTACTCTGCATCGCGGCTATCGTGGCCTACACCTCCACCTCAATAGGGTGGGGACTGCTCGTGGTATCGGTCTTGTTGCTGGGGGCTTATGTTATCATCCGAAAGGCAGATGTGGCCAACTCCGAGCAAATCAGTCGTTCGGAAGACCTATTGGCGGTGCATCTCCGTGAACAAGCAGGACTGAAAGGCGATTATTCCGGTTTTGAAAGTGGCGCACAGTACACCGATCCCAGCCATCCCTACACCTTCGATATGGATGTGTTTGGCAATGGTTCGCTCTTCCAACGTATCAACCGCACGGTGACTACGGGCGGACGCGACTATCTTGCCGAGTGTCTCTCTGGGCATGACGGTTATCCCGGACTGGTTGATGTCGCAGCCATCGGACAACGCGAAAAGGCCGTCGGTGCTTTGGCTTCTCGTCCCGATTGGTGTACGGCATTTCTTGCATCAGGTGTGCGTGAAAAGGTGGATTCGCAGACGATAACAAGGTCGCTGGCCACTGCATCGGAAGTGCACGTCAGCGGTTGGGTGGGTAGCCGTGTGACGTTGATTGCCGCGTGGGGCTTGTTGCTTGTATTTTATGCACTGGTGGCCTTGTCGGTCTTCACGCCTCTTCCTTCCAGTGCTCCCGTGCTGGTTGCGCTCTTGATACTCGGGGCAGTGCTGGGTCTGTGCCACGGCACACTCTCGGCCGTCGGCCGGGCCGTCGACCGGTTGCAAAAATCGTTTTCGGCCTGTTCGCGACTCGTCGGGCATATAGTAGATTTGGCTTCCGATGAGGAGTTGATGGCGTCGTCAGACGAACTGCGCTCGCTTGTTGCCGAGGTGCAGGGCATACAAGAAGGGCTTCGCGAGAGCGACCGTCTACTCCGTGCCATTGACCGACGTGGCAACTTTCTCGGACTGGTGATTTTCGACATATTTCTCCTCAGCGACTTCTTCTTGCTCCGCCGTGTGCAGCGTTGGCAATCCTCGTTCCTCGGTGATGCCGGCAGATGGATGGAAACCCTGTCGAGGATGGATGCCTTGGTGTCAATGGCTATGTTCCGGCACAATGCCGTCGAAACAACTACGGCTGAGGTCATAGCCGACCGCCAGTCGGTGGTCTATGATGCCGTCGGACTTTATCACCCGTTCCTCGGTGAGAAAGCCGTGCGCAATGATTTTTCTCTGGCCGACCGTCATTACTATATTGTCACGGGAGCAAATATGGCGGGCAAGAGTACCTTCCTCCGCACGCTCGGGGTGAACTATATCTTGGCGATGAACGGACTGCCGGTGTTCGCCGAGCATCTGCGCATCTCTGTCTTTTCGCTGTTCAGTAGTATGCGTACCACCGACGACCTCACGCACGGCATCAGTTATTTCAATGCCGAACTGCTCCGACTCAAGCAACTCCTCCGTTACACTTCCCAAGTGGAAACGACGCTTATCATCCTCGACGAGATACTCCGCGGTACCAATTCTGCTGACAAACTCAACGGTTCCCGTCTCTTCCTTGAGCATATCTCCCGCTGCGCCGTCACAGGTGTCATTGCCACCCACGACCTGGAACTCTCGCGCATGGCCGACCAGCGCCCCGACCGTTTCCACAACTATTGTTTCGAGATTGCCTTGGGTACCGATGTCACCTATTCCTACCGCATCACCCCCGGTGTAGCCCGCAACCAAAATGCCACCTTCCTTCTCGGACAACTCTTGCAGGGGAAGTAGGAGGGTAAGGACGCGTTTTAAAGTTCTTATAATTGAGTTTTTTACGACAATAGAGACAATAGAGACAAAAGTTTTTTTGGAAGGAACTATTTAAGGTTGTCTCTATTGTCTCTATTGTCGTTTAAGGTTTATAATTGGTTTATCATTTTACGACAATAGAGACAATAGGGACAATATTTTTTCGAAGGAACTAATTTAGAAGTTGTCTCCATTGTCTCTATTGTCGTTTCATCGTTTGGTCTTATCCGTCCCGATATCCCCCATTATCCGTCTTATTTCAGTCTTCGGGCCGAAATACTGTAGT
>CAVCSC010000013.1:0-58139 GCA_963604975.1 Lachnospiraceae bacterium | reverse complement strand
GAGAGTGCTTCCTTGAAAAGATTTCATAAATTTGCACTTGCTTGTTGAATTCACGTATTAAAAAACTTGACCATACGTGTTAAATAATGTAATTCGGGGGGGTATTCGGAGTGTATTACGATGTTGCGCTTTCCTCTCGCCATACTTGTAGTGTTTATTCATGCTACCGGGCCTGTGGTAGACGTGGAGCGACTTCATGCCGGCGGACTGACGGGCATGGCTTTGTATGATTATATCAGATTGTTCATCTCTGCGGTGACAGCTTCGAGTGCAGTGCCGCTATTTTTCCTCTTTTCGGGCTTCCTCCTCTTCAAGGGAGTGGAGCAATACGACAAGGAAACGTATGTGGGCAAGTTGCGCAAACGGTGGTATAGCCTCGCAAGACCCTATCTTGTGTGGAATGTGCTCTCCATGCTTGAGATTTTGGCTATCATGGTGGGAAGTATTCTGCTACATGGTAAACCATGGTCAATCATAGTCGACTATTTCATGGAGAAAGGGCTTCATATGTTGTGGGACTTTTGTGTATGGAATGAACGGACCACATGGCTCGGTACGGCGGTGGAGAACAATGGTCCCGTGCTCTTAACTTTCTGGTATATGCGCGACCTTATTGTGATGGTCATCTTATCGCCCGTAGTTTATTGGTTGATCAAGCGGTTGCGGCTCATATACATTCTGCTGTTGCTCGCCGTCTATCTTGCAGACATTCGCCCCTCGGGGTATAGTGCTACCATCGTGTCGGCGGCATTGTTCTTCAGCATGGGAGCCTACTTCTCCATCATGAAGCAAGACTTTACACAGGTGTTGTGGCGTTGGAAATATGTGATATTGCCGTTGGCAGCAGTTTTGATGATCTTCCAAACTTTCACTGGTTCTCTTATGGGCGACGGTACTTCGAAGATGATACACCTCTGGCTGGAAGTAGTGCAAGTCTTCGCCTTTATCATCACAGCCAGTTATTTCTGCCGTTACCGCCGGCTGTATGAATGGAACAAGCGGCTCGCCGCTACATCTTTTTTCATCTATGCATTCCACTTCTCCATTATTCATTATGTGAAAATCATTATCTGTAAACTCACCCCGATGGCAGATATGTGGTATATGCAAACCATAGACTATCTCCTTGTTCCCATAGTGTGTGTTGCAATATGTATAGCGGTATACAAGGCAGGGAAGAGATGGGTGCCACGAATGATGAGCCTATTAACGAATTAGTTTGTTCTGCAGATGAATGGATTGAAGAAAGTGTATTTCCTTCTTCCGGATATACATCCATGTCGGAAAAAATCTCTACTCTCCTTTTTTTTTATTATTTTTGCGGTCTTATAAGGTAGAGAAACCATTTTCTACATGTATCCGAAAAATGAATCAGCAAGAAGACATCAGAAAAGCCGTTGAGGTCATGAGACAGGGCGGCGTGATACTCTATCCCACCGACACGGTATGGGGTATCGGTTGTGACGCGACCAATGCGGAGGCCGTCGCCAAAGTATACCGTATCAAGCATCGTGACGACTCCAAGGCACTCATCTGCCTCGTCGACTCCGACGCACGCGTGCAGCGCTATGTGCGCAACGTACCCAATGTGGCGTGGGACATCATGGAACTGTCCGACAAGCCGACCACCGTCATCCTTGACGGAGCCAACGGACTGGCCGACAACCTCATCGCCGAGGACGGCAGTATCGCCATGCGCATCACCCGTGAACCGTTCTCCCGCGAACTGTGCTACCGTATGCAGAAGCCCATTGTCAGCACCAGTGCCAATATCAGCGGAGAGCCGGCCGCACAAAACTACTGCGACATCTCTCCCGAACTCCTTGAGGCTGTCGACTATGTGTGCTGGACCCGCCGCCAGGAACACAAGCCCCATGTGCCCAGCAGCATCATCAAACTCACCGTCGACGGCGAGGTGACCATTATCAGAAAGTAGAGGCCCATGGAAGCAGGTATCGCTATCAATACCGGATCGTGGTCCGACCGCATCACCAAGTGGAGCGCACGCCATCTGACAGACCGTCAGATGACACTCATCCTGGCTTTCTTTATCGGCCTGTTTGCTTCGGTGGCCGCCTTTGTGCTGCACTTCATCATCGAGGAGATACAACATCTGCTCACGGCCAAGTTTCATATCGAGAGTTCCAACTGGCTCTACCTTGTCTTCCCCGTGGTCGGCATACTGCTCACCTCGCTGTTTGTGCGCTATGTCGTGAAGGACAACATCTCACACGGTATCACCCGCATACTCTACGCCATCTCGTCGAAACGCTCACGGCTCAAGGGACACAACTGCTGGACATCGGTCATCGCCTCCGCCATCACCATCGGCTTCGGTGGATCGGTAGGTGCCGAGGCGCCCATCGTGCTGACCGGATCGGCCATCGGGTCGAATCTCGGTCAGTTTTTCCGCATGGACAACAAGACCCTGATGCTGCTCGTGGGCTGCGGTGCCGCCGCTGCCATCGCCGGCATCTTCAAGGCGCCCATCGCCGGACTCGTGTTCACCCTCGAAGTGCTGATGGTAGACCTCACCATGGCCTCCCTGCTTCCCATACTGATCTCAAGTGTCACGGCCACCTGCTTCACCTATGTGTTTATGGGTAGTGACTCGCTCTTCCACTTTCGGCTCGACGGAGCGTGGATGCTGGAGCGGGTGCCGGCCAGCATCGCCCTGGGCGTATGTTGCGGCTTGGTCAGCCTGTATTTCATCCGGGCCATGACCATGTGCGAGAACGTCTTTGCGCGTTTCAGCCAGTATCGCTATACGAAGTTGCTGCTGGGTGGCGTGATGCTCAGTTCGCTCATCTTCCTTTGTCCCGTGCTTTACGGCGAAGGCTACGGTGCTATCAACGTGTTGCTCAATGGCCGGACGGAAGCCGATTGGGACGTGTTGCTCAACAACTCCCTCTTCTACGGACACGGTCATCTCATACTGATCTATATCGCCATAGTCATCCTCACCAAGGTATTTGCCACGTCTGCCACCAACGGCGCCGGAGGTTGTGGCGGAACGTTTGCCCCGTCGCTCTTTATCGGAGGATTTTCCGGATTTCTTTTCGCCCGTCTGTGGAATGTCAACCAGATTGGGGTCTACATCCCCGAGAAGAACTTCACGCTACTGGGCATGGCCGGCGTGATGGCCGGCGTGATGCACGCACCGCTGACCGGCATCTTCCTTATTGCCGAGATCACCAATGGTTATGACCTCTTCATGCCCCTGATGATCGTGAGTATCTGTTCGGTGATGACCATCAATATATTCGAGCCTCATAGCATCTATGCCATGCGTCTCGCCCGCCAAGGAAAACTCATCACCCACCATACCGATCAGGCCGCCCTCACGCTGATGAGCCTCGACAGTGTCATCGAGAAGGATGTCACTGCGGTGTCGCCCGACATGACTCTTGGCCAACTCGTCAATGCCATCAGCAAGAGCCACTCGAGTTTCATACCCGTGCTCAATCCCGCCGGGACATTGCTCGGAGAGATTGACATCACGAAGATACGCCACGTCATGTTCCGTACCGAACTGTATGGCAAGTTCACCGTGGCTCAGGTCATGACTCCCGTTCCCGCCACACTTACCGTCAACGACCCCATGAAGGAAGTGATGCAGAAGTTTGAGACCAAGAACACCAACTATCTCCCCATTGTCGATCTCAGCGGTCGCATGATAGGTTACATCTCGCGTACCCGTATGTTCAGCATGTACCGCAAGATGGTGAGCGACCTTTCGGCCGAATAGTCACCTGTCGCAGTAGGTGTGACTCTGTCCCCACCCGTAAAAAACGAATGTCCATGAAGAAAATCCTTGCCGTACTCCTTCTCGCTGTCTGTGCCCTGACTGCCGGAGCACAGATGCGGAGAAATACAGCCTACCTCAACTATATCTCCCAGTACAAGGATCTTGCCATCGAACAGATGTTGCGCTACCGCGTGCCGGCCAGCATCACCTTGGCGCAGGGTCTGCTCGAAAGCCGTGCCGGACTGAGCGACCTGGCCGTACGGGGCAACAACCATTTCGGTATCAAGTGCCACGGATGGACCGGGCGCAAGACCTATCACGACGACGATGAGGCCGGCGAGTGTTTCCGTGCCTACGACAATGCCCGGCAGAGTTATGAGGACCACAGCCGCTTTCTTTCGCAAAACAGCCGTTACGCCCGCCTCTTCTCGCTCGACCGTACCGACTACCGGGGATGGGCCAAGGGACTGAAGGCCTGCGGCTATGCCACCAATCCCAACTACGCCAACAGTCTGATTGGTATCATCGAGACCTACGGCCTCTCGCAGTACGACCGGGCCAACACCTACGACCGCTTTCTTGAGCGCCATACCGCCGACAAGCCCGCGCGTCCCGGCGAGACGCTCCACCAGATCTATTCATACAACGACAACTACTACGTAGAGGCCCGTGAGGGCGACACCTATGCCTCAATAGCCAAGGAGGTGGGACTGTCGGCCCGCAAGATAGCCAAGTACAACGAACGCAACAAAAAAGACACACTCTCACCCGGAGAGTATGTCTATCTGAAGAAGAAGCGTACTAAGGCAGAAAAGAAATACAAGAAGCGGCCCCATACGGTGAAGGCCGGAGAGAGTCTGTACTCCATCGCCCAGTATTACGGCGTGCGTACGAAGAGTCTCTATAAGAAGAACAAACTCTCTCCCGACTATCAGTTGCGTGTCGGCGACCGCATCAAGGTCTATTGACGGGCGGTGGCGATATCGCGACGCGACTTGGAACGTACCACCATCCATACGCCGGTGAAGATGAGTACCGTGGCTATGGCCTGTACCCCCTTGAACTCGGCCAGGCCCAGCATCACGCTCACCGATACGGAGACCACCGGCTGTACATAGTTGTAGATGGAGACCACCGTCGGACGCAGTATCTTCTGTCCCACCATCATGAAGATATAGCCCAAGTAAGTACCGAAGAAGATGACGTAGCCCGTCTCCCACCATGTGGACATCGGCACATGGGCATAATCGATGGCGGCCACATGGCTGAAGGCAAACGGCCATATCAGTACCGTGGCCCAAGTGAACATCCACTTGTTCATCGTGAAGAGCGAATACTTTTGTGCCAGAGGCTTGAAGAGGGCCAGATAGAGGGCAAACGAGAGTTGGGCCGACATGCAGAGCAGGTCGCCCCAGATGTTGCCCACCTTTGCATTGCCCGACTTGGCACTCGTGGTGATGATGATCACGGCTCCGGCACATCCGAGCAACACGCCGCCAGCCTTCTTCCATGTGATCGGTTCGCGGAGGATGAAGAAGGAGAGCAACATGGCGAAGATTGGCATCGAGGTGGTCATGATGCTCGAATTGCTCGGTGAGGTCATGTTGAGTCCTATCGTGTACGAACACTGGTTGAACACCAAGGCGAAGAGGCCCGCCGCACCCATTTTGAGAATGTCGCGCACGGGTACGTGCTCACGGGCAGTAAACAGGGAGGTCAGCCAGAAGAGAATGGCTCCGCCCAGTACGCGGAAGGCTACCATGTCGATGCCATCGATGCCGTGCATCATGGCTTCTTTGCCTACCGGTGCCATCAGTCCCCAAAAAGAGCCGGCGCAGAGCAGGCACAAGTGGGCGACAAGAGGTTTGTTGTTTTTCATTTCCTATTGTTTTTTTTGTGTGGTGGGCATTTTCAGCACCCGCCTTTCGGGGTGCAAAGGTACAGAAAATCTCATATCCTGCCACGTCCAGTCCGATGAATTGTCCTTCGGTCTGCCGCCTGCTTCATGTCTGCAAGCAGACAGACCTTAAAAAAAATAAAAAAGGACGGATATATCCCCGTTTTTGCGTACATTTGCATAACTTCCTGTATAGGGAGCAGAAATTACCCGATATCCCATACCTTGAACAATAACTAAAAACAATATTCGACATGATCAAGAAAGTGGTTCTCGCAACCTTATTGTGCGCCTCGCTGCTTGACAGCCATGCAGCCGATGCCAATTTCAACAACGTAGTGCCTCTGCCGCAAAGCATCACCCTGCAGAAGGGCAAGGCTTTCACGCTGACCGCCGCCACACCTATCGTCTATGCCGGCACCGATGCCAAGATGCAGAAAAATGCCGAGTTTCTCTCCGAATACATAGAGCAACTCACCGGGCTGAAACTCACCGTCACCGCCAAGAAAGACAAGAAGACTGCTGCTGTGGTGCTCGTCATCGACCCGAAGGTAGAAGGCAAGGAAGCCTACCGTCTCACCGTCACCGACAAGCAGGTGACCATCGCCGGAAGCACTTCCGCCGGTGTGTTCTATGGCATACAGACTCTGCGCAAGTCGCTTCCCACGCTCGACAAGGCAGAGGACATCACCCTTCCGGCTTCTGTCGTGGCAGACGCTCCCCGCTTCGGCTACCGTGGCATGATGCTCGACTGCGGACGCCACTTCTTCCCCGTCTCCTTTGTCAAGAAGTATATCGACATCATCGCCCTTCACAATATGAACACCTTCCACTGGCACCTCAGCGAAGACCAGGGATGGCGTATCGAGATCAAGAAATATCCCAAACTGACTGAGATCGGTTCCAAGCGCAGCCGCACCATCATGGGCCACAACGCCGACCTTGACGACGGTACACCCTACGGCGGATACTACACGCAGGAGGAAGCCCGCGAGGTGGTACGCTACGCTGCTGAGCGCCACATCACCGTCATACCCGAGATCGATATGCCGGGCCACATGCTCGCCGCTCTCGCTTCCTATCCCGAACTGGGATGTACCGGAGGCCCCTATGAGGTAGGCTACGGTTGGGGCGTGTTCCGCGATGTGCTCTGCGTGGGCAATGAGAAGATCTATACTTTCTTACAGGACGTTGTCGACGAACTGTGCGACATCTTCCCCGCCAAGTATTTCCATATCGGTGGCGACGAGACCCCGACCGTACGCTGGGAGGCCTGTCCCAAGTGCAAGGCCCTGGCAGCAGCCAACGGTATCGATGCCAAGCACTTGCAGAGCATCTTCACCAACCGTATGGAGAAATACATCAACTCCAAGGGACGCAGCATCATCGGATGGGACGAGATCACTCACGGTCCCATCAACCAGAGTGCGACTATCATGAGTTGGCAGGGCGTAGCGCCGGGCAGCAAGGCTGCCGAGGCTGGACATGATGTCATTATGAGTCCCAATAGCCATTGCTATTTCGACCACTATCAGACACAGAACCAAGGTGGCGAACCGATGTGTATCGGCGGTTATCTGCCCGTAGAGAAGGTGTACTCCTTCGACGCCGCTCCCGACACGTTGTCTGATGCTGCCAAGAAGCACATCCTTGGCGTGCAGGCCAACCTTTGGACCGAGTACATCCCCAACACCAATATGGTAGAGTACATGGTGCTGCCCCGTATGGGCGCACTCGCTGAGGTGCAGTGGACTCCTGTAGAAAAGAAGAACTATGAGGAGTTCCTCAAGCGTGAGACCCACATGTCGCAGATTTACGACAAACTGGGTTATAAGTACGCTATCCACATTTGGCCCGAGAAGCACCAGCCTCTCGGCGACTGGTGAAAAACGGTCGGATGACTGAACCCATATATGAATGGCGCAAGTTGTTTCTGACGTAATGCGTGGACTTTTAGAACACGTCTAATATAAAATCGGAGAGGCGAAGGTCATACACTATGATAATGGTGGAATGACTTTCGCCTTTCGTTCACTCCTCTTCTTATTTCCATTTTCCATTTTATTACCTTTTATCTCCATGTCGATGCATCGATTTCTCTTTTCGGCCTTGCTCTTTCCGGTCTTCATGGCAGGAGGACCAGCACAGGCACAAGACCTGATCCCCAATCCCACCTCTCTCACTGTGGATGAGGGTACATTCGCGCTCAACGCTCAAACCCGCGTCTACACCAACCTGCAGGGGAGCGACCTCAAGTTTGTCAAGTCGTATCTCGGCCAAACCCTTTCGCTCAAAGACTTCAGTGCCAAGGCTGGCGATGGCCAAGGCGTACTCCGTCTCGTCTGCACCGGTACGGCGGCCGAAGCCGCCAAAGCCATCGATGAGGCTTCATTGCAGGGGTACACGCTTGACGTCACCCCGCAGGCAGTCACCATAGAAGCCGTCACCCCGATGGGACTCTTCTACGGCATACAGTCTGTCCGGCAACTGCTCACCGACGGCCGGCAGATACCGTGCGTACATATCGCAGACCAGCCCCGCTTCACCTATCGTGGACTGATGCTCGACTGTTCGCGCCACTTCTGGCCGCTCGACTATCTGAAACGTCAGGTCGACGCACTGGCCTACTTCAAGATGGACCGTCTGCATCTGCACCTCACCGATGGTGGTGGATGGCGGCTTGAGATCAAGAAGTATCCCCGTCTTACCACCGAAGCCGCATACCGTACGTGCAGTAGTTGGAAAGATTGGTGGGACACTTCCTCCAACCGTAAGTATTGCCACAAGGGTGACGAGGGTGCCTACGGCGGATACTATACCCAAAAGGAAATGCGCGAACTGGTGCGCTATGCAGCCGAGCGCCACATCACCATTATTCCCGAGATAGAAATGCCCGGCCACAGCGATGAGGTCACGGCGGCTTATCCCGAACTGTCTTGCTCGGGCCAACCCTATACCGAGGGCGACTTCTGTGTGGGCAACGAGCAGACGTTCACCTTCCTCGAAAACGTGTTGCGCGAAGTGATGCGTATCTTCCCGTCCGAATACATCCACATCGGTGGCGACGAGGCTACGCGGTCGGGTTGGGAGAAATGTCCGAAATGTCAGAAGCGCATGCAGGACGAGCATCTCACGACTACAGCCGAACTGCAGAGTTATCTGACGGCCCGCATCGAGCGTTTCCTCAATGCCAACGGTCGCAAACTGATGGGTTGGGACGAGATACTCGAAGGCAAGTTGGCTCCCAACGCTACGGTGATGAGTTGGCGGGGTGAGGAAGGCGGTATCACTGCCGCCAACATGGGCCATCCTGTCGTGATGACTCCCGGTGCCTACTGTTACCTCGACCAGTATCAGGACTCGCCGCTGCACAGTCCGAAGGCGATGGGTACCTATCGCCCGTTGCAGCAGGCCTACTCCTACGAACCGCTGTCGGAGAAGACCGCATCATCGGCTTTGGCCGACCATCTTCTTGGTGTGCAAGGCAACCTGTGGACGGAGTACATCGAGACCACACAGCATGCCGACTATATGATTTATCCCCGTCTGATGGCCCTTGCCGAGGTAGGGTGGAGCCACAACAAAACCTCCTTTGATGCTTTCCGCTCGCGTGTGGTCACGGCCATCCGTCGGATGCAGGCCGCCGGATATACTCCCTTTGATGTCACCAAGGAGTACGGTAGCCGTCAGGAGGCCCGCACGAGCATTGACCATGAGGCCCGCGGCAAGCATGTCATCTACCGTTCGCCCTACTCACCGAGTTACACGGCCACGGGCGATAGTGCCCTTACCGACGGTCGTCGTGGCGACTGGGGCTATGGCGACGGCGTATGGCAGGGGTTCATCGGAAAGGGGCTCGATGTGGTGGTCGACATGGGCGTGACGACCGATATCCGCGACGTGAGTGCGTCGTTCATGCAGGCCGCCAGCGCATGGGTCTACTTCCCCGAGGAGGTGACCATCTCGGTGTCTGACGACGGCGAACATTTCGACATCATCAACCGACAAGTATTCAAGACCGACACCGACAAGGAATATTTCATCAATGATTGCAGTTGGAATGGCCGTGCCCGCGGACGCTATGTGCGCTACACTGCCACGACCAGCAAGGATGGCGGTTGGATCTTCACCGACGAGATTGTCGTCAATAGAAAGTAGAACCGCTACTCGGTAAAGACATTACAAAAAGGCGGGTTATGAAAATCCATCAATGGTGATTTTCATAACCCGCCTTTATTTCGTTTTTACATTTATAGGCTGCCCCTTATTCCTTCTCCTCCTGTTTTTTCCAGTCCTGCAGGTGTACCGCTATGTTGGCGATAATGGCCGTCAGTCCGCCGGTGGTGATGCCGCTGGAGAAGATGATGCGCACGCTATCGGGGGTGGAGCGCAGAATGTCGGGCATCAGTTCGACGCCCATGCCGAAGGAAAGACTTGCGGCCAACACGAGGATGGCCTTGCGGTCGATGGGCTGTGAGGCTACGATGCGTATGCCCGTCGCTGCTATGGTGCCGAACATGAGCAGGGTGGCACCGCCGAGCACGGGGGCGGGGATGGTGGAGAATACGGTTCCAAGGATGGGGAAGCAACCCAAAAAGACGAGCATGCCGGCGATGAAGTAGCCCACATAGCGGCTGGCTACGCCCGTGAGTTGTATGATGCCGTTGTTTTGTGCAAAGATGGAGTTGGGAAACGAACTGAAGACACCGGCAATCATTGAGTTCACACCATCGGCCATGACACCGCCGGAGATGCGTTTCACATAGGATTTGTCGTCAAGCGACAGACCGGATATGATGGAGTTGGCCGTCACGTCGCCTGTGGCTTCAATGGCGGTTACCAGGTAGACGACGCCCATGGAGAGGATGGCCGACACGTTGACCTCAAAACCGTACTTGAACGGTACTATCTTGTAGAAATATCCGTCTGTACTGTTGGAGAAAACTGAAAAGTCTACCATGCCCAGACAGGCCGATACCCCATAGCCGATGACAATACCGAGAAAGATACTGCTCATGCGCAGGTACTTGTATCGGCTCAGGTTGAGGAACATCACGCTTACCAGTACGATGATGGCCACCCCGATATTGCGCAACGACCCGAACTCCGGAGCGTTGATATCGCCGCCACCGCATGAGGTGATGCCGGCCTTGATGAGCGTCAGACCGATGAGTATCACGACCGTACCGCTCACCAGAGGGGTGATGACCTTGCGCAGGTAGCGGAACGTGCAACTCACCAGTATCTCTACGGGAGCACCGAGTACGCACGCTCCGAAGACGGCGGGCAGTCCGCTGACCGTTCCGATGGCGATGATTGGGCCGATAAACGAGAAACTCGTGCCCTGCACGCAGAGCATACGGCAACCTACCGGACCCAACCGGCGGCACTGTATGAAAGTGCAGATGCCCGATGCGAGTAGCGACATCGACACCAGGAAGCCCGATGTCTGTCTGTCGAGGCCAAGGGCCTGGGCGATGATGAGCGGCGGGGTGATGATGGCCACGAAGATGGCGAGCAAGTGTTGCAGGGCGGCAAAGAGCGCATCGTGTAATGGCGGGCGGTCTTCGATGCCGTAGATGAGTGTCGAGTCGGCGTTGTGATGGGTTTGTGTCATGCCAATTCTATCTTGCAGTTGTCAAGGCTTTTCACGGATGCCAGCGCTACATAGTCGATACCTTGGCTACGCAGGAAATCGCCTCCTTGCTGGAATGCCTTTTCTATCAGAAATCCCATGGCTTCTATCTTGGCACCGGCTTGGCGGCACAGGTCGATGACGCCCTTTGAGGCGTTGCCGTTGGCCAAGAAATCGTCGATGAAGAGCACGCGGTCGTTGGCGTTGAGAAAACTATTGCTGATGCACACCGTGTAGTCGCGGTCTTTGGTGAAGGAGTGTACCGTAGAGGTGAGCATGTTGTCCATCGTCTTGGGTTGCTTTTTCTTGATGAACACTACAGGCAGTTGCATCAGGTAGCCCACGAGTATGGCGGGGGCGATGCCGCTGGCCTCGATGGTCACGATCTTGTTGATGGGCCGGTCGCCGTAGATGCGCACCAGTTCCTTGGCCAAATCCATCATCAGGTTGGGATCCATCTGATGATTGATGAAACTGTCCACTTTGAGAATACCGCCAGGATAGCACTTGCCGTCCTGCATGATCCGTCGCTTGAGTAAATCCATTGTGTGTGAGATGTCTTGTCGGGCAATACCGCTATTGCCCGTTTTTTTAGAATTGTTTTGCAAATGTACTACATTTTTTGCAATTTGTGGTGGCGGTGGCCGAATATTGCGGAAAATCCTGTTTTGTGACGGTGGAAAAAATAAGTACATTTGCACTCAAACAAGTATATTACACACGATGGAAACAACAGACAAAGACATCCGCAGTATCGTCACCTCCGATGCGCCCTACATCGGTAACCCGATGCGCATACCGGCAGACATACAGGAGCAGGCACGCGATCTCTGCTGGAAGTACAATACCTCTGACCCTAATGACAGCGCGACGCAGCGGGATATCCTCAAGCGTCTGCTCGGCACTTGGCATGAGAGCGTCGTATTGGCGCCGCACATACATTTCGACTATGGCATCAATACGCATTTTGCCGGCGGCTACTTCACGCTGGTCAATTTCGACAGTGTATTTCTTGACACGTCGCCCATACATATCGGCAAGAATGTGATGATTGGTCCACGGTGTGTGCTGGCCTGTCCCGGTCATCCCATGCATCCCAGTCAGCGCAGCGGTGCTCCTCTGATGACCAGCCGCCCCATCACCATCGGCGACAGTGTGTGGCTCGGGGCCGGTGTCACGGTGCTGGGCGGTGTCACCATCGGTGCCGGGTCGATGATAGCCGCCGGAGCGGTGGTGACACGCGATGTACCCGAAGGGGTGGTGGCAGGCGGAGTGCCGTGTCGGGTGATCAGAAAGGTCACCGATGACGATATCATCAAGGACGGGGATATCCAGTTCTGATGACGGATTTCCGATGACGCTTTTACCGCCGCAGAACGTTAAAAAATATTTCCAGGAGGTGACTGTCCTTACTTTCGGTCAAAACGCACTGCACTACGGCCAACGTATTTTCTTTTTCAATGAAAATGCCGATTGGCTCCGCAAATTCGGTGGAAAAACCGGTGATTTCGGTCGAAACGTATGTTAATAAACCTACTTTGCACTAAACTTTTCACCTCCGGATTGTATCTAAAAGACAGTAGACCGCACAATGCGTGCGCTACTTATCACAATCAGAACACGCCATACATTATTATATAGAAAAAAAACGACGATGAAGAAATTCTGGATGACAAACGGCTTGGCCGCTATGCTGCTACTCATGGGCATGCCTTGCGAAGCCAAGCAATGGACACTGCAGGGCTGCATAGACTATGCCTTGGCCAACAATATCTCGCTCAAGAAAGCCGGCCTGCAGAAGACCTCCGCACTGGAAGACGTCAAGCAGAGCCAGGCCGCATTGCTGCCTTCGCTCAGTTTCAGCACCTCGCAGAACATGACCTACCGTCCGTGGCCCGAGACGGGAAGTGCCACCGTGTCCAACGGATACGTGCAGTCGAGTGTCGACAAGGTGTACTACAACGGGTCGTACTCCATCACCGGCAACTGGACGGTATGGAACGGCGGACAGAATACCAAGACCGTGAAACTCAACAAACTGAACGCTGAGCAGGCTCGTCTCGACTCTGCCGTGACAGCCAACAACATACTTGAGCAGATCGCACAACTCTATGTGCAGATACTCTATTCCAACGAGGCCATCAAGGTCAACAAGGAGAGCCTTTCTACCAGTACGACTAATGAAGAGCGCGGAAAGAGCATGCTGCAGGTGGGCAAGATGAGCAAGGCCGACTTGGCCCAACTCACCGCTCAGCGCGCACAGGATGAGTACAATGTGGTGGAGGCTGAGAGCAATCTGCGCAACTACAAGCGCCAACTCAAGCAACTGTTGCAGATTGCCGACGATGAGGAGTTTGATATCGCCATCCCTTCCACCACCGACGATATGGCCTTGCAGGATATACCGGCCCTCAACGACGTTTATACCGCTACGCTTGAGATACGTCCCGAGATACAGAACGCCAAACTCGGCATTGAGAGTAGCGACCTCAGCGTGAAGATAGCCAAGGCACAGAAACTGCCCACCATCGGACTGAATGCCGGATTTATGACCAGCACCACCTCCATGAGCGACAGTCCGTGGGGATCGCAGTTGAAGAACAACTTCGACTTCGGAGCCGGTGTCACCATCAGCATACCCATCTTTGACAACCGTGCATCGAAGACGGCTGTCAACAAGGCGCTCATACAGCGTCAGAACTACATGCTCGACTTGCAGGACAAGCAGACCACCCTCTATTCTACTGTAGAGAACTACTGGTTGCAGGCCGTGACCAATCAGAACAAGTTCCGTGCTGCCCACGTGTCTACCGAGAGTGCGCAGGCCAGTTACGAACTGCTCAGCGAGCAATTCCGTCTGGGACTCAAGAACATTGTCGAACTCATGACCGGCAAGAACGCCCTGCTCACCGCCCAGCAGAATGAGTTGCAAAGCAAGTATCTGACGATACTCAACCTCCAAATGCTCAACTTCTATAAGACGGGAGAACTCAAGTGACCGTATTCCAATCATAAGGAGATTTAGTCCACATTCTTTGGATATGTTTTCGAGACAAGGATGAAGGGGGCGGGCCGTCAGGTCCCGTCCATCTCCTAAAAGTCGAGAGACATCAAAGCAAAACATCATTTCATACTATACTATTCCGGACGGGATTGAGGCCCGCCCCTGAGTCCTTGTTGTTTTGTCACGAAGACTGTCCATGCTTGTCGGACTTCCATCATACATGACCCCATCACACCATCCACACTGATAAAGTAACGAGAGATATATGAAGAAACTAAGCAAACTGTGGCTCTTCGTCGGCATTGTCGCCGTCGTGGCCGTCGCCGCCTGGATGCTTTCGGGCAAAAAGAAAAAGGAGGAAGTGACGTTCGCTACCGAAAAGGTGGCTCCCGCCAATCTCCAAAACAGCGTGACCGCTACCGGTACTATCGAACCCGTCACCTCCGTGACCGTCGGTACGCAGGTCAGCGGTATTGTCAGCAAACTGTATGTCGACTACAATAGCGTGGTCAAGAAAGGACAGGTTATCGCCGAACTCGACAAGACCAACCTCATCAGCCAACTCAACACCGCCAAGGCTAATCTCGCCAGCGCACAAAGCAAACTCAACTATGAGACTGCCAACTACAAGCGCTACAAGTCGCTCTACCAGAAAGGACTGGTCAGTGCTGACGACTATGAGAACGCCCAACTCTCCTACAAGCAGGCCAGCGAGCAGGTAGCCACCTGCAAGGAGGAAGTGCAACGCGCACAGACCAATCTCGGCTATGCTACCATCACCTCGCCCATCGACGGCGTAGTGCTCTCCAAGTCGGTAGAGGAAGGACAGACCGTGGCTGCCAGTTTCTCTACTCCTGAACTGTTCACCATCGCACAAGACCTGACCAATATGCAGGTTGTTGCCGATGTCGACGAGGCTGACATAGGCGACGTGAAGAACGGTGAGCGTGTGACCTTCACCGTCGATGCTTATCCCGACGATACCTTTGAGGGTACTGTCACCCAGGTGCGTCAGGAAGCCACTACGACCAACAACGTCGTGACCTACGAGGTGGTCATCTCTGCTCCCAATGCAGACATGAAACTCAAACCGGGTCTTACTGCCAGTGTCACCATCTACACCGCCGAGCGTAAGAACGTGCTCAGCGTACCCAGCAAGGCACTGCGTTACACCCCGACCAAGGAGACTGTGGGCAAGATGAAGATCGTAGACTGCAACGGCAAGAACAAGGTGTGGACGCTTGATGGCAACCGCATTGTAGCCCATAGCGTCAATATCGGTATGACCGACGGTACACACACCGAAATTCTCAGCGGTGTCACCTCCGGCACATCGGTTATCACCGGTCTCAATGTCGTCTCTGAGGCTACCGAAGAGGAGGCCGATGCCAGCGGCAGCAGCGAAAGCAGTCCCTTCCAGCCAGGCCATCCGGGAAAGAACAAGAAGAAATAAGCACAACGTAACCTGAGTTTTGTCATGGAAAAGAAAGTAGTCATAGAACTTCAGGACGTCAAGCGCGACTTCCTCGTCGGCGACGAGACGGTACACGCCCTGCGCGGTGTCTCGTTCAAGATCTACGAGGGTGAGTTTGTTACCATCATGGGTAAGTCGGGATCGGGCAAGTCTACCTTGCTCAACCAGTTGGGTTGTCTCGACACGCCGTCGAGCGGCGAATACTACCTCGATGGCACTTCTGTCAGAACCATGTCCAAGTCGCAGCGCGCCGTGTTGCGCAACCGCAAGATCGGTTTCATCTTCCAGAACTACAACCTTCTGCCGAAGACCACCAGCGTGGAGAACGTGGAACTGCCGCTCATGTACAATGCCGACGTGAGTGCCAAGGAGCGTTTCGACCGTGCTGTCGAGGCGCTGAAGGCTGTCGGATTGGGCAGTCGACTCTATCACAAGTCCAACCAGATGTCGGGCGGCCAGATGCAGCGTGTGGCTATCGCCCGTGCCTTGGTCAACAATCCTGCCGTCATTTTGGCAGATGAGGCCACCGGTAACCTCGATACCCGCACCTCGTTTGAGATACTGGTACTCTTCCAGAAACTGCATGCGGCCGGACGTACCATCATCTTCGTGACCCACAACCCCGACATCGCCAACTACTCCTCGCGCAACATCATGCTGCGCGACGGACACGTCATCAGCGACGAGTACAACAAAAACATACTCTCGGCGGCCGACGGACTGGCAGCGTTGCCTCCCAATACCGACGAATGATGTGCAGTAGGCGCTTGCCTTAAAACAATCCCTTTCAACAAGAACAGATGAACTATAGCAATCTTCTCAAAATAGCCCTCCGTGCTATCGGGGCCAACAAGATGCGGTCGTTTCTCACGGCACTCGGTATCATCATCGGTGTAGCATCGGTCATCACGATGCTTGCCATCGGACAGGGTTCGAAGAAAAGCATCCAGGCCAATATCGCCGAGATGGGTTCGAACATGATCATGATTTCTCCGGGTGAAGACCGTGGACCCGGCGGCGTGCGTCAGGATGCGTCGTCGATGGAGACCCTCAAACTGACCGACTATACTACGCTCAAGGACGAGTGCAACTATATCAAGGGCATCAGTCCTACGGTGAACAGCAGCGGCCAGTGGATTTACGGCAACAACAACACGCCGTCGAGCATCTACGGTGTCAACCAGGACTATCTCGACATCCGCCAACTCTCGGTGTCCGAGGGCGAGATGTTCACCGATGCCGACATCAAGTCGAGTGCCAAGGTGTGTATCCTCGGACAGACCATCGTCGACAACCTTTTCCCCGACGGGTCTGATCCCGTGGGCAAGGTGGTACGTTTCAACTCCATTCCCTTCCGTGTGGTCGGCGTGCTGAAGAAGAAGGGTTACAACTCTATGGGTATGGACCAGGACGACCTCGCCCTTGCTCCCTACACCACGGTGATGAAGCGTATTCTTGCACAGACCTATCTCGGCGGACTCACCTGCTCTGCCATCACCGAGGATGTCACCGAGAATGCCATTGAGGAAATCACCACCATCCTCCGCCGTACCCACAAACTCAAGGATGCGACCGAAGACAGTGAGGGCGATAGCGACGACTTCAATATCCGCTCGCAGGAAGAATTGGCTTCGATGATGAATTCCACCACCGACATGATGACCATCCTGCTGGGTTGTGTGGCCGGTATCTCGCTCATCGTCGGCGGTATCGGTATCATGAACATCATGTATGTGAGTGTCACCGAGCGTACCCGTGAGATCGGTCTTCGTATGAGTGTCGGCGCACGCGGCATCGATATCCTCAGCCAGTTTCTTATCGAGGCCATCCTCCTCAGTGTCACCGGCGGTATCATCGGTGTGCTATTGGGTGTCGGAGCGTCCTATGCGGTGAAATTCATCGCCCACTGGCCCATCTACATCCAGCCGTGGAGCATCATCATGAGTTTCGCAGTATGTACGTTCACTGGTGTGTTCTTCGGTTGGTATCCGGCCAAGAAAGCCGCCAAACTCGACCCGATTGAGGCCATCCGCTACGAATAGGCAGATTGTCGTTCCGACTGCAATTTTGGTCGGAACGACAAAAAAACGATCCCATAGCGGGATAAAGCGAAAAAAATAAATTATCTTTGCAGACGTGTATAGCCTGCCGTTGGGGTAGGTCGATACCAGTCATGTATAACAATCACAACAGAAGAAAAAATATCAAAACTATGAAGAAATTCAAGATCTTGACTTTGGCGATGTGCCTTCTCACCGTATTCAGTTGCTCCACCAAGCAGGGTACAGGCGCACTCATCGGTACTGGTGCCGGAACCGTTCTCGGTGGCATCATCGGTAAGATAGCCGGCAACACAGCAGTAGGTGCTGCTATCGGCGGTGCTGTAGGTGCAGGTACAGGTGCCATCATCGGCCGCCACATGGACAAGGTGGCTGAGCAGGCCAAGCAGCAGGTACAGAACGCTACTGTAGAAGAGGTGACCGACGCCAATGGTCTGACGGCCGTGAAGGTGACTTTCGACTCTGGTATTCTGTTTGCTACTAACAAGTCAGACCTCAACTCTACTTCCAAGACCGACCTGGCCAAGTTTGCCACCGTACTGAAGAACAACACCGATTGCCATGTAGACGTATACGGACACACCGACTCTACGGGTAACGATGGCATCAACATCCCTTTGAGCAATGCACGCGCACAGAGCGTTGTGACCTATCTCCAGAGTTGTGGAGTGGCTTCCAGCCAGTTCCAGAACATCACTGGTAAGGGTAGCGCCGAGCCAGTAGCCGACAACAGCACCGCTGCAGGCCGTCAGCAGAACCGTCGCGTTGAGGTTTATCTCTACGCCAGCCAGGATATGGTCAACGCAGCCAACAACGGTACTCTGCAGTAATCGGAGTGCAAGGTTGCGCTTATTGACTGAAACCTTTACAGGAGGTCACCGGTATCCCCGACAGATGCCGATGACCTCCCTTGTCGTTTTTTCTGTTTTGTCGTTTTTTTCTTACTTGTTACAAAACATCATGAAACTTGTCTTCAGAATCGTACGCTGGGCCGCAGCCCTTTTTTTTAGTACTACCATTCTTGCCGTTGTGCTCTATCGCTTCATGCCCGTCTATGTCACTCCGCTCATGGTCATCCGCTGTTTTCAACAGGTGGGGGCAGGGGAGAGTATCAGGATGCACCATCACTGGGTGTCGCTCGACAATATCTCGCCCCATCTGCCCGTAGCGGTCATGGCCAGTGAGGACCAGCGCTTCCTGCTCCACCACGGGTTCGACTTCGATGCCATCGAGAAGGCGGCCAAGCGCAATGCCAAGGGCGGCAAGCGCAAACTTGGAGCCAGCACCATTTCGCAGCAGACGGCCAAGAACGTCTTTCTCTGGCCCGGACGCAGTTGGACACGCAAGGGATTTGAAGTGTACTTTACCGCTCTCATCGAACTGATGTGGAGCAAGCAGCGCATTATGGAGGTCTACCTCAACTCTATCGAGATGGGCGACGGTATCTATGGAGCCGATGCCGTAGCCGAGTATCATTTCGGCAAGACGGCCGCCGAACTGTCGCGTGCCGAGTGTGCACTTGTGGCTGCCACGCTGCCCAACCCGAGGAAGTACGACAGTCAGAACCCGAGTGCCTATATGCGCAAGCGACAGATGGTCATCCAGCACGAGATGAAGTTCATTCCTACCTTCCCCAAAGAGGGTGAGGACATCAATCCCGATTCTGCAGCGGGTGGCGTATATCATCGCCAGAAAAAATAATAGCCAACTCACCTGTATATTCTCATGAAAGACCTTTTTGCCGACCTCAACGCCAGTCAGCAGGAAGCGGTGGCCTACTGCGATGGACCGCAGATGGTCATTGCCGGTGCCGGTTCTGGAAAGACGCGTGTCCTCACCTACAAGATTGCTTACCTCTTGCAGCAGGGCATGACTCCGTGGAGTATTCTTGCCCTCACGTTCACCAACAAGGCGGCACGCGAGATGAAGGAGCGTATAGGCATGCTTGTCGGTCACGATACCGCCCTGCGGCTCAATATGGGCACCTTCCATTCCGTCTTTTCACGCATTCTCCGTGTCGAGGCAGCCACGATAGGTTACGACAGCAATTTCACCATCTACGACGAGAACGATTCTCGGTCGCTGATCAAGGCTATCGTCAAGGAACTGGCACTCGACGAGAAAATCTATAAGCCCGCCTCTGTACATGGCAAGATCAGCATGGCGAAAAACCATCTTATCGGCCCTGACGGTTATTTCCAGTCCTCAGCCCTGGTAGAGCGCGACAAGTACGACCGCACACCGAAGATGGGTGACATCTACCGTCTCTACAATATGCGATGCCGTGCCGCCAATGCGATGGACTTCGACGATCTGCTCGTGATGACCTACCATCTCTTCCGCGACCATCCCGACATTTGCGACAAGTACCAGGAGCGGTTTGCCTATGTGCTTGTCGACGAGTATCAGGATACCAACTTTGTGCAGCAGCGTATCGTACAACAACTCACCGCCCGTCGCCGTCAACTCTGTGTCGTGGGCGACGATGCGCAGAGCATCTATGCTTTCCGTGGAGCCAATATTGACAATATGCTCGACTTCGAGAAGGCTTTCGGCAAGTTCCGTACTTTCAAACTGGAACAGAACTACCGTAGTACGCAGTCTATCGTCAAGGCGGCCAACAGTCTTATCGCCCACAACCAACGACAAATACCCAAGCATACCTTTAGCGAGAACGAGTGCGGCGATCGCATCGTTTTCCGTCAGACCTTCTCCGACCGGGAGGAGGCCGCCGTCGTATGCAAGGATATCCAGCGGTTGCGGGCCAAAGAGAAATGTGAGTATGGTGATTTCTGCATCCTCTACCGTACCAATGCGCAAAGCCGTAATTTCGAGGAGGAACTGCGCCGCCAGTCCATGCCCTACCGCATCTATGGCGGACTGAGTTTCTATCAGCGCAAGGAAATCAAGGATATCCTGGCCTACTTCCGTTTGGTGGTCAATCCTGACGATGAGGAGGCCCTGCTCCGTATCATCAACTATCCGGCACGCGGTATCGGGCAGACCACTGTCAACAAACTCCGCGAGGCTGCCCACCAGTCGAATGTCAGCATCTGGTCGGTGCTGGAGCAACCGGCGGCCTACGGCTTGTCGGTCAACAAGGGCACAGCGGCCAAACTGCAGGCCTTCCATGCGCTTGTCTCCTCGTTTATCGCCGACCGCGACAGTGCCGATGCCTACACGCTCGGTACACGCATACTCCTGCAGTCGGGCATACAGGCCGATCTGATGGCCGACAATACGCCCGAAGGACAGGCGCGGCAAGAAAACTTGGGTGAGTTTGAGTCGTCGCTCCGTGATTTTGTCGACACAAAAAATGAGGAGGGGCAGACCGATGAGGTGCGTCTGACGTTCTTCATCCAGGAGACCGCCCTGCTCACTGACCAGGATTCCGACAAGGAGGAAATGGCCGGTGGCCGTATCTCGCTGATGACGGTGCATGCCTCGAAAGGTCTGGAGTTTCCTACGGTCTTTGTCGTGGGACTTGAGGAAAATATCTTTCCCGGACAGCGCTCGCTCGGTTCGCCACGCGAGTTGGAAGAGGAACGTCGCTTGCTCTATGTCGCCATCACGCGTGCCGAGAAGCATTGTTACCTCACATGTGCCAAGAACCGCTATATGTACGGCAACATGTCGTTCAATTCCCCGAGCCGTTTTGTCCGTGACATCGACCCCAGTCTGCTCGACTACCAAGAAGCCGACCTCGCTTTCGGGGCGCGCAGTCAGTCAAGCGCACGGGGAAGTGCGTATGCATCGCGTTTCTCAAGGAGTACGACCCTATCACCCCGTCCTGCCGAGACACCTTCGCGCAAACCTGCCTTCACGCCTTCCGCCCCGCCGTCGCGCCCACAGAAGGCTTCCGCATCAGGGTCTTTGTTGCCCGGAACGGTCATCGAGCACCAGCGGTTTGGTCGCGGTACGGTGATACGCACCGAAGGGGTAGGAGAGAACGAAAAGGCAACGGTACAGTTCCAAAATGTCGGCATCAAACAGTTGCTCCTCAAGTTTGCCCGCATTAAGGTGGTGAAGTAAAAGAAATAAAAACAATCAGATGGAAAAGAAAGATTTACGTATTGTGTTTATGGGTACTCCCGAGTTTGCCGTAGAGTCATTGCAACGGCTCGTGGAGGGTGGCTACAATGTGGTGGCCGTCGTGACCCAACCCGACAAACCTGTCGGCCGTCACGGGTCGGTGCTCCGGGCATCGGCCGTGAAGGAGTATGCCCTGAGTGTGGGACTTCCCGTGTTGCAGCCGGTGAAGATGAAGGATCCGGAGTTTATCGAGCAACTGGCGTCCTACAAGGCAGGACTGCAGGTGGTCGTGGCCTTCCGTATGTTGCCTGAGGTGGTGTGGGCGATGCCCGAGTATGGCACGTTCAATGTGCATGCTGCCTTGCTGCCGCAGTACCGTGGTGCGGCTCCTATCAACTGGGCCATCATCAATGGTGAGCAGGAAACGGGTGTGACCACCTTCTTCCTCGACCACGACATCGACACAGGCCGTATCATCATGCAGAAGCGGTTTGCCATACCCGAAGAGGCCGATGCCGAATATGTCTACGACGGTCTGATGCACTTGGGCGCAGACATCTGCCAGGAAACGGTGGATGCTGTCATTGCTACCGACGGACAAGTGCCGTCGCAGCCGCAAGCGGAGGAGGGTGTACTGCATGCCGCTCCGAAGATATTCAAGGAGACTTGTGAGATAGACTGGACGCTGACGGCCAAGCGTGTGCACGACTTTGTGCGCGGTCTGAGTCCCTATCCCGGCACATGGACCCATCTTGTCGATGCAGCCGGCCGGGTGGCAGTACTGAAGATATTCAAGACCCTGCAGACGGGACGCCCCACCGATAGCGTCACCGGAACACTGTCTACCGAGCATGGACATCTCTATGTGGCCACCGCTGACGAGTGGCTGGAAATCCTCGAACTGCAGGCCCCCGGCAAGAAACGTATGGCCGCCCGCGATTATCTCAACGGTAACAAGGACATGGACAGTTGCCGACTCGTGCACTCGCAGGAGGGCGAGGCGTAGGCTAACGGTTCCTTAGGGACGAACGGAAAAGCGTAGGGGCTGAAGTGACGATTGTCGCTTCAGCCCCTACGCTATATTTATGGCCTGTGCTCTTGACCGTGCGCTTTCAGAACGGCCACCAGCCTTTCTTCTTTGGCGGCTGGCTATCGATGCGTGAGCGGCGGTCTTCGGCCAACAGGTCGGCGAAAGTCTTGCCGTCGTGTATCATGCGATAGATCTGGCCCCAGTCGGGCAGACCGCCGATGTTGCGGTCGTCGATGAAGAGGTCGGCCTTGATCTTGCGGGAAAAATGGTTGTTGTACTCCGCTTTTTCTTCAGGAAAATCCTTGTTGACGGCGTAGAAGGTCACGCCGCGTTCCTTGCACCAGGCTACAGCATCGTCGAGGAGTTTGCCTTCGCGCACGCTCCACAAAATCAGTTTGTGCTGCTCTGCAGCGAGCATGCGCAGGGTGTCAGTGGCGAAGGGTATCTCCCGACCTATTTCGGGGTAGCGATGTTCGACGATGGTGCCGTCGAAATCTACTGCTATTATCATTTTCTTTTATTGTTTTACCGATGTGTCATTCTTGTCACCGTAGTGACTGTTTTGATAAGTGCCGTAACCGTAGCCGTAGCCGTAGTGTCCGCCGTAGGTATACGAGCCGTAGCGACCATAGCGTCCGTACTTGCCGTAGCCGTAGTAGTAGCCGTACTTCTTCTTCGACATGTCGATACCATTGATGACGATGCTCATGTTGGGCAGTTTCTTCTCGTCGTTGAGAGCATTGATGAGTCCGAAACTGCTCTTGGCGGTGAAGTCGGCGCGGCAGACGTAGACGGTGAGGTCGGCCACGCGGCCGATGTGGATGGTGTCGCTCACCAGTCCTACCGGGGCGGTGTCGATGAGGATGTAGTCGTAGGTCTTTCTCAGGTGTGCGATAATCTCGTCGAGCGACTTGCGGGCAATCAGTTCCGTCGGGTTGGGCGGTATCGGTCCGGCCATGAGCAGGTCGAGGTTGTTGTTGATGCCCGAGGGGATAATCTGTGAGCGTATCTCCTCTTCGGTGGGGTCGGTGAGGGTGAGCAGCGGGGTGATACCGTGATGGTGGTCGTTGATCTCAAAGAGTTCGGCCAGACGCGGTTTGCGTATGTCGAGTCCGAGGAGGATGACCTTCTTGTCGAGCAGGGCGAAACTTACGGCGAGGTTGGCCGCGGTGAATGTCTTGCCTTCTCCCGATGTGCTTGAGGTGAACATGATGACGTTCTCGTCGTCCTTGAGCATGAACTGCACGTTGGTACGGAGTGAGCGGAAGATTTCCTCCATCTGGTTGTTTTGGTTCTCGTGTACCACGATGTCGGCCTTGGTCTTGGCGGCTTCGCTGGCCACGGCCACATCGGCCACGATGGGTATGGAGGTGAGTTTGGCCACGTCGTCGTGTCCCTCAATGCGGTAACGGAAGATGCTGGCGAGGACGATGATGACGATAGGCAGTACCAAGGCAATGGCGAGGGCGGCACCCATGATGATGGCCTCCTTCGGGCTGATCTTGCCTGCGAAGGCGGGATCGTCGATGAGTTTGCCTTTGTCGGCGGTGGCGGCAAGGGAGATGGAGTTCTCCTCACGTTTCTGCAGCAGCATGAGGTAGAGGCCCGACTTCACGTCCTGCTGACGCCCGATCTGGGTGAGCATACGTTCCTGTTCGGGGTTGGCCGATACCTGTCCGCTATACTTGCCAAACTGCTGTGATACGCTGTTGCGCTGTATTTCCATGCTGCGTCTCGACTGGTTGAGGGCACGGCGAATGCCGTTGGTCAGGTCGTCGAGTTGTGCGGTCAGCGGGGTGACGGAGGGGCTGCTCTCGCTGGCGCTACGCAGTATACGGTTGCGCTCCATGACGATGTCGTTGTACTTGTTGATGAGCGAGTTGGCCGAGGCATCGCTCAGTCCTACGTTGGAGGGCAGGGGCTGGTAGCGGTTGCCCGGTTCGTTCATATACTCGCTGATGCTTTGCAGAAGTTGTATCTGCGTGTTGGCTTCGGCCAGACGCTGGCTGAACTGGTCTTGGTTCTGCATGGCCTGTGCCGAGTTGAGGTTTTCGCCCACGATATTGTTGCGGCGCTTGTACGACTCGAGTTTGCCTTCGGTGTCACCCAGTTCGGCGTTAATCTTCTCCAGACGTCCGTTGATGAACTCCTCGGTGAGGCGGGCAATCTCGTTCTTGTCCTCGTTGGCCTGTCGGTTGTAGCAGATGACGATTTGCTTGAGATAGTCGGAACCGCGTTGGGGCAGGTCGTCGTTGATGATCATCTGTGCGATGCTGGTGCTCTTCGACGACTGTGACACCGACATGGCGCCGGCATAGCGTCCGGCAACATAGCGCGGGGCGATGATGCTCACCTTCAGTGCGCGGCCTTCGGTGAGTGGTGTCATCGTGTTGGCGGTGAGGGTGAGGATACCGGCACGGGTGTTGATGGCAGCCGGCAGGCGGTCTATCGACTTGTTGATGGCGTAGCGGGTAGTCTCGCCGGTATTTTTGGCCGTGGCAGTGTAGTCGCCGGTCACCTTATAGGTATTGCCGTTTCGGACAATCTCAAGGTTGACGGGTGCTTCAAGGGCTTCGAGGTGGGCCGGATCGATGTCTACGCTGATGGGTTGTGTCTTGTATATGGACTGATCCTTGACGCGTCCTTCGAGTTTGTACGACACGTAGAGTTTGAGGTCGCGTACGGCCTGCTCAGCGAGTCGCTTCGACTGCAGGATCTCGATCTCGTTGTCGATACCGGTTGAGTTGGAGATGATACCGAGGTTGCTCGATGACATCACAGACTTGCTGCGGCGTGAACCTTGGTCTTCATCCTTGATAAGCATCTTGGCCGACAGTTGGTAGACGGGCGTGGCGTATCTGAGGTAGACGGCTGCGGCTCCCAAACAGATGATGAGTGAGAGAACAAACCATTTCCAGTTGAGCAAAAGGGCGGTGTAGACGACTCGCAGGTCAAAAGAACTGTTTTCTTCCTGTTCGTCTTGGACGGTGTAGAGTCCCTGTTTGTTGTTGTCTTCCATTTTATTTGTTGATGATGGATGTATTTCTTCGTATTCCGTAGGTATTCGTGTGCAGAGTGGCATCGGGCAAAGGGGGAAGCCCGCCTTAGTGCTTGCCGTTGGCCAGGTCGAGCAGATACTGTCCGTAGCCGTTCTTGGCCATCGGGGTGGCAGAGGCGATGAGTTGTTCGCGGTCTATCCATCCCTTGCGGAAGGCGATCTCCTCCAGGCAGGCGATCTTCTGTCCTTGGCGTTTCTCGATGACCTCAATGAAGGTGCTGGCTTCCGACAGACTGTCGTGCGTACCGGTGTCGAGCCATGCAAATCCGCGCTGCAGAGTCTGCACCTTGAGACATTTGCGGCGCAGGTATTCCTGGTTGACGCTGGTGATCTCCAGTTCGCCTCGCTTGCTGGGCTTGATGTCTTTGGCGATGTCCACCACGCTGTTGGGGTAGAAGTAGAGACCCACCACGGCGTAGTTGCTCTTGGGCTCGGCAGGCTTTTCTTCTATACTGAGGCAGTTGCCGTCATTGTCGAACTCGGCCACGCCATATCGCTCGGGGTCGTTGACGTAGTAGCCGAAGATGACGGCCTCGCCTTGCTCCTCCACGGTGTGTACGCTCTCGCGGAGCATGGCGGTGAATCCGGCTCCGTAGAAGATGTTGTCGCCCAGCACGAGACACACGTCGTCGTCGCCGATGAACGACTCTCCGATGAGGAATGCCTGTGCCAGTCCGCCGGGTGTGGGTTGCTCGGCATACTCGAAGTGTACGCCGTAGTCAGAGCCGTCGCCCAGCAGTCTGCGGAAGGCAGGCAGATCTTGCGGTGTCGATATGATGAGGATGTCACGGATACCGGCCAACATGAGTACCGATACCGGATAGTAAACCATGGGTTTGTCGAAGATGGGTATCAGTTGTTTGCTGATGCCTTTGGTGATTGGATACAATCTGGTGCCGGAACCTCCGGCGAGAACGATGCCCTTCATAATTTTGTGGTGGTTCTAAAGATGGTGTTCGTCTTTTTGTGTGAGGCGGCGCATCCCTTCAATGGTCAAGGTGCGTCCTAATTTATCCTAACTTATGCAAAGTTAGGTAATTTCGCCGAATTGCACCTATACACCTTTAGAATTTTTGTCCGATAGTTCATATTTTTGCTTCTCCCGATTATTTTTTTAGAACGTGTCTTCAAGGCCCGTCTTTCTGCGGTTTCTCGTCCCGCCTGTTTTTCCGTCGGAAGTGCTTTGTGGGAGTATTCGGGCCGAAAGACTCGAGTATTCGGCCTTGCATACTCTGGTATTCGGCCCAAACGACAGGAGTATTCGGGCTCGACTACTGCAGTATTCGGCCCGAATACTCGAGTCTGCAAGGCCGAATACTGACACAAGGCAGGTAAATGGCGGATAAGAGGCGGATAATTTTGAATACCTACTTATAAAAATAATTTTGGATACCTGCTTATTGGATAAATAGTTGTAAATTTGCAACAATAATTTATCACGAACAACAACTACAATGGGAATATTTTCAAAAATCTTTGGCCGTAAGGCTGAAGAGGTCAAGATAGGCGGCATGGAAGACTATATGAACCTTGTGCGCGTATACTTCCAGGCTTCTATGGCAGCCAATCTCGGTATCACCAATCTTGCGGCACTGCCCGACCTGCGTGTGTTCAAGCAGACACTGCATGTGCCGACCGTCAACAACAAACTTGGAGTAGGGGAGAAAGCCCATTGCAAGAAGATGCTCAAAGACCTTTACGGTACCGATGACAACTTCTTCAAGGAGATAGACCAGAGCCTGCGCAAGAACTGTCGCAAGATGCAGGATATACAGGTATACCTCGTGCAGTTCCAGGGTTTCACCCAAGACTTGATGATGCTGATGACCAACTTGATGAAGTTCAAGTTGCGTCTGCCCTCCTTCTTCAAGAAAGCCCTGTATAGCATGACCGAGAAGACCGTGTCAGACATCTTCAACAAGAACGACTACACCGATATGGGCGTGATGAAGACCATTGTCAGTGTGCGTACCTACGCCAAGCGTCTCGGTTTTTCGCAGGCATGGATTACCGGTTTTGTCTACCAGGTGGTCATGCTGGCCAAGAAGGAGCCGCGCAAGGCCGATGACGACGACAAGAGCAAGAAATAGTGCCGCGCACGCCGGCTGCGGCAGGCTTGCTGCTGTCGGGCGTGCCGAGTGACGGTGAAAAATATGGCGGTATAATTTACGGCTTGTTTTTTTGAAATCTTTCACCGTCATTAATGCATATTCTTGCAAAATAAATGTTGTCCGATTTGGAATTCCCGAGAAATTCCGCTAATTTTGTAACCCATATATACAGACCGCAATGGACGCTAACGCCAAGAAGATAGACCTTTTTTCCACGCGGGTCAGGCAGATGATACTCCAGTACGAAGAACTGCGTGAGGAGTGCCGTAGCCTACAGACAAAGGTCCGGGAGCAGGAAGAAGAGTTGGCACAGACCAAGGCTCAACTGCAGAAGGCAAAAAGCGAATACGACGGTCTTATGACAGCCCGCATGCTTGAGATATCCGACGGCGACCGAGAATCGGCCCGCCGGAGACTGGCCAAACTCATCCGTGATGTCGACAAGTGCATCACACTGGTCAGTGAGCAGTAAAATCCCAACCGCACCCTGCCCATGGCTGAAGAAAAACAAGAGAAACTGCAGATACGGCTGCACGTCTACGATACCGACTTCCCCGTCAATGTATTGCCCGAGGAAGAACCGCTTTATCGTGACGCCGCCCGACTCATCACCAATACTGTCAACTCCTACGCCTCCTATTTCAAGGGCGTCAAGAGTGACAGGGAATTGTTGTATATGGCCCTCATTGAGATAGCCCTGCGCTATGAACGTGAGGCGCAGCGCAATGATACCCGCCCCTACGATGATATTCTCGACAAGTTGACTTCAGAAATCGAAGATGCCCTCAAGCGCTGAGCGGCAGGTTGCCATGAAGAAAAGGATGCCATGAAACGGTTGTCATGCAAAAGACAAAAGTGAGAAAGAGAATATCATTTACCATACATTATTTTAAATACAACAACATCAAATGGACATAATACTGACACTCGTCGTGGCTATTGTCGCCCTCGTGCTGGGAGCATTGGGTGGCTTCGCCATTTTCCGCTACCTGATCAAGGGGAAATACAATGAGATGGTCGCTGCCGCCGACAAGGAGGCAAGTGTGATCAAAGAGAAAAAACTGCTGGAGGTGAAGGAAAAGTTCCTCAGCAAGAAGGCTGAACTCGAAAAGGAGGTACAGGCACGCAACCAGAAGATACAGCAGAGCGAAAACCGCCTCAAGCAGCGTGAAATCTCGCTCAATCAACGCCAGGAAGAACTCGGACGCCGCAAGCAGGAAGTAGAGCAGGGCCAGCAGCGCATCGACAATGAGAAAAAACTCCTTGCCATCAAGCAGGAGGAACTCGAAAAGATGCAAAGCCGTGAGCGCGAGAAACTGGAGGAACTCTCCGGTCTCAGTGCTGAAGAAGCCAAAAACCGTCTTGTGGAGAGTCTCAAGGACGAGGCCAAGGCCGATGCCGCTTCCTACGTCAACGAGATCATCGACGAGGCCAAACTCAACGCCAACACCCAAGCCAAGAAGATTGTCATCCAGACCATACAGCGTGTGGCTACCGAGACGGCCATCGAAAACTCCGTCAGTGTGTTCCATATCGACAACGACGAGGTGAAGGGCCGTATCATCGGTCGTGAGGGTCGCAACATCCGTGCCCTTGAAGCCGCTACTGGCGTGGAAATCGTGGTAGACGACACACCCGAGGCCATCGTCATCTCTGCCTTCGACCCTGTGCGCCGTGAGGTATGCCGCTTGGCGCTCCATCAGCTTGTGGCCGACGGTCGTATACACCCTGCCCGTATTGAGGAAGTGGTGGCCAAGGTCAAGAAGCAGCTCGACAACGAGATTGTGGAGACCGGCAAGCGTACGGCCATCGACCTCGGAATACACGGACTCCACCCCGAACTCATCCGTATCATCGGTAAGATGAAGTATCGCTCTTCCTACGGACAGAACCTTCTGCAGCATGCCCGCGAGACAGCCAACCTCTGTGCTGTCATGGCTTCCGAACTCGGACTCAATCCCAAGAAGGCCAAGCGTGCCGGTCTGCTCCACGATATCGGCAAGGTGCCCGATGAGGAAAGCGAACTGCCCCACGCTCTCTACGGTGCAAAGATTGCCGAGAAGTACAAGGAGAAACCCGATATCTGCAACGCCATCGGTGCCCACCACGACGAGATGGAGATGAACACGCTTCTCGCTCCCATCGTGCAGGTGTGCGATGCTATCTCCGGCGCCCGTCCCGGTGCCCGTCGCGAGATTGTGGAAGCCTATATCAAGCGTCTCAACGACTTGGAGGCTATCGCCATGTCCTACCCTGGTGTCACCAAGACCTACGCTATACAGGCCGGTCGTGAACTCCGTGTCATTGTCGGTGCCGACAAGATGGACGACAAGGAGAGCGAGGCACTCTCGGGCGAGATTGCAGACAAGATACAGAACGAGATGACCTATCCCGGACAGGTGAAGATCACCGTTATCCGCGAGACCCGCTCGGTGGCTTACGCCAAGTAGTTCTCTGGTCAACAGATACGATAAAAAGAGAGACCTCACAGTTGGACTTGTGCCACCGTGAGGTCTCTCTTCTTTTTGTGTCTGTAGGTGGGGTGGCGTATTGGCGCACCACCTACAGTGCTATCTTTGTGTACTATAGTGTGCCTTAGTGCATCACCTTCTTGCCCCCGACGATATATACGCCGTGTCCCAGTCCGTCGACGGCCTGACGGCGGTCAACGCCCGAGCGTACCTTCACGCCTGTCGTGGTGTATACGTCGACAGTAGCCGGAGTGGTCACGGTCTCCTTGATGGCGGTCGGGTTGCCGTAGTTGTCGTAGGAGAAAGCGGTGGTGGTCAGGTCGCCCCAGACGTATTGCTCCAGTCCGGGATAGTCGACGAAGGGATTGCGGTTGCCTTGCGACTCATAGACCGCCTTGTTGCGGTTGATCTCCTTTTCGCTTACGGGGTCTTCCTTGGCCCACTTGAGCAGCAACTGGAGGGCCCAGTCCTTGAATGCCGGATACTTGTTGCCGGCCAGCATGTCGCACGACCAAGTGCTGACGTTGCTCTCGTAGCACGTCACCATATAGAAGTAGATGCGTGCGAAGTCGCCCTTGTACTCGTCGTTGGGTTCAAATACGGTACCCGTGTAGCCGTCGGTACAGTTGGGGCCCAGTTTGCTGAAGCCACCGTTTGACTCGTAGGTAGGATTGTTGGTCTCGCCGAAGGGGTAGTTGCTGCGTCGGTTGTTGACATATCCGTCGGTCGGCACGATGTGCATTAGGTCGGAGTTCATCGGGGCTTTGTCGCTAAACCAACTTTTGGGGAACGAGTGCTCGCGGTTGTACACGTCGCCCTCTTGTTTGTAGTTGCCGGCCTGGTCGGTACCGAAGGTGAAATTGGTGGTGCCGGAATACATGTCCCACACCTTGCCGTCGGCGCGGACGTCCGTAGTGCGGAAGTAGGTCCACAGCGACTTGTAACTGAGTGTCTCGTGTTCGTTGATGATGGAGGCCAGTGCCGTCTTGAGCGCACTGCCCTTCTTGCCGTCGGCAGTAGAGTAGTACGTGCCTGTGTTGTTTGGGCCTTGTGCGCTTGCACATAGGGCCAGCAGCAGGAATGCGCCGGCGAGGGCATTTCGTTGGAGTAAATTTGTCATTGTATAGGTGAAAATGTTTTGGTATTCCGTTCGGGAGGGGTGCATCGTTGCATACGTCAATGCAAAGTTACGGAAAAAACACCATACCCGGCCACCGGTGCGCGTCTAAAACAATGTGAACGCATGTCATACTTTGCCAACATTTTTGTACGTTTCTGTTTTTTCCGTAACTTTGCAATATTATGCAGTACCAAATCACGGCACCCCCAACCATCCATGCCGACGTGGCCCTGCCCCCGTCGAAGAGTATCAGCAACCGTGCACTTATCATCAGTGCTCTGGCTGGAGGCGATGTGCGTCCGAGTCATCTCTCCGACTGTGACGACACGAAGGTCATGGTGCGGGCACTCGAAGACCTTCCCACGACTGTTGACGTTAGGGGAGGAGGTACTTCCATGCGTTTCCTTACCGCTTATTTCGCCGCCACTCAGGGCGAGCATGTGCTTATGGGCAATGACCGCATGCAGTGTCGACCTATCGGCGCACTTGTTGAGGCCTTGCGCTATCTCGGAGCCGACATCACCTACTTGGGTGAGGACGGTTATCCGCCGCTCCTGATCAGAGGCCGCCGGCTTTCGGGTGGTCGGTTGGAGATAGCCGGCAATGTCAGTTCGCAGTATATCTCGGCCCTGCTCATGATTGCCCCGACGCTTGACGGCGGACTGGAACTCCACATGACCGGCGAACTGGTGTCGCGTCCGTACATCGACCTCACCCTATGGATGATGCGGATGTACGGGGCAGAGGCCGACTGGACCGATACCGACACCATCACCGTGACGCAAAAGCCCTACACTCCGCTTCCGTATACGATAGAGAGCGACTGGAGTGCTGCTGCCTTTTGGTACGAGATATTGGCCTTGACAGACGATATGGAGTCGTCGGTCACGCTTCGCGGACTGTCAGATGGTTCGAAGCAGGGCGACTCCGTGTCGCGCTACCTCTTCTCGCTACTTGGCGTGAAAACCCATTTCGCTGCCGACGGTGCGGTCGTACTGCGCAAGCAACCCTGCATGTTGTCGCACATGGAGTATGACTTTGTGAGTGCGCCCGACCTGGCCCAACCGCTGGCCGTGACCTGCGCCCTGCGTGGCATACCCTTCCGCTTCACCGGACTTGCCAGTCTGCGCATCAAGGAGACCGACCGTCTGGCGGCTCTTGAAAGCGAACTGCACAAATTGGGTTTTGTGGTGCAGGAGGAAGACGATGCGCTTGTGTGGAATGGCAGTCAGTGCGAGCCGTACGTGATGTCCGTGGGGGGTATCGACACCTTCGATGACCACCGTATGGCCATGTCCTTTGCGCCGGCGGTCATCACCTATCCCGGCTTGTGTATCAATGAGCCCCGTGTCGTGTCAAAGTCTTACCCCCGTTTCTGGGACGATCTCTCTCGGGCGGGATTTCATATCGACCTGCCTGTTACTCCCCCAAACAGTAAGTAGGTGTTCAAAATTAAGTTATGGTACCTTTATTGATAGCCCTCGTTGCCCTCGGCCTGTTTTCGGCCTTGCTCGGATGGTGGTCTTCGCGCAAAAACGGAGGCGGCGCCGAAGAGGTGGTGCGTACCGCCGCCACCTGTTCTACCTGCACCGGATCCGACGACAAGTGCGAGCAGGAGTGTATGATGGAAGCCGCCACGCGCGAGATAGAATATTATGACGACGAGGAACTCGACCGCTTTGCGGGCCGCGATGCCGACGACTATACCGACGAGGAGGTCGGTGAGTTCAGCGATGTGCTCTACACGATGCGTCCCGACGAGGTGAAAGGGTGGTGGCGGAGCCTCACCCTACGCGGCATCGCCCTGCCCAATGCCCTCAAGGATGAGGTCATCGGATTTGTCTCGTGAGCGCCTCCATACGTCTTTTCATGTTTACATACGGCGAGCGCTTCTTTGCGACCCGCCAAACACATAGTTACAGTCATGTCTATCTTCGAATATACATTCTTTCAAAATGCCATCATCGGTGCACTTCTTGCCAGTATCGTGTGTGGCTTTGTCGGCACCTATATCGTGACACGCCGCCTTGTGTTCATCAGCGGCGGCATCACTCACGCCTCGTTTGGCGGCATCGGACTGGGCGTGTACCTCGGGCTCAACCCCATCATTTCGGCCCTGGTCTTCGCCGTGCTGAGCGCATTCGGCATACAGTGGATGTCGGGGCGCAGTGATGTGCGTGAGGATTCGGCCATTGCCATGTTCTGGACGTTCGGCATGAGTGTCGGCATACTGTGCTGCTTTCTCACGCCGGGGTTCATGCCCGACCTGCCCTCCTTCCTGTTCGGCAGTATCCTCACCATCGACCGTGCCGACCTGTGGCTGTTGACGGCAGTCACGGCCGTTGTCATTGCCGTGTTTGTGCTGTTCTACCGCACCATCGTCAGCATCGCCTTTGATGCTACATTTGCCCGGTCGCAACATCTGCCGGTGGCGTTGGTCAACTACGCCATGATGGGACTCATCGCCCTGACCATCGTGTCGACGCTGCGTATGGTCGGCATCGTGCTGGCCATCAGTCTGCTCACCGTGCCGCAGATGACTGCTAACCTCTTCACCTACAGTTTCCGCCGCATCATCGTCGGCAGTATCCTCATCGGGTGGATAGACTGTCTGGCCGGTCTGACCCTGTCGTATCGGCTCAATGTGCCGTCGGGCGCATCGATAATTTTCTCAAGCATCATCATTTATGGCCTCTCAAAGGCAATAAAAATGGCCTTTGACAAGTTTTATAGACGTGAAGTTGCATAATACAAGACATATCGTTCTCCTCGTCCTCGCTGTCGTCGTGCTCACGACCGTAGGATGTTCCACGCAGAAGAATACCGCCAAGACCCGTTGGTGGCACGCTTTCAATGCCCGTTACAATACCTACTATAATGGTTCGCTGGCCTACATCGACGGTTCGCTGGAAAAGGAAAACGGCAATCAGGACAACTTCACCGAACTCATCCCGCTTTACACCGTAGGCAACAAGAGCAGCCGCGAACTGGGCAAGGCCAATTTTGACCGGGCCATCGAGAAATGCCAGAAGGCCATCAAACTGCACAGTATCAAGCGGCGTCCGCAATGGACGAAGAAGCGTCGCAAGACCGAGAAAGATATCGAGTGGCTTTCGCGACGCGAGTACAACCCCTTCCTGTGGAAGGCGTGGATGCTCATGGGGCGGTCACAGTTTCATAAGGGGGCCTTCGACGATGCCGCTTCTACCTTCTCGTACATGAGCCGTCTCTACCGTACCCAACCGGCCATCTATGCCAGAGCGCGTGCGTGGTTGGCCAAGTGCTATGTAGAGGAAGGGTGGCTATACGATGCAGAGGATGTCATCCGCAACATGCGTCGTGACTCCATCGCCTGGCAAGCCCAGAAAGAGTGGGATTTCGCCTTTGCCGACTATTACATACACACCGGTGACTATGCCCAGGCCGTACCCTACCTGCGCAAGGTCATCAAGCACGAGATGCGACGCAAGCAGCGTGCCCGCGAATGGTATCTCATGGGACAGTTGCAGACCGCTCTCGGCAACAAGACCGAGGCCCTCCGTGCCTATCGCCGTGTCATCCGGCAGAATCCGCCTTACAATCTGGAGTTCAATGCCCGCATTGCCATGACCGAGGTGATGTCGAGCGGACAGTCGCATCAGATGATACGCCGGCTCAAGCGGATGGCCGCCAGCGACAAGAACAAGGACTACCTCGACCAGGTGTACTACGCCATCGGCAATATCTACCTCAGTCAGAAGGATACGGTCAATGCCATCTCTGCCTACGAGAAGGGCAATGTCAAGTCTACCCGTGGTGGTATAGAGAAGGGCGTGTTGCTGCTCCGTCTCGGCGACCTCTACTGGGAGCGCGAGCAGTACTCCGATGCCAAGCGGTGTTACGGAGCGGCCATCGGCATGCTCGACAAAGACCGCAAGGACTACAAGCAACTCTCCGACCGCTCGAAGGTGCTCGACGAACTGGTGCCCTACACCGAGGCCGTACATCTGCAAGACTCACTCCAGTCGCTGGCTGCCATGAGCGAGAAAGACCGCAACGCTGCCATCGACCGCGTCATCGAGGCGCTCAAGCAGAAAGAGCGTGAGGAGCGACGGTTGCAGGCCGAGCAGGAGGCCGCCGGTGTCATCGCCAAGAACGGCGGCGACAATACGGGCAACCGCAACAATACGAACACCACCACCAATACCGCCAACAACTCGCAGGGACTGTGGTACTTCTACAATCCTATGGCCGTGGCCCAGGGAAAGGCCAACTTTGAAAAACTCTGGGGCCGTCGGGAGAATGTCGACGACTGGCAGCGTGTCAACAAGACCGTTGTTGCCATGGGCGGACAGGATACGGAGGAGTGGACCGACGAGCAACGCGACTCCATCGCCCACGCCGAAGAAGTGGCCGACTCTATCGCCGCCGTCGCCGACAGTGCGCAGAACGATCCCCACAAGCGCGAATACTACCTTGCACAGATACCGTTCACCCCTGAGCAGTTGGCCGCCAGCAACCAACTGCTGGAGGAAGGGCTCTACAACTCGGGTGTCATCTTCAAGGACAAACTGGGCAATCTGCCCAAGAGCGAGAAAGCCCTCCGCCGGCTCACCGACAACTATCCCGACTTTGAGCGAATGGCCGATGCCTACTACCATCTCTTCCTGCTCTATTCGCTCAAGGGCGAGACGGCCATCGCCGACTCCTATGTCGACAAGTTGCGCAAGCAATATCCGCAAAGTCCGTGGACTACATTGCTCACCGACCCGTACTTCCGCGAGAATTCGCAGTTTGGCGAGCACATCGAGGACTCCATCTATGCTGCTACCTACGAAGCCTTCAAAGCCGATCGCTACGGCGAGGTGATGAGCAACGTGCGGTTGTCGAAGACCCGCTTCCCGCTGGGAGCCAACCGCGACAAGTTTATCTTTATCGGCGGTCTGAGCCGTCTTAATGGCGGTGACGCCGAAGGTTGTCTCGCCGATATGGACACGCTTGTCAACCAGTACCCCAAGAGCAAGATGGGCGAGATGGCCGGCATGATCATCAATGGCGTGAAGGCAGGACGCCGTCTCCACGGTGGTAAGTTTGAGATGAGCGATGTATGGCAACGTCGCTCGGCCGTGCTCAACGGGCAGGACTCTACCGATATCAAGTCGCTCACGGCCGAACGCAATACCGACTTTGCCTTCCTCCTCGTCTATTCGCCCGACTCGGTCAATGAAAATCAGTTGCTCTTCGCACTGGCCAAGTATAACTTCACGAGTTATATGGTGCGCAATTTCGATATCGACATCGATGCCTTCGACTCGGGTCAGCACATGATGGTGGTGTCAGGATTCCGCAACTACGACGAGGCGTTGCAGTACGCCCGCCAACTCCATGCCCAACCCTCTGTCACGAGCCGTATGGGGGCGAGTCGCAGTGTGGTCATCAGTATGCAGAATCTCGATCTTCTGGGGCGGCAGTATTCGCTCGCCGATTATGACCAGTTCTATGCCAAGCACTTTGCTCCGCTTAAGGTGAGCACCTTGCATCTGTTGGCCGAACCCGACGAGATTGTCACCAAGAAGGGACTGCCCATCGCATTGCCCACCGAAGAGGATGCCGACCGTCTGCTCGACGAGGGAACGTTCCTCGACAATGGACTTGATGACGGACCGCAGAACGGGTCGACAACGGTCATTCCGGATGACCAGCCTACTCCCGATGCTGGTGGTGGTACGACCGTTTTGCCTGTGGAGGAACCCGTCCGGCCCTCTGCTCCTGCAGAGGAAGGCGGGGCTACGATGATTCCAGTGGACGGGGATCGACCGGCCGATGCAACACCGGGTGCGACCGAGATTCCGCTGGAAGAACCGGCCAAACCGACAAAGCCAGTTAAGCCGACCGTTCAGCCCGTTACACCTGCTACTCCCGTCACGCCCGCAAAGCCATCCACGACAACGCCTGTCCAACCGACCACCCAACCCGCAGTCGGTACTTCGACGGCCAAGCCTGTTACTCCAGCAGCAAAACCTGCAACCCCGGCAGCAAAACCTGCGTCCCCCACGGCTACCCCAGCCACCCCGGCAGCAAAACCTGCCGTTCCCGCAGCAAAGCCTGCTACGCCTGAGGCCAAGAAACCCAAGAATGTGGAGGATGAGTTCTACTTCGACGACGATACGCCTTCCGTGCGCAAGTCGAAGACCACGACTCCGGCGAAGACGGATGACAAGAGCAAGAAGGACGACAAAAACAAGAAAACGCCCGATATCGAGGACGAGTATTACGACCTTGAGGGTTTTTAGTGACGGTGAAGGCGGATATTGTTTGTGTGATGTGAAAGTACAGGATGCGCAAGTCGCTTTTACCGTCACGTGGAACTACTAATATAGAAAATAGAAAAGAAAAATATGAGCAACGGACTGTTACTATGGGTCGACGACGAGATAGAACTCCTCAAGGCCCACATCATATTTCTGGAAAAGAAGGGCTACGAGGTGGTCACTGTCAGCAACGGTATCGACGCCATTGACCAGTGTCGCCAGAAAACCTTCGACCTCATCATGCTCGACGAGATGATGCCGGGCATCACGGGGCTTGAGACGTTGCAGCAGATCAAGGATATACAGCCTGCTACGCCTGTAGTGATGGTCACCAAGAGCGAGGAGGAGAACATCATGGATCAGGCCATCGGGTCGAAGATAGCCGACTATCTCATCAAGCCCGTCAACCCGAGCCAGATACTCCTGACGCTGAAGAAGAACATCCACAAGAAGCAGATTGTCACCGAGGTCACCCAGACGGGCTATCAGCAGAATTTCCAGAACATCTCGATGCAGATAGCCGACTGCCGCACGCTCGACGAGTGGAAGAGCATCTACAAACGACTGGTGCACTGGGAACTCGAACTGAGCGGCACCGACAGTTCTATGACCGAGATGCTGCAAATGCAGAAGGAGGAAGCCAACAACGGTTTTGCCAAGTATATTCGCAACAACTATATGTCGTGGGTGTCGCCCGGCATGACCGAACGGCCGCTCATGAGCCCGGATATCTTCAAGCGCAAGATCTTTCCGTTGCTCAATGCTGGTGAGAAGGTCTTCCTCATTGTTATCGACAATTTCCGTTATGACCAGTGGCGCATCCTCGCCCAAGAGATTGGTGACATGTTCGACATGGAAGAAGACATGTATACCAGCATCCTGCCCACCGCCACGCAGTACGCCCGCAATGCTATCTTCAGCGGACTCATGCCGCAACAGATTGCCAAGATGTTTCCCGAACTGTGGGTCGACGAAGACGAGGAGGAGGGCAAGAACCTCAATGAGGAACCGCTCATCCGCACGCAGATAGAGCGCTTCCGCCGTCACGACACGTTCAGTTACCACAAGGTGAATGACTCGGCCGGGGCCGACCGCCTGCTTGAGCGGTTGCACGACCTGCGCAAGAATGACCTCAATGTGGTGGTGGTCAACTTTATCGACATGCTCTCACACGCCCGCACGGAGTCGCGCATGGTACGCGAATTGGCCAACAACGAGTCGGCCTACCGCAGCATCACGCTCAGTTGGTTTCGCCATTCGGTCATGGCCGACCTGCTCAAGGCCCTTGCGCAGACCGACAGCAAGATTGTCATCACCACCGACCACGGCAGTATACGCGCATCAAAGCCGGTCAAGATTATCGGCGACCGCAACACCAATACCAATCTGCGCTACAAACTGGGCAAGAATCTCAACTACAACCCCAAGGAGGTGTTCGCCATCAAGGATCCCGCCAAGGCGCAGCTGCCGGCTCCCAATCTGAGTACGAGTTACGTCTTCGCCACGGGCAACGCCTTCTTTGCCTATCCCAACAACTACAATTACTACGTGTCGTACTACAAGGATACCTTCCAGCATGGCGGTATCTCGATGGAGGAGATGCTTATACCGCTGATCACGCTCTCCGCAAGAAAGCGGGCGTAGTAAGGTGAGTGGAATACTCTACAACACGCGGGCGGTATGAGACCATGCGGCGTATGCCGCTTGCTACCGTCGCAAGACATCAAGAGAAACAAGAAAACAAACAAAATAAGCAACAATGGAAATAGAAATAAAATCATTGGCCGACATCCATACGGCCGCACAGCAGTTTGTCGACAATATGGACGGTAACACCGTCTTCGCTTTCTACGGAAATATGGGAGCCGGCAAGACCACGTTTATCAAGGCCATCTGCGAGTGTCTCGGTGTAGAAGATGTCATCACGTCACCGACCTTCGCCATCGTCAACGAGTACCAGTCTGCCAAGACCGGAAAGTCCGTCTATCATTTCGACTTCTATCGCATCAAGAAACTGGAGGAGGTCTATGACATGGGTTATGAGGACTATTTCGACAGCGGTTGCCCCTGCTTCATCGAGTGGCCCGAACTCATAGAGGATCTCTTGCCCAAAGACACCGTGCGTATGGCCATCACTGCAGAAGAAGACGGTAGCCGTATGGTCACCGTGGCTTGGCTCGATGCCGATGGCAATCTACGCGATTGACCAGTATTGCGGCGGCCGACGGTCGTTGTCTACTTAGTAACTCCTCAAAATGTTTCAGATAAGTAGGTGTTCAAAGTATAAATAACATCTGCTGACATTTATAATTTTGAATACCAACTTATGAAGGAACTAAAATGCCCCAAATGCGGAAACGTATTTCAAGTGGATGAAGCAGACTACGCTTCTATCGTCTCCCAAGTGAAGAATGCTGAATTCGAAGCAGAGATAGAGCGCCGCCTTGCCGAGATGAACAAACGTCAGATGGCGGAGCAGAAATTGGCAACAGCCAAGGCGGAGCAGAGTTTCCAGGCACAACTTTCCCAAAAGGATATGCTGCTTGAGAAGAAGGATGCAGCCATAGAGCGGATGAAGACAGAAACCGAGGGGCAGATAGCCAATGTGAGAGGAGAACTGAATGCAGAGATAGAGCGTCTGAAGATGAAGTTGCAGAACATTGAGCACCAGAAGCAGAGCGAACTGACCATTGCGTTGGCCGAAAAAGACCAGACCATTGCAAAACTGAACTCTACCATAGCGCAAAGCGACGGAAAACTGCAACTGGCAGTGATGGAAGAACGTAACAAGGCTCAACAGAACGTACAAGCAAAGGAAACGGAGTTGAGCCAGTTGCGCACAGCCCTCGAACTGGAGAAGCGTGAGGCACAGATCCATGAGTCGGCCTTGGTGAAACGGCATGAGGAGGAACTGCGTATGAAGCAGGAGCAGGTGGATTACTACAAAGACTTGAAGACCCGCATGTCTACAAAGATGGTGGGCGAGACGCTTGAACAGCATTGCAGCATAGAGTTTGAGCAATACATCCGTCCTATGATGCCCAATGCCTATTTCGACAAGGACAACGATGCTACCGACGGCACGAAGGGCGACTTCATCTTTCGCGATTCGGAGGACGGTACGGAGTATATCTCCATCATGTTCGAGATGAAGAACGAGATGGACACCACGTCTACAAAGCACAAGAACGATGACTTCCTAAAGAAGCTCGACGAGGACCGCCGCAAGAAAGGATGTGAGTTTGCTGTGCTGGTGAGTTTGCTGGAGGCCGACAACGACCTTTACAACAACGGCATTGTCAACAAGAGCCACCTCTACCCGAAGATGTATGTCATCCGTCCCCAGTTTTTCGTGCCTTTCATTAACCTGCTGGTGCAGGCATCAAGAAAGAGTCTGGAATACAAGAAGCAACTCATTCTGGCGCAGAGCAAGGAGGTGGATGTTACCAACTTCGAGGCGAAGATGGAAGATTTCAAGAGCAAGTTTGGTCGACACTACCAGTTGGCTTCCGCCAAGTTTGACGCTGCCATCAAGGATATTGATGCTACCATTACCAAACTGCAGAAGGTGAGGGATGGACTGGTTGGTTCGCAGAACAACCTGCGTCTGGCCAACCAAGATACGGAAGAACTGACCATCCGCAAACTCACCTACAAGAACCCAACGATGAAGGCAAAGTTTGACGAGACTCGAAAGTCGGAGCAATAAAATCGAAATTATAGGCGTATAGGTCAAATCTTACCGGACAGCAATAAATAGAAAAATGACATTGCCCTGAAAGGGAAAAGCGCTGCAGTCAGACGCTTTTGCCTTTCAGGGCAATGTCGTTTTTAGGGGCTATCTCAGCCCCGAGATTTTACTGTTTCATTTCTTTGCCGCTCCCTCGTGTTGTGAGAAGGAGTAGGGGAAACCGGTGGCCTTGGTGCCGCGCTGACGGTTGGGCGTAGAGGTCATGTCGAACACGATGTCGCCTCCCTCGGTGAAGGTGGAGTGGGTGATGTAGTTGCGGTCCCACTCAGCGCCGTTGAGGGTCATGTGGCCGATGTAGCGGTTTTCTGTACTGTTGCCGCGTGCCGTGATGTTGACCGTCTTGCCGTTTTCCATGTGCAGGGTTATGCGGTCGAAGTAGGGTGTTCCGAGCGCATACTCGTCGGTGCCGGGGCAGACGGGGTAGAAGCCCATGGCCGAGAACACATACCAGGCAGAGGTCTGTCCGTTGTCCTCGTCGCCGCAGTAGCCGTCGGGGTGAGCGTTGTAGAGGCGGTCCATCACCTCACGTATCCAGTACTGTGCCTTCCAGGGTTGGCCGGAGTAGTTGTAGAGGTAGATCATGTGCTGTATGGGCTGGTTGCCGTGGGCGTAGTTGCCCATGTTCATGATCTGCATCTCGCGTATCTCGTGGATGACACCACCGTAGTAACTGTCGTCGAAGAGTGGCGGAACGTTGAACACGGAGTCGAGCATCTGGTTGAAGGTATCCTGTCCGCCCATCAGCGTCATCAGACCGTTGGGGTCGTGGAATACCGACCAGGTATAGTGCCAGGAATTGCCTTCGGTGAAGGCGTCGCCCCACTTGAGGGGTGAGAATGGGGTCTGGAACTTGCCGTCTTTGTTGCGGCCACGCATGAGTTTGGTTTCGGGGTCAAACACGTTGCGGTAGTTGAAGGCACGGCGACGGAACGGTTCGATCTCCTTTTTCGGTTTGCCCAGTGCCTGTCCGAGACGGTAGATGCACCAGTCGTCGTAGGCATATTCGAGGGTGCGTGCCACGTTCTCGTTGATCTTCACGTCGTAGGGTACATAGCCCAGTTTGTTGTAGTAGTCGAAACCGCGGCGTCCGGTTGACGATACGGTGGGGTGTACGGCATTGGCACCGTGCTTGACAGCCTCCCAGAGGGTTTCGATGTCATAACCGCGCAGACCCTTGATGTAGGCATCGGCGACGATGGAGGCCGAGTTGTTGCCCACCATGCAGTCGCGGTGTCCAGGTGAGGCCCATTCGGGCAGGAAACCGCTTTCCTTGTAGGCATTGACAAGACCTTCCTGCATCTTCACGTTCATGGAGGGATACATCACGTTGAGCAACGGGAAGAGGCAGCGGAAGGTGTCCCAGAAACCGGTATCGGTGAACATATAGCCCGGCAGTACCTGTCCGTTGTAGGGTGAGTAGTGCACGATGTCGCCGGCAGCGGTTTTCTCATAGAAACTGCGGGGGAAGAGTACCGAGCGGTAGAGGCAGGAGTAGAACGTGCGCAGGTGGTCGGCATTGCTGTCTTCTACCTCGATGCGTCCGAGCACGTCGTTCCATGTCTTGCGACCGCGATCCTTGACCTGCTCGAAACTGTCATTGCCCAGTTCCTTGAGGTTCTGCAGCGCCTGCTCTTCGGAGATGAATGAGGAGGCCACGCGTACATGTACCTGTTCACCACGGCGGGTCTTGAAACCCACGATGGCGCCGGCGTGATTGCACTGGGCACTCTGGTCTGTGGTCTTGATCTTGCCGTCGGCCACGGCCGAGGTATAGGTGAAGGGATGGTCGAAGGTCAGTACGAAATAGTTTTTGAAACCTTCAGGCACGCCGCCCGAATTCTTTGTTGTCCAGCCTACGACCATATTCTTCTCGGGAACAATCTTCACGTAGGAACCATTGTCGAAGGCGTCGACCACGACATATGCTCCGTCGGTCTCAGGGAAGGTGAGGCGTAGCATAGCGGCACGCTCCGTCGGGGCGATTTCCGTCACTACGTCGTAGTCAGCGAGGTAGGTGCGGTAGTAGTAGGGTGTGGCCACTTCTGCCTTGTGGGAGAACCACGAGGCACGTTTGTCCTCGTCGAATACCGGTTTTCCGGTCGTGGGCATGATGGCGAACTGTCCGTAGTCGTTGATCCACGGACTGGGTTGGTGAGTCTGCTTGAAGCCGCGTATCTTGTCGGCCGAGTAGGAGTAGGTCCATCCGTCGCCCATCTTTCCTGTCTGGGGTGTCCAGAAATTCATGCCCCAGGGCATGGCTATGGCCGGATAGGTATTGCCGGTGGACAGTTCGTACTTCGATTCCGAACCGACGAGTGTGCTCACATAGTCTACTGGTTCGGTCGTGCCGGCAAAGGCACCGACCGAAAGTGCCGTCAGAATGGCACAAAACAGTCGTCTTGCTTTCATTTCTTTCTGTTCTTGTTGGGTTATTAGGTTTCTTTGTTCATGTCTTGTAGGCGGGAATTTTCAGTCCCCGCCTATCTGTATACAAAGGTATACAATTATGGTGGGTTGTAAAAATTTCCGCCGTAAACAATAAGGTGGGATTTAAAAATTGCCTTGGCTGTGCAGGCGCTCTGCCATGCGCATAGCCTCGGCCCGTGCCGGTTTGCCTGTGCCGGTTGTCGGTAGGCGGTCGACGGAGAAATAGTGGCGGGGCTGTTCGTACTGTGACAGATGGCGGCGGCAGACGGCTGACACGGTGGCGAGGTTGTCGGTGACGGCGAGCAGTACGGCGCATTCGCCAAACTTGGCATCCTTGACCTTGGTGATGACGAAGGGAACGTCGATATGTGGCCGCAACCGCATTTCCATCTCCTCTATCTGGAGTTTGATGCCGCCGCTGCAGATGACATTGTCCTTGCGTCCGATGATGCGGAAACGGCGGCCGTCGTTGTCGATCTCGGCGATATCGTTGGTGGTCAGTGTCTGGGCGCAGATGGCGGGCGCACTGATGACGAGGCAGCGGTCGGCGTTGAGGCTGACCATGACGCCGTCGAACGGGGTGTACCATGCGCTGGCTTCAGGTCCGCTCAGCCGTCGCAGGGCGATGTGCGAGAGGGTCTCTGTCATGCCGTAAGTGCTCCATACGGCGTTGGGGAAGGACTGTAGCGTGCGCTCCATATCGGGGTCGATGGCTCCGCCGCCGATGATGAGGTGGCGTATGCGCATGAGCAGGTCGCGCTCTTCAGGTACTTGCAGTGAGTTGTATACCTGCAGTGGTACCATTGCGGCAAAGTCGGGGGCGGTGGCGAGGCCGTGCAGCGGATGTCCGCTGGGGGCGATGACGGTGAGCCGCAGGTGCCATACGATAGCCCGCACAGCCATCATCTTGCCGGCGATATAGTCGGTAGACATGCAGAGCAAGGCCGTGTCGCCTTCCCGTAGACCGAGAAAACGGCAGGTGGTGCGTGCGCTGGCTTCCATGCGCCGTTTCTCTACGAGCATCGGTTTGGGGTGGCCCGTGCTTCCGCTGGTATGTACGAGGAGGGTCGGCGACGGACTTTGCCAGTCGGCCAGAAATTCACTATAGGTCATCATTCGGATGGTAGAAGAGCCGGTCGCCCTGTATCTCGATCGGCATGCTGATGTTGTCGGTGAAGAGTTGGCCCGTACCGAGACCTTGAGGCATGGTGATGTGCGGTCCGTAGACATGTGCGGTGAAATGGGCGATGGCGTTGAGGCCGATGTTGCTTTCGAGTGCGCTGGTCACCCACGTACCGATACCGCGCTGTCGGGCCATGCCGATCCACTCTTCCGCTCCGTGCATGCCGCCGTGCAGCGACGGTTTGAGGATGATGTATTGCGGACGAATGGTGTCGAGCAGTTCTTCCTTCATGGTGGGTAGGTTGACCCCGATGAGTTCCTCGTCGAGTGCGATGGGCAACGGAGTCTCACGGCACAGGCGGGTCATGTCGCTCCACTGGTGTTGGCGGATGGGCTGCTCTATGGAGTGTATGTCGTAGCGGGCGAGTTGCTGCAAGCGATCGAGGGCCGCCTCGGGCGAAAAACCGCCGTTGGCATCGACGCGCAGTTCGATGTCTTCCTTGCCAAACCGCTGACGGATATGGCGGATGAGAGAGAGTTCGCTTTCGAAGTCGATGGCTCCGATTTTCAGTTTGACGCAGCGGAAACCGTCGTTCATCTTCCGTTCAAGCCGTTGCAGCATCTCCTCATAGTTGCCCATCCACACGAGTCCGTTGATGACGATACCTTCCTCTCCCCGGCTGAAGGGCGTGTCCCAAAGGGCGGTGGTGCCGCGCTTGAGGTGGAGCAGGGCCGTCTCAAGGCCAAAGAGCATGGAGGGATAGGGGCGCATCAGTGCGTAGTCTATCTGTCCGGTGGCGCAGAAGTGGTCGCAGACGGCCCGTAGTGTTTGTGCATAGTCGGGCCGGGCATCGCAACTGAGGTCGGGCAGGGGAGCACACTCGCCTATGCCGGTACGGTCGGGGTACAGCGGAGAGGTGAGGTGCAGCATCCATGACTGTCGTGTGGTGTAGACACCGCGCGACGTTCCGGCCGGTTGCCGGAAATGCAGCGTGTGGGGGATGATGGTGATATGGTATCGGTTGGGTTCCATATATTCAGATGAAGCAGATGGAGACGGTCTATGGCAGTTTGGGATATTTCTTGAAGTCGGGCTTGCGCTTTTCGAGGAAGGCACGTCCGCCCTCCTGGGCCTCGTCAAGCATATAGTAGAGCATGGTGGCATCGCCGGCCAGTTCCTGTATGCCGGCTTGTCCGTCGAGTTCGGCGTTGAGTCCGGCCTTGATCATTCTTAGGGCCAGCGGCGAACGTTCCATCATGGTTTCGGCCCACTCTACGCACTCGTCTTCGAGGCGGTCGAAGGGTACGACCTTGTTGACCATTCCCATGCGCTCGGCTTCTTCGGCGCTATATTGGCGGCACATGAACCATATCTCGCGTGCCTTCTTCTGTCCGACGATGCGGGCGAGATAACTGGCTCCGAAGCCGGCGTCGAACGATCCTACCTTGGGTCCGGTCTGTCCGAAGATGGCATTGTCGCTGGCAATGGTGAGGTCGCACATCAGGTGGAGCACGTGTCCGCCGCCGATGGCATAGCCGTTGACCATGGCGATGACCGGTTTGGGCAGCGACCGTATCTGTTTCTGTACGTCGAGCACGTTGAGGCGGGGTACGCCGTCGTTGCCGACATATCCGCCGCGTCCCTTGACGTGCATGTCGCCGCCTGAGCAGAAGGCCTTGTCGCCGGCTCCGGTGAGGATGACCACACTGATACGCTGGGCCTCGCGACACCAGGCAAAAGCTTGCGACATCTCCCATGTGGTGAGGGGGGTGAAGGCGTTGCGGTAGCGGGGACGGTTGATGGTGATACGGGCGATACCGTTGTATTCGTCGAAGAGGATTTCCTTGAAGTCGAAGTCCTCAATCTTTTTCCATTCTCTTGAGTTTTGCATAATCAGGTATTGAGTTGTGGCGTGTTCTAAGTAGATATTCATTCGAATAATTTTGAACGCCTACTTAAAAATTCCACGCCTTGTAATATTCTTTCATGACGGCTACGTCTTGTTCGCCGTCGGTGAACACTTCGAGTACCATCGGGCGTGTGGCTTGCCGGGTGAGCAGGGTCACGATGCCGATGTGCATCTCGGTGGTGTTGTGGGCGGCGAGGTAGCCGATGTCGTTTTGGGCGCAGATGCCCTGGGCGGTGGTGTGGTGAGCCGCATCGATGAGGTCGTGTGCGGCAGGGCTGCGGTCAAGGCCGGGCAACTGCCGGAAGATGCTTCCGCCACTGTTGTTGAGGAGCAGTATGCGGAAATTGCCGCGCAGACCTTGGTTCCATAGTGCGTTTTGGTCGTAGAAGAAACTCAGGTCGCCGATGACGCAAACGACAAGGTCGTCGGTGGCGAGCGAGAATCCGGCAGCGGTAGAGAGGGAACCCTCGATACCGTTTACGCCGCGATTGCACCATACATAGTGGGCGGCGTAGATGTTGGCCAGTCGTATGGCCGAACTGTTGGCGTAGTGTATGTGCAGGGTGCAGTCAAGGTCTTCGAGTTGCTGTTCGAAATATTTCACGGCGGCCATCTGCGAGTAGGCTGGGGTATAGGTCTCGGTATGGCTGTCGCAGTAGGAGAGGAGGTGTTGCCAGCGTGCCTTGAAGTCTTTTCCGTGTTCCGAGTCGGTAGCGGCGCGGGCGAGAAGGTCGAGCAGACGGACGGTATCGGCGGTCGGACATTCCACGACGGTGATGAGCGACATCAGTGGGTCGGCTATGTCTGAGGCATCGGGGGTGACCAGACAGGATTCCGTCTGTATGGAGCGGAGGTATCGGCGGGCAGGTTTGCTCACCAGCGTATCGCCGATATAGACGACGTAGTCGGGACGGAGAGCCTCGCGTTCTTCGGCGTTGAAGTGGTCTGACGTGATCAGACGGACGGCCTCGTCGAAATGTAGGGTGCAGGAGGTTGGGTTGGACAAGGCCTCACCCCATACCACGCAGGTCTCCGACAGATGTTGCCACGTCTTTTCGTCGACAAGGCCGTGTGCCGTTTGCCCGAAGACAATCATGGGGCGTTCGGCGCGGGCGAACCTTTCGGCCAAGCGGTCGAAGGCGGGAGAGTTACCATTGTCGAGTATATGGAAAGCGCGCTCCTGAGGCAACTCCGCTACATCGAAACCGAACAGCGGTTCGCTGATGCGTACGTTGATCTGTACGGGTGCGCCCCGTCGGAGGGTGGCGGCAACCAAAGCCTCGTTGACCAGGCGGTTGCAGTACCATCGCTCCTCGTCGTTGTGCGGTTCGGGCAGGTCGACAGCGCGTCGCACGAAGGTGCCGAGTGCCTCGTGTTGGGGCAGGGTCTGACCATCGAGTTGGCCGATCCACTGTTGTGGACGGTCGGCCGAAATGATGATGACGGGCAGGTGCTGATACATTGCTTCGGCGGCAGCGGGGGCCAGATTGAGCAAGGCAGTACCCGACGTGACACATACCACTACCGGATGGTGGGTGGCCTGTGCGATACCGAGCGCATAGAATCCTGCACTGCGCTCGTCGGTGACGGGGTGGCAGACGATGTGCGGATGCTCGTTGAGATTGTGTACGATGGGGGCATTGCGGCTTCCAGGGCATACGACGGCGTGCCGTATGCCGTGGGCGACCAGTAGGGTGGTGAGTATGTTGATGTTTTCTTTATCGCTATACACCGTGAAATGGAAATGATGAGGTTCGGAAAATCAAGGAGGGTGGATGGACGGGAACCAATGGGGTTATGCCTGTTGGCGCAGTACGTTGCGCATGGTGCCCATCTTGGCTTCGGTCTCGTCCCATTCGCTCTGCTCTGTGCTCTCGCTGAGCAGTCCGCCTCCGGCATGCAGGGTGCAGACATTGCCGTCGATGCTCATGCAGCGGAGGGTGACGTAGAGGTGGGTCTGTCCGCCGGGAACAAGCAGGCCTGAAAAGCCGCTGTAGTAGCGGCGGTGTCCCGACTCATGGTCGAGGATGAATGCCGCCGCTTCTTGCTTGGGTAGGCCGCAGACGGCCGGGGTGGGATGGAGGGAGGCGAGCAGGTCGCCCAAGCATCCTGTGTCGGCAAGGGTGAAGCGGAAGTCAGTGCGCAGATGTACCAGTTGTCCGGCGCGTGTGGTGTAGGGGCCGTGCTTGTCCTGTGTAGCAGACCACTGGCTGATGCAGTTCTGGAGGTAGTCTTCCACGATATGCTGCTCTTCCCGGTTCTTGTCGCTCCATACGATGTCGCTTTCCGCTGTTTCCGTCGGGGCAGACATCGTGCCGGCCAAGGCCATCGTTGTGTAGGCATCGCCTGTTCCCTCAACGAGTATCTCGGGGGTGGCAATCAGCCATGTGCCGCTCTGCGGGGTAGAGAAGAGGGCGACGTACTGGTGGGGATAAAGGGCGCAGGCCCGAAGAAAGATGCCTGTCAGTGTATCGTCCGACAAGTCATGGCTGGTCGGGGGCGCAATGGTCAGGCGGTGAGTTCGGGAAAGTACGAGTTTTCGAAACTGTCCGTTGGCGAGCGCAGTATGAAACTGGTTGAAATCATCGGCGTAGCCTCTGCGTTCGTCGGTGTCGGTCGTGTCGGAGAGTATCGTTGCTGTGGCAGGAAGAGACGTGGGGAGAGGCAGGGTGTGCTCCTCGTCGGGATGGAGCAACAGTATGGGGCAGTCTTCCGAAGGAGAGAAAGGGGCAATGACAAACCCGCTCCGGCCGTTGAGCAGTGCCAGTGAATGGATGATTTCGGGTTTGCTTTCGCACTGCGTGAGCCGAGTGTAGTGGTCTGCGTGGGGCAGACGGTACATCGCAGTGCTGGTCATGACTTGGGTTTGTTGAGGATGAAGTTGGTCACCTGTACTGTAGAGATCAGTTCGCCCCGGCTGTTGGCGATGTTCACCTGCCAGGTGTGCAGTGTGCGTCCCTTGTGCAGTATCTGGGCTGTGGCCGTGACGGTGTCGCCTTCGAGTACAGCCTTGACGTGGCTGGCGCTCACGTTGATGCCCACGCATATCTTTTCAGGGCAGAGGGCCAGCGAACCGACTCCCGCAAGATTCTCGGCCAGGGCGAGGCTTGCGCCGCCGCTGAGAAAACCGAAGACTTGACGGTTGCGGTGGTCTACCTTCATCGTGGCTTTGCAGGTGTCGGGCTCGGGGGTGGAGATGAAGTCCATACCGAGCGTCCGTGACAGTCCGTCCTGTTTGAGTAGAAGTTCTTTTTGCTTTTCTATATCCATGTAAAAATCTGTCGTTATCGTATCGTGGCGGGCATTTTGGACCCACCTGTATAGGTATGCAAAGTTACATCAAAATGGAGACAATGCAAAATAATTCGTAGGGTGGGTTCCAAGTGACGGCAAAAAAATAAGTTGGTACGATTTGAATACCAACTTATTTTTTGCTGTTACAAAGAATAGGCTACGTCGCCGTCGTGTCACTTCTTCAGCCAAGCGCCGCGCGTGAAGTCGGGTATCTCGACCGGTGCCGAACCGTTGGCGATAGACAAGGCAGACAGTTCGCCGATGCAGCACCATTCGGCCATGTCGTAGACGTCCATGTCGAGGGGCAGACCGTTGAGCAGGCAGTATACCAAGCGGTAGTCCATGATGTAGTCCATGCCGCCGTGTCCGCCTACTTGTTTGGCCTTGGTCTCAATCTCCTTGATGTAGTCGGGGGTGTACTTGGTCAGAAGTGCGTCGCGCAGTGTGTCGGGCATAGACTCGTGGGCGTTGAGGTTTTGGTAGTCGGCCTTCTCGCTGCTCATCTGCGTGGAGCGCAGCAGCAGTTCTTCTATGGGGTACTTGCTGGCGTAGCCGTCGCTGCCTACAATCTGGAAACTGCGGCTATAGGGGCGCGGTGTCATCACGTCGTGCTGTATGAGCATGGTCTTGCCGTTGAGGGTGCGTATGAGCGTGGAGGTCTGGTCGCCGTTCTGGAAGTCGGTGCAGGGCTTGCCCGTGTTCTTCTCTACGTGTTTGGGACCGTTGACGGCTTTGGTGTCCATGGCTACCAGGGTGGTCATGCGGTCGGTGCGGTGGATGTCAAGTACTTGGCAGTCGGGACCGATGCCGTGGGTGGGGTAGACGTCGCCGCGGTGCTTGTGGTTGAAGTCAAGGCGCCAGTTGTTCCAGTATTCGCCCCAAAAGTCATCGAGGTTGTGCAGATAGGATCCCTCGACGTGCAGCACCTCGCCAAACAGTCCCTGGCGGGCCATGTTGAGTGTGGCGGCTTCGAAGAAGTCGTAGACGCAGTTCTCAAGCATCATACAGTGCTTGTGTGTGCGCTCTGCCGTATTGATCAGTGCCCAAATGTCTTCAAGGCAGGTGGCGGCGGGCACTTCTATGGCTACGTTCTTGCCGTGCTCCATAGCGTATAGGGCGATGGGCACATGGCTTGCCCAGTCGGTGCAGATGTAGATGAGGTCGATGTCCTTGCGCTCGCACATTTTCTTATAGGCATCAGTCGTGCCGCTGTATGATGTGGCTTGGGGTTTGCCGTATCTTTTCAGAGTCTGTTGGGCTTGCTCCACATATTCGGGGCGTACGTCGCAGATGCCCTTGATCTCGGTCTGTGCGATATTACACCAGCGGTCTACGGCTGAGGCGCCGCGCATGCCGACGCCGACGAAGCCTACTCGCACGGTCTTCATCTTCGGCAGGGCCAGGCGGAGTACGTCGGTCTGTCCGGCGGGGCGGGTGGGTACGTTTGTTTTGATGGTTGCTGGCTGAGCGCTTGCCAAGAGGGAAAAGACGCACAACACTACGGTCAATAACAGGTGCTTTTTCATCGTAATGGTTTTTAGGTGGTTTTTTATTGTCGCTCACAAAGGTAACGAATAAATTTGGTATGTAGGTGTTCAAGGCTATTTGATATGTCAAAAAGTATATTTAAGTAGGTGCTCAAAATTATTTGATATGGATATGCGCCTTATATATCAGATGTGTCCTTCTCTCCCTTCCCGTTGAGATTTTCAAAAAAACAATAACAAAAAAGCGACCAAGAACATTGTTCTTGATCGCTCGTTTTGTTCGTAGCGGGACCCAGGATTGAACTGGGGACCTCATGATTATGAATCATGCGCTCTAACCAGCTGAGCTATCCCGCCATCGTTGTTTTGCGGGTGCAAAGGTAATACAATTCTGTTAATGTCCAAAACTTTTTCAGACTTTTTTCGTCTGTACGTGTGTTTTTTCTTATTTTTGCAGTGTAACTTTTTGTACAACACACAAAATACTATGGTAAAACAAAGGATGGCCTTGGAGTATGAACTCCGCTCACGCTCGTTTGCCACCATTTGGGGACTGGTCAGTACGCCTGAAGGCATGCAGCGATGGATTGCCAACAAGGTGACACGTACGGACGACACGCTGACCTTCACTTGGGGCAATGAGTGGGAAGCCCACCAGACAAAGTCGGCTCACATATTGTCTTGCGACAAGACCGGACGGTTTCGTTTCAGATGGGAGGGCGACGGCGAAAAGGAGTATGTGGAACTGCGGATAGAGCGCAGTGCGCTCACCGGAGACTACGTACTGCACGTCACCGATTTTGCCGAACCCGACGATGTGGACGACATGCGCGACCTGTGGGACGGCGACGTGAAGCGGCTCCACCGGAACACGGGCGTCTGAGAACGGATGGCGGACACCCCTTGACCTGCCGGAAACGTATGACAACAGTACGGAGGCGGCGGGCAAAGGACGGTCTGCGCACAATTCGCCGCACCGGAAGGTTGTCTATATTCGCGAATTTGACTATCTTTGCACTTATGAGAATAGACATCATCACAGTGTTGCCCGAGATGATAGAGGGATTTGTCAACGAGTCAATCCTCGCCCGGGCCCAGAAAAAAGGTTTGGCGGAGATACACCTGCACAATCTTCGCGACTATTCTACCGACAAGTGGCGTAGGGTAGACGACTATCCCTACGGCGGTTTTGCCGGTATGGTGATGCAGTGTGGTCCCATTGACCGCTGTATCAGTGCGCTCAAGGCCGAGCGCGACTACGACGAAATCATTTTCACTTCTCCCGATGGCGAACAGTTCGACCAGCATGTGGCCAACGACCTGTCGCTCAAGAAGAACATCATCATCCTTTGCGGACACTACAAAGGTATAGATCAGCGCGTGCGCGACCATCTCATCACGCGTGAGATTAGTATCGGTGACTATGTGCTCACAGGCGGCGAACTGGCTGCGGCGGTGATGGCCGACGCCATTGTGCGTGTCGTTCCGGGTGTAATCGGCGACGAGCAGAGTGCGCTGAGCGACTGTTTCCAGGACGACCTGCTGTCGGCTCCCATCTATACCCGCCCGGCCGACTACAACGGTTGGCGGGTGCCCGACATTCTGCTGAGTGGCAACGAGGCCAAGATCAAGGAGTGGGAGATGGATCAGGCAATGGAGCGTACCCGCCGTCTGCGTCCGGATTTGCTTGAGCGTGGTGGCAAGTGACCATCCGTAAAAACAGAGCCTTGCAATCAGACAAGAGGCAGTTTGTCAAAAGAAAAATTTAGCAATGCGTGGTATGTTTTTTTAGAACACGCCATGTAGATATAATAGACGGATCGGTTTCGGTCCGTTTTTTTTGTTTTCCTTCCCATTTTTTGTGTTTGTACAAGGGCCTTGTACGGTCACTACAAGGCCTTTGTACGAACGCTACAAGGCCTTTGTACGAACACTACAAGGCCCTTGTACAAATGTACCTTGGGTATAGGCGGCTGACTATCCGGTAAAAAGCGACATTTGGAATACGTCTGCGTCTAAAAAATGTCTATATTCCCCAAATGTCTGTATTCAAACAAATGTCTGTATTCAAAAAAAGAAGGCAACCTTCTCACGAGGGTTGCCTTCCAGATATGTTTCTTAAGCAATTTTTTTGACAGTGTTTATTTTATTATAAGAGAGATTCTATTCATAAGAAAAGATGTCATCGACGACATGTCTATTTTTCTTTTTGCATTGCAAATATACACTTTTAATTTGTAAGTTGTTCTTTCCTTTAACGCAATTTAATAACTAATTTTTTGATGGTTTACCCCGCTGGTTGGTTTCGTGTGTTATAAATTTACATATTACATTGTGTTGTAAAATATATTATTGTGTATGCGTTATGTTTTTATTGTGTGTGTTTTGAACCTATTTTCAGGTTGTTTTTTTCGACAATGTGATATTTATGTCTTAGTTTGGAAAAAATAGGTTTACAGATGCATGATGGATAAATATGAATTTGTAACTTATTGTGTGCGTAAACAATTTTATCCGGTTTGCATAAAGTGGTGGCGGAATAAAAAATCCGCAAAGAAATTCCTTTGCGGAGTATAGGTGATGATGTAAGGAATTTTTACAGTTGGCGGAGCAACTGGTAAGGCGATACGCTTCAAGTCATCTCCACCTTTCTATGTATAGTGACGGTCACTAAGTAGGTATTCAGAATTATCGTCACTTAATCTTTTACCTTCGGTGTTTCATTTTCTCTTCCAAAGTTTCCAATGCACAATAGAGAACTGGCAAGAAGAACAATATGGCTATTGTTCCAACAACCATTCCGCCAACAACACAAGTTCCGATAGCCGCACTGCCTCTTGCTCCCGCCCCATGAGCCAGCATCAACGGCAACATTCCTATAACCATGACACTTGCCGTCATAATGATAGGACGCAGACGCACGGCAGCAGCAGAGAGTGTGGCGCGAATGATGCTTTCGCCTGCTTTGCGACGCTCAGTTGCGTACTCAGTCAAGAGAATACTTGTTTTTGTCAACATTCCAATTAGCATGACAATGCCTATCTGCATATAGATGCTGTTGTCTATACCTAATGCAGAAGAAAAAAAGAAACTTCCGCACAAACCGAATGGAACGACAAGGATAATAGCAAACGGTATGAGCAGGCTTTCGTAGAGGCTACAAAGAATGATGTAGATGAACACCATGCTTATGGTCAATATTACAACGGTGGCGTTGCCTTGTGTCGATTCTTCTCTGGACAATCCTCCAAGTTCGAAGCCGTAGCCTGGTGGCAGTGTCTGTGCTGCGACTTTGCTTATCGCTTGTATAGCCTGTCCTGAACTGTAGCCTGCCGCAGCTATTCCGTTTATGCGGATAGAAGGGAAAAGATTGAAGTGGGTCAGATATTCTGCGCCATTCACTTTCTTCAACAGTACATATTCACTTAATGGCGACATAGTTCCGTCATCACTTCTCACAAACATATTCCTTAATGCCTCCTCATTGAGCCTACTGGCTGCTTCCGACTGTACCATCACACGATAGAGTTTTGTGTATTTGTTGATGTTTGAAGCATAATCGCCACCTATGTAGGCAGACATGGTGCTGAGGACATCCTTGGGTGACACACCTTTCATCATACACCGGGCGGCATCCACCTCTACAGTATATTGCGGATAATCCATATTGAATGTATAGTGTACCTTGCCAATCTCTGGACGCTTGTTTAAGGCATCTGCGAATTTCTGTGTTGCGTCAGAAAGTGCCTTGAAATCTTCGCCCGAACGGTTCTGTACATAGAGTTCAAAACCGCTTGCCGAACCATACCCGCGTATGGTAGGCAGTGTGGCACAATTTACTTTGGCTTCTTTGATAAATGCTGTACGGTGGTAGATTTCGTTTACCACACTGTCTATGTCATCGCCACGGCCGGTACGCTCCGACCAAGTTTTCAAACGGACAGACAGAAATCCCGCCGAAGAAGTTTGGTTTTGCTGCGCATCACGTCCGTCAATGCGTGTGTGTATTCTAATCTGTGGAATATCCTTTATCACTGTCTCTACTTGGTCCATTACCTTGCTCGTCTGTGCAAGACTATATCCCGGTTGACACTGTACATTAACGTCAATAGTACCCATATCCTCTTGTGGCACAAGGGTTGTCTTGGTTGTGGCAATCATAATGGCTAATATGGCAATTGAAAGAAGCAAAGACCCCATGACTATTTTTCGATGCTTTACAACCTTTAGTATTGAGCGCATATAAGCATTCCGCCATTTATTTTGTTTGTTTTCAACTGGCATAGTTTTTCTCTTCAGAAGCAAGTCGCTAAGAGCTGGACAAAACGTCAATGCATTGAACAAGGATATGGCTACGGCTGCAGCCATTGTCAGACCGAACTCTTTATAGAACACACCCGTTGTGCCGCTTGTGAAACTCACAGGTATGAACACCGACATAAATACAACTGTGGTGGTGACGAGTGCCGACTTTAGGTCTTTCATGGTTTCCACAGTAGCATGATAGACACTATCACAGCCTTGACTGAGTTTTGCTTGAACAGCCTCGACCACAACAATGGAGTCGTCAACCACGGTTCCGATGACAAGTACAAGAGCGAAAAGCGTGAGCAGATTGAGGCTGAAACCAACGGCATATATAAAGGCAAACGTACCCATGAGCGATACGAAAATGGCAATGGTTGGTATGACCATTGACCGCCAATCACGTAGAAACACAAAAACAACAATTACCACAAGTACGAGGGCAATGGCGAGTGTTTCTATAACATTACGCATGGAGGCATTCAAAAAGTCCATTACGCTTGTTTGATCTTCCAATACCATTCCATCGGGAAGTGATTGGCGTACATTTTCTTCTACTTTATCTATTTGTTTGATAATATCGTTGGCGTTAGTACCAGCCGTTTGCGTGATGCTTGCCGATGCGCCAGGCTTGCCATTGGTTGTGCTCTTCATGTTGTAGTCAACCGTTCCCAACTCCACTCGTGCCACATCGCTAAGACGCAACACACCGCCATCGGAAGAGGCTTTGATTACAATATTGCGAAACTCGCTCTCATCGCTGTAGCGTCCGCGATATTTCAGCACATACTGAAACGTATTGTCCGACTCCGCAGCCAAGGCTCCCATAGGCGATTCGATGTTTTGTGCAGCCAAGGCATTGTTAATATCACTCGGTACAAGTCCATAGGCGTGCATTTTTGCTGGGTCGAGCCATATACGCAACGCATAGTCGGCGCCAAACACATTCACTTCACCCACGCCAGCGATACGCGATAGTTGCGGTTCGATGTTTATTTTCATATAGTTGGTGAGTGTCTTAGAGTCGTAGCGACCGTCAGGACTGTATAAGGTAATGAACTTCAGATTGGCGTTTTGTGTCTTGCGTACACTGACTCCGCTCTTTGTCACTTCAGCTGGCAAAAGTCCCTGAGCCGCAGCCACACGATTTTGTACATTCACCACAGCCATATTTGGGTCTGTCCCCTGCTTGAAGTATATGGTTATGGTGCAAGTGCCATTGTTGGCGGCAGTGGAAGTCATGTACTGCATATTTTCGACACCATTAATTGAAGCCTCCAATGGTGTTACTACGCTTTTCATGACTGTTTCGGCATTGGCTCCGACGTATGTTGCATTCACTTTGACCGTTGGTGGAGCAATGTCGGGATATTGCTCTAACGGAAGACTTATAAATCCGATGAAGCTTATAATAACAATGACAACCGAAAGCATGACCGACAGGATGGGGCGGTCTATAAATGTCTTGATGTTCATGTTTTGTATCTTTTATATTTTTCTGTTGCGTCTTCACAAATTCATCCGCAAAAATATAAAGAGAGTCTGTTGATATTTTGTAGTTTTGTATTTCATAAGTAGGTGTTCAAAATATATATGAATAATTTTGAGCACCTACTTAAATAGGCCAATCATCATAACTATGTGGAAATATTACGCTTTGTTGTCAGCCTTCTTTGCTGCATTGACGGCAGTCTTCGCCAAAATAGGAGTGAAAGACATTGACTCTGATATAGCTACGGCTATCCGCACTACGGTTATTCTGTTCATAACATGGGGCATCGCCTTACTGGGCAACCATACTTGCGACTTAAGGTGCATTCCTTCGCGCACATGGATATTCCTCATTCTTTCGGGAGTCGCCACAGGTCTGTCATGGCTCTTTTATTTCAGAGCCTTGCAACTGGGCGATGTGT
>CAVCSC010000012.1:0-58731 GCA_963604975.1 Lachnospiraceae bacterium | reverse complement strand
GACATATTATAGCGTAGGGGCTCGCCCCTACGTTTTTTCGTTTAGTTATTACAACTTTGCCCCTGTAGGGGCGCATAATTCATTGTATGTGAATAAAATATGCGCCCCTACTCTAAATTCACATCAACCCTTGATGTCGCAGCATATCGAGGAATCCGGCTGACATGGCCTCGTTGTCACGTCGGGTGTAGCGGCAGTCGGTGAACACCTGGGCAAGGGTCTGCTTGCCGTTGACACGGACAAACTCCTCGTTTTCGGGCAAAGCCTCTTTCTCGGCATAGATATCGTCGATGGCCGAAGGGGTATAGTCGGTATAGGTCTCTTCATGCACGATACCCCGCAAGGGAAGCCGGTCGGTGAGCGGCGGATTTTCGGCCGGCCAGCCCAACGTGATTGTGGCAACGGGAGCAACGAGTGACGGAAGTCCGAGCACATCAATAATCATCTGCGGCTGGTAGACGGTAGTACCCAGGAAACAACAGCCCAAGCCTTCCTCCTCAGCAAGATTGCAGAAGGTCTGGCAGTAAAGTAGGGCATCTGTCATGGCATTGACAAACGAAAGGAAGTTGGAATAGCCGGGCTCTGCCTGGCGGTTTTCGGCCCACACCGTCGTGCGATGGAAATCAGCACAAAAGGTCAATACCACGGGAGCAGTCGTGACCATCGGCTGATTGAAATGTGCTGGAGCCAACCGCTTCTTCATGGCCTCGTCACGCGTGACCACAACACTATACAACTGCAGGTTGCCCATCGTCTGGGTACGCTCGGCTTCTTCGAGCAGACGCGCGAGCAAGTCGGCCGACACTTCACGGTCGGCATATTTTCTGATACTTCTTCTGGTCTTAATGGTATTCATTCGGAGATTGTTTTTAGGCGAGAAATCCAAGTCCCGCCTTTGTTGTACCCAAAGTTACGACAATATCCGGGGAAAGCGACGGACTTCCCACTTTTTATTCGTACTTTCGCAAAAGCAAACCAGTCTGCAAAAGCAAACCTTTCTATCCATGCGAAAAACCTATCTCACCATTATCCTTACCGCACCCTGCGTCACGCTAACCCTCGCAGCCCAAAAGTCGACGACCGACACCCAACGTCCCAACGTCATCATCATTCTCGCCGACGATCTCGGCTACGGAGACCTCGGCTGCTACGGAGCAAAAGGGGTAAAGACGCCCAATGCCGACAAGTTGGCCCGACAAGGCATACGCTTCACCGACACCCACGCCGTAGCCGCAACCAGTACTCCGTCGCGCTACTCGCTTCTCACGGGCGAATATGCATGGCGAAAACCGGGTACCGACGTAGCGGCTGGCAACGCCGGAATGATCATACGACCGGAACAGTTTACCATGGCCGATATGTTCAAGAGTCGCGGCTACGCCACCTGTGCCATCGGCAAGTGGCATCTCGGTTTGGGCGACCGCACCGGAGAGCAAGACTGGAACGCCCCGCTCGCAGCATCACCCGCAGACTTGGGGTTCGACTACCACTACATCATGGCAGCCACGGCCGACCGCGTGCCCTGCGTTTTCATCGAGAACGGCATGGTGGCCGACCACGACCCTTCGGCCCCGATAGCGGTGAGTTACGAGAAAAATTTTCCTGGAGAACCGACCGGGCACGACCATCCCGAACTACTCTACAACATGAAACCCAGCCACGGCCACGACATGTCGATCGTCAACGGCATCAGTCGCATCGGTTTTATGCGGGGCGGCGGCAAGGCCCTATGGAAGGACGAGAACATCGCAGACTCCATCACGCGCCACGCCATCACCTTCATTGAGAAAAACCGCCGTCAACCGTTCTTCATGTACTTTGCCACCAACGACGTGCATGTACCCCGCTTTCCGCATGCCCGCTTTCGCGGACAAAGCACCATGGGCATGCGCGGTGACGCCATCGCACAGTTCGACTGGTCGGTGGGCGAGATTATGCGCACGCTCGACCGGCTGGGCATCGCCGACAATACACTCGTCATACTCACAAGTGACAACGGCCCGGTGGTAGACGACGGATACCAAGACCAGGCAGAAGAGTTGTTGGGCGACCACCGTCCGTCGGGTCCCTGGCGCGGTGGAAAATACAGTGCCTTCGAAGGCGGAACGGAAGTGCCGTTCATTGTACGCTGGCCGTCGACGGTGAAGGGCGGACAGACGCTCGGCACGCTCATCTCACAGATAGACCTCATGCGGTCACTGGGCCATCTCATTGGTGCAACGCTGCCCAAGGGTAGCGCACGCGACAGCGAAAACCGTATCGGCAACTTCACTGGCACCGACCTCACCGACCGTCCATGGGTCATAGAGGAAGCACACGACCATACACTGTCTGTGCGGACAAAAGAATGGAAATATATAGATCCGAGCGACGGTCCGGCCATGATCAAGTGGGGACCGAAGATAGAAACGGGATTTTTGTCTGCTCCACAACTCTACCATATCGACACCGACGGCACCGAGACGGTCAACAGAGCCACTGAACAACCGGAAAAAGTCTATGAAATGCAAAACATCCTCCGTCACGCACGTTGACAGAGGATGTCTATCTTCTTTTCGCCATTACATGCGATTTTTTTAAAAGCCACCTGTAACACATCACTTGCCGACAAAGGCAAGAATCTTGTTGAGCGGTATGCCAAAATTGAAATTGTCGCTACCCACCAGTTTGGCATAGTTGACGGCCACGACACGTCCTTCCTTGTCGAGCACAGGGCTACCGCTCGATCCCTGCACGGTCGGGATGCTGTATAACAGACGGTCGCCGTCGGGCATTTGGGTCACCTTGCCACTGGTCATCTGCACCTTGATGCCCTGCTTGGTAGTGGCCAGTGCCGGACCAGCATTATAGCCGATCATATAGAGTTCCTGGTCGATGCGCAGAGCAGTGTCCTTCTTCTTGCCGAACACCTCGCTCAACCGTTCACCCAGCGACGGACTTTCCGTCTCGCCCAACCCGAAGATATGGGCCGACTCTGGTGTAACGCCACTCTTGAGCCGTATCAGTGCAAGGTCGACATCTTCTTTGTCGGAAACCTTGGTGACCACACAGGGGTTCTTTTTCAGAAAATCGTCGGATGACGACACATAGGTACCGTCGTAGGCGATACCTACCTGGCAGACCGGCGTGATAGACAGTTCGTCGAGCGAGATATTGCCGTCGAGTATGCGGTTGCGGGCTTCCAAGAGTGCCTGGAAGGAAGCCTGGAGTTCACTCTCCTGCTCTTCGATTCGCTCATATCGGTTGGAGTCGTAGATGTCGTTGCCATAGAAATCGGTCGTGTAGCAGTCTGCCTTCTCGTTCTCCAATTCTGCGTATTGCTCCTGGAGATTCTGCATCTGTAGGGTGTAATAAGTACGGAGGGCATTGAGAAGAGTGTTGAGTTGGTTCTTCACGGCAGCCTTGTCTATGATGGGTTGCGCCACATGACGGTTGGTCATGATTGTGCCTTTGCTATCAATAAAGAAACCCGTACCGGAAAGGGTGACCGCCTTCGACAAAATCTCGTTGCGGTCGGCCGTGAAGTCGAAGTCGCCGTCGCCGTCAAGTCCTGTGAAGTAGAGGTATTTTCCGTTGGGCAGTTTCATCTGATAATAGTAGCGGTTGAGTATCAGTACCACGCCCGACTTGCTCCCGGAGAAAAGTTCTTCAGGAGTCTTCTCCCCACTGCAACTGCACAGACAGGAGACCAGGCATCCGAAAAGGACGCACCATAGGGATATGCTTTTCATCTGTTTCATAGTCATTTGCTGAAAAAACCGTCGGTATCTTTCCCCTGAAAACAAGGACAACAAGGTACAGAGCCGACACGACACAAAGGTAAGCATAAAAATTGAGTTGAGCATCATTTTGCGGAATTCAAACCGGAAGTCCCCGACACAGAGTCCCGTTTTTTTCATCAGCAACACTCTATGCCTATAAAAAAATGACTATCTTTGCACTCCGCTACCATTTCTGACGTAACAGGTACTGGGAAAAGAAAAGAGCGGACTACCCAATAACCACATTATTTATATACACGATGACAAAAACATATACCTACGACGAGGCTTTCGCTGAATCACTGGAATATTTCGGCGGCGACGAACTTGCGGCACGCGTATGGGTGAATAAATACGCGATGAAAGACAGTTTCGGCAAAATCTATGAGAAATCGCCCGAGCAGATGCATTGGCGCATTGCCAACGAGATTGCCCGCATCGAGCAGAAATATCCCCATCCGCTGACAGCACAGGAGATATTTGACACGCTCGACCACTTCCGCTACATCATTCCCGCAGGAAGCCCCATGACTGGCATCGGCAACAACCATCAGGTAGCCTCACTGAGCAACTGTTTTGTTATCGGCATTGAAGGAGACGCCGACTCCTACGGTGCGGTCATGCGCATCGACGAGGAGCAGGTGCAACTGATGAAGCGACGCGGCGGCGTAGGCCACGACCTGTCGCAACTCCGTCCCAAAGGGTCTCCCGTCAACAATTCCGCCCTCACCTCCACCGGACTCGTTCCCTTCATGGAGCGCTATAGCAACTCCACACGCGAAGTGGCACAAGACGGACGGCGCGGCGCGCTCATGCTCTCCGTCAGTATCAAGCACCCTGACAGCGAAGCGTTCATCGACGCCAAGATGACCGAAGGTCGCGTGACAGGTGCCAACGTGTCGGTGAAGATAGACGACGGATTCATGCAGGCCGCCATCGACGACAAACCCTATACCCAGCAGTTCCCGGTAGACTCGCCTTCCCCCCAGGTGAGCAAGAACGTCTCGGCCCGCAAACTGTGGGACAAGATTGTACACAACGCATGGAAGAGTGCCGAACCGGGCATCCTGTTCTGGGACACCATTCTACGCGAAAGCATACCCGACTGCTACGCCGACCTCGGTTTCCGTACCGTATCGACCAACCCTTGCGGCGAAATTCCTCTCTGCCCCTACGACTCCTGCCGTCTGCTCTCGCTCAACCTCTACTCCTACGTCGAGCAGCCGTTCACGCCCCAGGCACAGTTCGACTATGACAAGTTTGCCCAGCACGTCCGCATCGCACAACGCATCATGGACGACATCATCGACCTGGAGATGGAAAAGATAGACCTCATCATCGAGAAGGTGAAGAGCGACCCGCAAGCCGATGACATCAAAGGGGCCGAACTGCATCTTTGGGAGAAAATACGCGAGAAGAGCAGCAAGGGACGTCGCACGGGCGTAGGCATCACTGCCGAAGGCGACATGATCGCCGCCATGGGTCTGCGCTACGGCACACAGGAAGCAACTGACTTCAGCGTCAATGTACACAAGACATTGGCCCTCAACGCCTACCGCAGTTCGGTGACTATGGCTGAGGAACGCGGAGCCTTCCCCATCTACGATACTGAGCGCGAAGTCGCCAACCCGTTTATACTGCGCCTCAAGGAGGCCGATCCCCAACTGTATGCAGACATGGCGGCACACGGCCGCCGCAATATCGCCTGCCTGACCATCGCCCCGACCGGAACAACCAGTCTTATGACACAGACGACAAGCGGTATCGAACCCGTGTTCATGCCCGTATACAAACGCCGCAGAAAGGTCAACCCCAACGACACGGAAGTGCACGTGGACTTTGTCGACGAGGTAGGCGACTCCTATGAAGAATATATCGTGTACCACCGCAAATTCCTCACTTGGATGGAAGTCAACGGCATCGACACCCACAAGAAATACTCTCAGGAGGAGATTGACGCCCTTGTCGCACGCTCGCCCTACTACAAGGCGACGGCCAACGACGTAGACTGGCTCATGAAGGTACGTATGCAGGGCGCCATACAAAAATGGGTAGACCACTCCATCAGTGTGACCGTCAACCTGCCCAACAGTGTCGACGAGGCCCTCGTCAGCCAACTCTACGTCGAGGCATGGCGGTCGGGATGCAAGGGATGCACCATCTACCGCGACGGCAGTCGCTCGGGTGTGATGATCGCTGTGAAGAAAAAGGACAAGGACAAGAAGAAAGAGAAAACGGAGAAAAACGCCATTGTCCTCCAGTCCAGTGTTACCGAGGTACGGCCCAAGGAACTGGAATGCGACGTCGTGCGCTTCCAGAACAACAAGGAGAAATGGGTCGCCTTTGTTGGCCTGCTCGACGGACACCCCTACGAAATCTTCACCGGACTCCAAGATGACGAGGAAGGTATCGTGCTGCCCAAAACCATCACTAAGGGCAAGATCATCAAGCAGACCAACGCCGACGGTTCACACCGCTACGACTTCCAGTTTGAAAACAAGCGCGGATACAAGACCACCGTCGAAGGGCTGAGCGAGAAATTCAACCCCGAATACTGGAACTACGCCAAACTCATCTCCGGCGTACTGCGCTACCGCATGCCCATCGCCCATGTCATCAAACTGGTCAGTTCGCTGCAACTCAAAAGCGAGAGCATCAACACCTGGAAGGTCGGCGTAGAACGCGCCCTCAAGAAGTATATCGCCGATGGCACCGCCGCCAAAGGACAAGTGTGTCCGTCGTGCGGCCAGGAGACACTTGTCTACCAGGAAGGTTGCCTGATTTGCACCAACTGCGGCGCATCACGCTGCGGATAAGTAAGTATTCAGCATCATTTGAATGACACCAACGATGGCACGACTCATCACATCACACGTCTTCATCGACGGCATACGCATGCATGCCCGACACGGCGTACTCCCCCAAGAACGGCTCACCGGCAACGATTATACCATAGACGTAGATGCCGAGTACGACGTGTCGGCCGCCATGCGGACCGACCAAGTAGACGACACCCTCAACTATGCATCGGTATTCAATGCCGTCAAAACGGAAATGAGCGTGCCGTCACAACTCATCGAGCACGTTGCCGGACGCATCGCCGACCGCCTGCTGGAGGATTTCCCTGCCATAAAAATGCTGAAAATCAGAATACGGAAGGAAAATCCGCCCATGGGCGCCGACTGCGACGGAGCCGGCGTGGAAATCTGCGCAGTACGCGAAAAAACTAATTGAACGCTTGGAGTTTTTCCTATAAATGCTTACCTTTGCCCCTAATTTTCAGTCACATGAGTAAGAGACCACTGTTCGTTTTATGCCTGTTGCTTCTCTTTGCGACCGTCTGTAGCGCCGCCGCAGACAAGGGGTTTACGCTTGTCATCGACGCCGGACACGGCGGAGGCGACTCCGGCGCGAAGGGCACTTACTCCATGGAGAAGAACATCAACCTCAACGTGGCACTTGCTTTCGGAAAATACGTCGAAGCCAACTGCCCCGATGTCAAGGTGGTATATACCCGCAAACGCGACGTCTTCATACCACTCTATGAGCGTGCCGAAATTGCCAACCGCAACAAGGCAGACCTGTTCATCTCTGTACACACTAACTCGCTCGGAGGCGGACACATCGCCCGCGGCTTCGAGACCTACACACTCGGAGACGGTACACGGCAAGGCAAAAAGACCAACCTCGACGTAGCCAAGCGCGAAAACTCCGTCATCTACCTCGAACAAGACTATCAACAACACTATGTCGGTTTCGACCCGAACTCACCCGAAAGCAATATCATGTTTGAGTTCGTACAGGACAAAAACCTCTCGCAAAGCATCGACTTGGCCAAAATGCTGCAAACCCATGTCTGTCGCATAGCCGGACGACCCGACAAAGGCGTACACCAGGACAATTTCGCCGTGCTTCGCCTGACCTCCATGCCTTCCTGCCTCATCGAACTGGGATTTATCTCCACCCCCGACGAGGAACGCCTGCTCAACGACCCGACCACCGCCGACCTCATGGCCAAGGGTATCTACAACGCTTTTGCCGAATACAAGAGCAAGTACGATCGCACCATCAACGTGCCCTACAAGACAGAAGCCCCCGTCATCGAGACACCGACCAATAACAACACAACTCCTAACACGCCCGCAGAAAGACCCGCGGAAAAAACCGCAGAAAAGCCTGCAGAAAAACCAGCGGAGACGCAGAACAAATCTGCCAAACCGAAGGAGCCCCGTACCGCTACGACAACAACGACTACATCGGCGGCCATCGACGACTCAAAACCCGTCTTCAAGATACAGATCATTGCCGGTACCATGCAGCTCAAAGCCGATGACCAACATTTCAAAGGACTCAAAGGATGCGAATGCTACGAGGAAAACGGCATGAAGAAATACACCTACGGAGCATCCAACAACTACAATGAAATATATAGACTGCGCAAGGAAATCGCAGAAAAATTTCCGGAATGCTTCATCATCGCCTTCAAAAACGGACAGAAGATGAACATCAACGAAGCCATCCGCGAATTCAAAAACAACAAAAGCAAATAAAAATCAAAACAATATGAATTTCTTTACAAAAGAGATAAAAATCGCACTCGTCACCATTCTCGGAATCGTGGTGCTGTTCTTCGGAATGAACTTTCTGAAAGGTCTCAACCTGTTCTCCACCAGCAACGAATATTTCATAGAGTTCCAGGACATCAGCGGACTCTCCTCTTCAAGTCCCATCTACGCCGACGGCTACAAGGTGGGTACCGTCAAGGGCATCATCTACGACTATAACAACGAGCAGCCTACTCGCGTACAGATAGACATCGACAAACAAATGCGCATACCCGAAGGCAGTACCGCTGAAATCGAGTCAGACATGATGGGCAACGTCAAAGTCAACCTCCTTTTGGCCAATAACCCACGCCAGCGCATAGAGCCGGGCGGCACGATAAAAGGCGTGGCCAGCATAGGTATCGTAGGACAAGTGGCAGGACTGATGCCCGACATCGAAAAGATGTTGCCCAAACTCGACAGCATCATGGCCAGCCTCAACCTCATCCTCGGCGATCCGAGCATACGTCAATCCCTGCACAATATACAGGATATCACGGCCGACCTGACCACATCGACCAAACAGCTCAACACGCTGATGGGGACACTCAATGCGAACGCGCCCAAACTACTGGCCAAAGCCAACGGCACACTTGACAATACCGAACGACTGACCGGCAACCTGGCCTCCGTCGATATCGCATCGACCATGCGCAATGTCGACGAGACACTGGCCAACGTGAAGTCACTTACCGCCAAACTCAATAGCAACGAAGGATCACTGGGACTGCTGATGAACGACCCCTCACTCTACAACAATCTCACCTCTACCATGAGCAGCGCCGACTCTCTGCTGATCGACCTGAGACAGCACCCCAAACGCTACGTACACTTCTCGCTGTTCGGAAAGAAAGATAAATAATTTGTTTTTAAATACGTAAACGAAAGTTAAAAAGATAATATCAACCTGCATTTCTGCAAGTGACCGACATACGCCAACGTGTTCGCACACGCTGGCGTTTTTGGTAGAATTTGCACATCCCGATTTTCCAAAAGTTTTCCATTTTCGAAAACTGTCCATTTGTCAAATGTCATTTTCATCGACAATGTTTCACGAACGGCATGAAAGTACAAAGCGGTATTTTTCAGATATTAATACAAGTTGCAATAATGTTTCACCGCTACCGGAACATACTACAAAAATCGAACGGACACTTGAAGCCCAACCGCAAAAAGTTTCCCGTTTTCGGAATTCCCGCTACGCTTTTTCAACGTTCTTTCCCCGTCGGGCACACGCAAAAACAGGCCCCGATACATTGGACGCAGAAAGAAAACCTATTTGCGGAATACGAAAAAAATAACTAATTTTGCAGTCGCAATAATAGAAAACAACGTCGAAAGACAATATATACCGATAACTTTGGCTATGAGTGTACGTCCAGATGCTTTGTGGGAAAAGTGTCTCGCGATTATTCGCGAGAATGTCGCAGAGCAGACATTCAAAACATGGTTCCAGCCCATCGTCTTCGATAAATTCGAAGAAGACAAGAATAGGCTGGTGCTTTGTGTACCCAGTACCTTCGTGTACGAGTACATAGAGCAATACTATGCGCCACTCATGGGTAAAGTACTCATCAAGTGTTTCGGCGAAGGCATAAACCTTGGTTACCGCATTTCGGTAGACGAGGAAAACAAAAAGTCGGTTGTCGTGGAAGACGACGCACCGGAGATGATGGCCACCAGCGAGACCACGACCTCCAACACCGCCCCTTCTCCTCTTGATATCGCACAGTCCCAACAAATCGACACCCAACTCGACCCGCGCCGCACCTTCAAAAACTACATCGAAGGCGTCAGCAACAAGATGCCCCGGTCGGTAGGTATGGCCATTGCCGAAAACCCCAAAGACATCACGTTCAACCCGTTTTTCGTCTACGGTCCTTCAGGTTGCGGAAAGACCCACCTTATCAATGCGATCGGTGTTCGTGCAAAACAACTCTACCCACAGAAGCGCGTACTCTATGTGAGCGCACGTCTCTTCGAGGTGCAGTACACCAATGCGATGCTGCAGAATAAGATCAATGACTTCATCATGTTCTACCAGACCATCGACCTGCTTATCGTCGATGACGTACAGGAATGGGAAAACAAGAAGGCCACACAGAACACCTTCTTCCATATTTTCAACCACCTGTACCGCAACGGAAAGCATATCATCCTCGCCAGCGACCGCCCGCCCGTAGAACTGAATGGCATGAACGAGCGTCTCATCACCCGTTTCTCCGGAGGAGTGACAGCCGAGTTGGAGCGCCCCAATACCGAACTCTGCGTAGACATCCTGAAGGGTATGATACGCCATGAAGGTCTTTCCATACCCGACAACATCGTCGAATACATCGCTGCCACTGCCAACGGTAGCGTACGCGACCTACAGGGCGTCGTCCTCTCGCTCTTGGCCCACAGTGTGGCCTACAACTGCGAAATCGACATGCAACTGGCCGAACGTGTGCTCAAACGTACGGTCAAGGTAAAGGAATCACCGCTCACCTTCGACGATATCGTAGAAAGCGTATGCCACCACTACAAGGTCACCCCTCAGGCCGTCAACGGACGTAGCCGCAAGAAAGACTATGTGATGGCCCGACAGGTATCCATCTACCTTGCACAGAAATACACCAAGATGCCCGCAAGCCGCATCGGAAAACTGATGGGAGGACGCGACCATTCCACTATCATTTACAGTTACAACCAGGTAGAACAACGACTGAAAGTAGATGCCAAATTCTCCAACGAACTGACCAGCATCGAAAACTCATTCAAGACCAAGAAATAAAGCCATCCCTAAATAGGTTTTTACCATTTGTGACCCACCCCGAAAAACTCTTCATTTTCAATATATGCGCCTTGCGGACACCCCTGCAAGGCGCATTTTATTTGTACTCTGCACCCCATCACCCCTTGCAGACTGCAAAGAAAATAAAAAAAGACAAAAGGTTGTCAATATCAGAAATAAGTAGTATTTTTGCAGAACAATAAACACATAATGTCACATCACTGAAAATATGAAGAAAATTTTCTGTTCTGTCGTCATTGTCACGTTGGTTGCGCTGATGAGCGGTTGTTCATCGGCCAAACACGTTCCTTATTTCCAAAACATTGACAAAGTAGACTTAACCCAGTCGCGCGGTCTTTATGATGCAAAGATTATGCCCAAAGACCAACTCTCCATCACCGTTGTCACCACAGACCCGGACGCCGCACGCCCGTTCAATATCAGCACAGGTAGTACGTCTACTGGCAGCACTGCGACCAGTGGTAGTAGTACTTCCACGCAAGGCTACCTCGTCGACAACGATGGCAACATCACCTTCCCCATCATCGGCAAGATACACGTATTGGGTGATACCAAGACCCAATGCGAAGACAAGATACGCAACCTCATCAAACCCTATATGGCTGCCAACGAGAATCCCCTCGTCACCGTGCGTATGTCGAGTTACCACGTCACTGTAATGGGTGAGGTCAATAGCCCCAAGGTGGTCCCCGTCACCACCGAAAAGATGAGCATTCTTGAAGCCATCACCGAAGCCGGTGACCTGACCGTCTACGGGCGCCGTGACAACGTCATGCTGCTCCGCGAAGACGCCACCGGAGAGAAGCATCACTACCGCATCAATCTCAATGATGCCAATATCATCAACTCCCCCTACTTCTACCTCCAACAAAACGACGTGGTCTACGTGCAGCCGAACAAGACAAAGTCTACCGGCGCAGGTGTCGGACCGTCTACCACATTGTGGTTCTCATTCGTCGGCATCGTCACGTCAGTGGCGTCATTGGTCGTTTCGCTTTGCAGATAAACTGAAATAAAAAGAAAAGAGCGTTGAGCCTTGGACAAAGGATACTTGACGCTCTATTTTTATAGGCAGACGAAAAGTTATAGGCAGACGAAAACGCACCATGCTGTCCCCGACAGGCAAAAAGATAACAGGAAATAACATAACAACAAAACATCAGTCACAGTGGAACCACTAAAGCACGAGTGTGGCGTGGCAATGATCAGATTGCTCAAGCCGCTGGAATACTATCAAGAGAAATACGGCACCTGGATGTTCGGCCTCAACAAACTCTATCTCATGATGGAGAAGCAGCACAACCGCGGACAGGAAGGCGCCGGACTGGCTTGCGTCAAACTTGACGGAAAGCCTGGCAACGAATACATGTTCCGCGAACGCGCCGAAGGAAAGAACGCAGTGACCGAAATATTCGGAACAGTCAACAAAAACTATCGCGAACTCAGCCCCGAGCAACTCTCCGATGCGCAGTACGCCAAAGAGCATCTCCCCTTCGCCGGAGAACTCTACATGGGACACTTGCGCTACAGCACGACCGGCAAGAGCGGCATACAGTACGTACACCCCTTCCTGCGCCGTAACAACTGGAAAGCCAAGAACCTCTGTCTGTGCGGCAACTTCAACATGACGAACGTCAACGAGATATTCGACATTCTCACCCGCCAAGGACAGAGCCCGCGCATCTACAGCGACAGTTACATCATGCTGGAACACATGGGCCACCGCCTCGACCGCGAAGTGGAGCGCAACTTCATTGCAGCCAAGGCCATGGAACTGCAGGATACAGACATCACCCGCTATATCGAAGACAATGTCAAGATGAGCAACGTGCTCAAGACCTCCATGCCACAGTTCGACGGCGGATACGTAGTCTGCGGCATCACCGGTTCGGGTGAGATGTTCTCCATGCGCGACCCGTGGGGCATACGTCCCGCCTTCTACTACAAGAATGAAGATTTTGTCGTGCTGGCCAGCGAGCGCCCTGTACTGCAGACCACCTTCGACCTCGAAACGGAAGACATAGAAGAACTGCAACCGGGTACCGCCCTGCTTGTCAAGCGCAACGGCGAGTGCACCATCGAGCGCATCCTCGAACAAAAAGGCGACTCGGCCTGCTCCTTCGAGCGCATCTATTTCAGCCGCGGATCTGACCGCGACATCTACAAAGAGCGCAAGAAACTCGGCGAGCAACTCACCACGCCGATACTCAAAGCCGTAGACTACGACGTTGAACACACCGTATTCAGTTATATCCCTAACACTGCCGAAGTAGCCTACTACGGCATGCTGAGCGGATTCAAGCAGTACCTCAACGCCACAAAGATAGAGCGCATCGCCGCCCTCGGCCATATTCCCACCAAGGAAGAACTGAACGCCATCCTCAGCGACTATGTTCGCTCGGAAAAGATAGCATGGAAGGACATCAAACTGCGCACCTTCATCACCGAAGGCAACTCGCGCAACGACCTTGCCTCCCATGTGTACGACGTTACCTACGGCAGTATAGAGCCAAACGTGGACAATCTCGTCATCATCGACGACAGTATCGTACGCGGAACAACACTCAAGGAAAGCATTCTGCGCATCCTCGACCGGCTCCATCCCAAGAAGATTGTCATCGTGTCGAGCGCACCGCAGATACGCTACCCCGACTACTACGGTATCGACATGGCACGCCTTGAGGAATTCTGCGTATTCCGCGCCGCCATTCGTCTGCTGGTAGAACAAGGCAAGACCGACCTTATCAAGTCTACCTACGAGGCATGCAAGGCTGAACTGCAAAAGCCGAAAGAGGAACAGACCAATCCGGTACGCGCCATCTACAAGCCGTTCACCACCGAAGACATCAACAACAAGATTGTCGAGATGCTCCGTCCCGAAGGTATGACCACCCCCATACAACTCGTCTACCAAAGTCTCGAAGGACTGCATGAGGCCATCCCCGACCACAAGGGCGACTGGTATTTCACGGGACACTACCCCACGCCAGGCGGAACAAAACTCTGCAACCAGGCTTTCGTAAACTACTACGAGAACGTATTCCAAAACATCATCCGCCAGTAAGTGACGGTAAACGAAAAGACATCAGGAGAAAGAACATAAATTCCAAGACGCAAAATGAGAAACGTAACATTAGTACTGGAAGACGGAACCCAATTCCACGGCAAGTCATTCGGCCATGAGGCACCTGTGGCAGGAGAGGTCGTCTTCAACACCGCCATGATGGGCTACCCCGAGTCACTGACCGACCCTTCATACGCCGGACAACTCATGACGCTGACCTACCCGCTCGTCGGCAACTACGGCGTTCCCCCATTCACATTCGAGCCTAACGGCCTGCCCACCTTCATGGAGAGCGACAAGATATACGCCTCGGCCATCATTGTCGCCGACTATAGCGAGCAGTACTGCCACTGGAACGCCAAAGAAAGTCTCGGCGACTGGCTCAAGCGCGAACAGGTACCCGGCATCACAGGCATCGATACCCGCGAACTGACCAAGGTTCTGCGCGAGCACGGTGTCATGATGGGCAAGATACTCTTCGACGACGAACCGGACAATATCCCCGAAGCCAACTACGCCGGAGTGAACTTTGTCGACCAGGTGAGCTGCAAGGAAATCATCCGCTACAACGAGGGAGCCGGAAAGAAGGTGGTTCTGGTGGACTGCGGCGTCAAGGCTAACATCATACGCTGTCTCATCAACCGTGGCGTGGAAGTCATCCGCGTACCTTGGAACTATGACTACACCAACATGGAGTTCGATGGTCTCTTCCTGGCCAACGGCCCCGGCGACCCCGACATGTGCGAAGATGCCGTCAACATCATCCGCCGACAGATGAGTCAGTCCAACAAGCCCATCTGCGGTATCTGCATGGGCAACCAACTGCTGGCTAAGGCCGGTGGAGCAAGCATCTACAAACTGAAGTACGGACACCGTTCACACAACCAGCCCGTACGCATGGTGGGCACCAACAACTGCTACATCACCTCGCAGAACCACGGATATGCCGTAGATGCCCATACCCTCGGACATGACTGGGAAGAACTGTTCGTCAATATGAACGACGGTTCCAACGAGGGCATCCGTCACAAGACCAACCCTTGGTTCTCCAGCCAGTTCCACCCCGAAGCCTGCTCAGGCCCGGTAGACACAGAGTTTATGTTCGACAAATTCGTTGACACACTTAAAGGCGGGTTCTAAAAATTAGCCCTGATAGATTTTGTATTTTAGACGAGCCGATTTTTCTTGTTTTATGTAAGGAACATAGCGAACTATGCGACCCAATAAATAAAGAGAATACGCCAGATAAAATCAAAAAAGCACAAAGGGCAATCCGTTAAAAAAAGAAGTATAACAATGCGTGGATTTTTTAGAACACGCCTAAAGTAGAATTCATGAAAGACGAAAGCATAAAGAAGGTTCTCCTCCTCGGTTCAGGAGCCTTGAAAATCGGAGAAGCCGGAGAGTTCGACTATTCCGGTTCGCAGGCACTCAAGGCGCTGCGCGAAGAAGGCGTCGAGACCATTCTCATCAATCCGAATATCGCAACAGTACAGACCTCGGAAGGCGTAGCCGACCAGATCTATTACCTCCCCGTACAACCCTATTTCGTAGAGCGCGTCATTCAGAAAGAGCAGCCCGACGGCATTCTGCTGAGTTTCGGCGGACAGACCGCCCTCAACTGCGGCGTAGAACTCTACCGACAGGGCATACTTGAGAAATATGGTGTCAAGGTGCTGGGTACACCCGTACAGGCCATCATGGATACTGAAGACCGCGAACTGTTTGTCGAGAAACTCGACGAGATCAACGTCAAGACCATCAAGAGCGAAGCCTGCGAGAACATCGAGCAGACACGCAGGGCTGCCGCCGCACTGGGCTACCCCGTCATCATCCGTGCCGCCTATGCCCTCGGCGGTCTCGGTTCGGGTTTTGCAGACAATGAGGAAGAACTCAACAAACTCGCCGAAAAAGCCTTCTCCTTCTCTCCCCAGGTACTCGTGGAAAAGAGCCTGAAAGGATGGAAGGAAATAGAATACGAGGTAGTGCGCGACCGCTACGACAACTGTATCACGGTCTGCAACATGGAGAACTTCGACCCGCTCGGCATCCACACCGGTGAGAGCATCGTCATCGCTCCCTCGCAGACGCTCACCAACAGTGAGTACCACAAACTGCGCGCCCTCGCCATCAAGATTATCCGTCACATCGGTATCGTGGGCGAATGTAACGTACAGTACGCCTTCGACCCGAAATCCGAAGACTACCGCGTCATCGAGGTGAACGCCCGTCTGAGCCGTTCGTCCGCCCTTGCTTCCAAAGCCACCGGATACCCGCTGGCCTTCGTTGCCGCCAAACTCGGTATGGGCTACGGTCTCTTCGAACTGAAGAACTCCGTGACCAAGACCACCTCTGCCTTCTTCGAACCCGCACTCGACTACGTAGTGTGCAAGATACCGCGCTGGGACCTCTCCAAATTCCGCGGTGTCGACAAGGAACTCGGCTCTTCTATGAAGTCGGTCGGCGAAGTGATGGCCATCGGCCGCAACTTCGAGGAAGCCATACAAAAGGGTCTCCGCATGATCGGCCAGGGCATGCACGGATACGTGGAAAACAAGGAACTCGAAATACCTGACATCGATGCAGCACTTCGCGAACCGACCGACAAACGTGTGTTCGTCATCTCGAAGGCCATGCACAAGGGCTACACCGTCGACGACATTCACGAACTGACCAAAATCGACAAGTGGTTCCTCGAAAAACTCAAGCACATCATCGACATCGACGAGGCGATGAAGAAGTGCAATATCAACACCCTTGACAAGGAACTCCTCCGCACGGCCAAGGTATATGGTTTCACCGACTTCCAGATTGCACGCGCCGTGGGTCTTGAAGACGAACTGCACTCCATGGCCAAGGCTGCCCTTGTGGTACGCAACCTGCGCAAGAATTACGGCATTCTGCCCGTCGTGAAACAGATTGACACCCTGGCTGCCGAATATCCTGCCCAGACCAACTACCTCTACGTCACCTACGCCGGTGTGAAGAGCGACATCACCTTCGAGAACGACCACCGCTCCATCATCGTACTGGGTTCCGGTGCCTACCGCATCGGTTCATCCGTGGAATTCGACTGGTGCGGTGTACAGGCACTGAACACCATCCGCAAGGAAGGCTGGCGATCGGTGATGATCAACTACAACCCCGAGACCGTATCCACCGACTATGACATGTGCGACCGTCTGTACTTCGACGAACTCACCTTCGAGCGCGTCATGGACATCATCGACCTTGAGCAGCCTCACGGTGTCATCGTTTCTACTGGCGGACAGATCCCCAACAATCTCGCCATGCGACTCGACGAGCAGCATGTGCCCATCCTCGGTACAAAGGCCATCGACATCGACCACGCCGAAGACCGCGCCAAGTTCTCGCAGATGCTGACCAACAACGGCATCAATCAGCCCGAATGGAGTGCACTGACAAGCATGGACGACATCGACCGCTTTATTGAGCGCGTCGGATTCCCCGTGCTCGTCCGTCCGTCATACGTACTCTCTGGTGCAGCTATGAACGTCTGCTCCAACGAGGACGAACTGAAACGCTTCCTCCAGTTGGCCGCCAACGTGAGCGAAGACCACCCCGTTGTGGTCAGCAAGTTTATCGAGCACGCCAAAGAGATCGAGATGGATGCCGTCGCCAAGAACGGCGAAGTCATCGCCTACGCCATATCCGAGCATATCGAGTTTGCCGGTGTACACTCCGGAGACGCCACCATACAGTTCCCGCCACAGAAACTCTACGTCGAGACCGTACGCCGCGTGAAGCGCGTGGGACGTCAGATTGCCAAGGAACTGCACATCAACGGCCCGTTCAACATCCAGTTTATGGCCCGCGACAATGACATCCTTGTCATCGAGTGCAACCTTCGCGCATCGCGCTCGTTCCCGTTCGTCAGCAAGGTACTGAAGATCAACCTCATCGAACTGGCCACCCGCGTGATGCTCGGTCTGCCTGTAGAGAAGCCCAACAAGAATCTGTTCGACCTCGACTACGTGGGCATCAAGGCCTCACAGTTCTCCTTCAACCGTCTGCAAAAGGCCGACCCCGTGCTCGGCGTCGACATGAGCAGCACCGGCGAAGTGGGTTGTCTGGGCGACGACACCAATACAGCCTTGCTCAAGAGTATGCTCAGCGTAGGCCACCGTATACCGAAACATTCCATCTTGCTCTCCACCGGTAGCGCCAAACAGAAAGTGGAAATGCTCGAAGCGGCACGCATGCTGCAAAAGCACGGCTACAAACTCTACGCCACAGGCGGCACCAGCAAGTTCCTCACGGAGAACGGCATCGAGAATACGCACGTACTCTGGCCCTCTGAAGAAGGTGACGAGCCCAAAGCCCTCGACATGCTACACAAGCATGAGATTGATATGGTGGTGAACATCCCGAAGAACCTCACCTCTTCGGAACTCACCAACGGCTACAAGATACGTCGTGCTGCCATCGACCTCAACGTTCCGCTCATCACCAACTCACGCCTGGCCAGTGCCTTCATCTACGCATTCTGCACCACAAAGATTGAAGACATCGACATCAAGGCTTGGGGCGAGTACTAATCTGGCACAGAATACAAAAAGCCGTCAAAGGCAATCATAAAGGCAGAATCTAAAAGCCGCCTTACGAGAAAAGGGATTACATGGCAAATGGTCAATCAACCATCCATGTAATCCCTTTGTTTTTGGACTACGCATTTACACTTTGTCAGCCTCTAGCCACCATCCTTTGCTATATGGACTTACAATTTGTTAGAGAAACAATAAATTTTGTCCGATATTACGACAATCTGTAAGTGAAAATCAATTTTGCAACAAATTAGGGGTATTTCTATATGTCATAATCACTTTTTTTCATTAATTTTGCCACATACAAAGGACGAAATATATGCAGAATATCTCCACGACACACACCACCAACAAAGTATTGCTGATATATACTGGCGGTACCATCGGTATGGGGGTCAATCCCAATACAGGCGCCCTTGAGCCACTGGACTTCGATCACCTCATCAACAATATGCCTGAGTTCGCGTATTTGCAGACAGACATCGACTCCTATCAGTTCACCCAGCCGATAGACTCCAGCGATATCAGTCCGCGTATGTGGGCCCAACTGGTACGCATCATTGCCGAAAGATATGAGCAATATGACGGTTTTGTCATTCTGCACGGCACCGATACCATGTCGTACACAGCCTCTGCACTGTCGTTCATGCTGGAGAACCTCACCAAACCGGTCATCCTCACCGGAAGCCAGTTGCCGATGGGCCAACTCCGCACCGACGGCAAGGAGAACCTGGTGACCAGTATCGAGATTGCCGCTACCAAGCGGCCCGACGGACACGCTATGGTACCCGAGGTGTGCATCTATTTCGGTGGTAAACTGATTCGTGGCAACCGCAGTACCAAGCAGAACGCTGACGGTTTCAATGCCTTTGCCTCCTTCAACTATCCCCACCTCTGCGAGGCTGGCGTGACCTTCTCCTTCAGCACCCACCACATACTGCAACCGGACTTCAACAAACCGATGGTTTCGCATACGGGTATGAACCAAAACGTGGTTGTGTTCTCCCTCTTCCCCGGCATACAGGAAAGCATTGTGCGCCACGTGCTCGAAGCGCCCGAACTGCGTGGTATCGTCATGCGTAGTTTCGGTAGTGGCAATGCCCCGCAGAGTCCGTGGCTCATCCGCCTGCTCCACGAGGCAGTACGCCGCGGTGTCACCATCGTCAATATCAGCCAGTGCGTCGCCGGTTGCGTAGAAATGGGTCGCTACGACACCGGATACCAACTCAAGGAGGCTGGCGTCATCAGCGGATACGACAGCACGGTAGAGAGTGCCGTCACTAAACTGATGTTCCTGCAGGCCCATTTCTCCGACAACAACATCATCCGCAGTTATATGGACCGCTCTCTGTGTGGAGAGATTTCCAAGGAAGATACAGTGACAGGGGATATGAAAGTCATATGATTGTCGGCACACCGCACGTCCTTGCTACCAAATATAGTGCGAATGTATGACTACCTCTTTGGAAGCCCCAACTTTTCCTCGGCTATTTCGGCATAGAAGTCGAGGAGACATTTCTGTACGAATCCCTGCTCGTACCTGGCTGCCACCATCTCTCTTGCCTTGGAACTGAGTCGGCTCACGAGTGCTGGGGCCGCTACCAGCCTTCCCATTGCTTCCAGCAGGGCATCCTCGTCTTTCGAGGCAACGATGAGTCCGTTTACGTCGTCCTCCACGATTTCCCGGCTGCCGTTGATGTCGGTCACGATGGCGGGTAGTCCCATAGCCCCTGCCTCTATCACCACGTTGGGGAATCCCTCTCGATAACTGGGGAACACGAGCGCATCGGCTGCTGCCAGCCAGGGTCTCACGTCGTCTTGATTGCCTACGGCCTCGATTGCTGGGTTGCGGTCTATCTCCGCTCTCGTTTCAGGTAGGATGGGGTCCAAATGGTCTTCATATTCCCCGACCAGCACCAGGCGCACCCGTGGATGCTCCACCAGTAGCCTTCCGAAGGCGGATACCAGTTCGTTGATGCCCTTGTCCCTCACGATGCGGCCTACGAAGACAAAGGTGAAGATGTCGTCCTTTCTTATCTTGCCGGCCTCCCTCATCACTTCTTCGGTGCGGTCGAATCGCTCCAGATTGATGCCCCTCACATTGCCATACCCCAGTACCCTCATTGGCTTGCGGGTGATATGGCCGCGCAGGTCGTCCATCACGCCCCTGCCTTCGGGAATCACATGGGTGGCACAGGCGCAGGTGAGCCAGTCGGTGGCCATCAGTATCTTGCGCTTCAGTCCGGTGGCGGTGGGCCACACCAGTCCGGTGAAGGTGTGTATCCTCACAGGCACCCTACATAGCCAAGCCGCCAGCATGCATAGCATGCCCGCCTTGGGTGTCATGGAGTGTATGACGGTGGGCCGCTCTTTTCTGAGCACCTTGACGATGTTCCACAGTGCCGCCAAGTCTCTCTTGATGGAGATGTGTCGCTCCATCGTCACCTCTATGCATTTCACGCCTTGCTCCCTGAGTCCTTGCAACTCTGGGCCGGGCGAGGAGAGTGACACCACCTCGTAGCCCCTTGCCTGCAACTTTGGTACGAGGGGCTGGTAGAAGGCCACAGACTGTGCCACGGTGACGGCACGGATGAGTTTTATCTTGTTTGAGTCCATAAGTAGGTATTTAAAATCAGTAGGTATTCAAAACCATATCAAATAATTTTGAATACCTACTTAACACATGCCTTAGTGACATTACAATACACGATACTCGGCATATTGGGAAAAAGTGTCGCTAAGACCCTTTTTAGGTGGACGGGTTTTACCGTTACCTACTGCAATTATTGGTCATTGGAGGCCGAATCCTTGAGCGGGTTCCATCCTTGGGCTTTGAGTTCAAACTCGTTGTTGTCGCGTGTGACGAGCATTCGCCCGAGGTTTTCGCTGGTGATATGACCGATGAGTTTCACGTCGTCCATGTCGGCAATCTTTTCATGGTCGCCGATAGGTACGGTGAAGAGCAATTCGTAGTCTTCGCCGCCGTTGAGGGCGAAGGTGGTCACGTTCATGTTCAGTTCCTCGGCCATGACTGCTGTCTGGTAGTCGATAGGAATGTTCTTCTCGTAGATGCGGCAACCGCAGTGACTTTGGGTGCAGATGTGCATGAGTTCGCTGCTGAGTCCGTCGCTGATGTCCATCATGGCTGTCGGGCGGATGTTCTGCTCATGGAGTCGGGCGAGAATGTCGCCGCGGGCTTCGGGCTGTATCTGCCGTTGTATGATGTACTCCTTGCCGGCGAAGTCGGGCTGGAAGTTCTTGAGGGCTTCGAGTCCGCGTGCGTCGCCTTTTTTCCGAGCCTCGTCTACCTGTTGGTAGTAGACGCTCTTCTCACGTTCCAGCAACTGGAGTCCGGCGTAGGCCGCTCCGAGGTCGCCGCTGACACAGATGAGGTCGGTATCCTTGGCACCGTCGCGGTACACGATGTCCTCCTTGGCGGCTTCACCGATACAGGTGATGCTGATGGCCAGTCCGGTGTACGACGAGGTGGTGTCGCCACCGACGATATCTACGCCCCATTTGTCGCAGGCGGCGCGCAGGCCGACGTAGAATTCATCAAGATCCTCCACCTTGAACCGCTTGCTGAGTGCGATGCTGACCACCAGTTGACGGGGCGTGCCGTTCATGGCGAAGATGTCGCTGATATTGACCATGGCCGACTTGTAACCCAAATGTCGCATGTCGATATAGGTCAGGTCGAAGTGCACCCCTTCCATGAGCATGTCGGTCGTGACGAGCACCTCCTTGTCGGGGTAGTGCATCACTGCGCAGTCGTCGCCCACGCCGCGTAGGGTAGAGGCGTTCTTGGGCTTGATGCCGTCGGTGAGATGGCTGATGAGGCCAAACTCACCCAGTGTGGCTATTTCTGTCATCGGTAAGTGACTTTTTATGCACGGTTGATCATCTCTCTCATAATCTCCGTCATCAGCGGTTGGGCGTTGTTGGCGGCGATCTGCACTTCCTCGTGGCTTACTTCTACAGGTGTGTCCTCAAGTCCAAGGTCGGTGATGATGCTGATGCCGAATGTCTTGATGCCGCAGTGGTGGGCAACGATGACCTCGGGCACGGTACTCATGCCGACAGCGTCGCCACCGAGACGGTGGTACATCTTGTATTCGGCCGGAGTCTCGAAGGTGGGTCCCTGTACGCCTACGTATACGCCGTGTACCACGCGTATGCCCTTCTCTTCGGCGATGGCGTCAGCCTCGGCGATGAGTTGGTGGTCGTAGGTCTCGTGCATGTCGGGGAAGCGGGGACCAGTGGGGAAGTTCTTGCCGCGCAGCGGGTGCTCGGGGAAGAAATTGATATGGTCGGTGATGATCATCAGGTCACCAATCTTGAACTCGGGGTTCATGCCGCCCGACGCATTGCTGACAAACAGGGTCTTGATGCCCAGTTCGTACATCACGCGTATGGGGAAGGTGACTTCCTTCATCGAGTAGCCTTCATAGTAGTGGAAACGGCCTTCCATGGCCATGATGTCCTTGTTGCCGAGTTTGCCGAAGATGAGTTTTCCGGCATGTCCCTCCACGGTCGAAACGGGGAAGTTGGGTATGTCCTTGTATGAGAATTCATAACTGTCTGTGATCTCTGAGGCCAATTGTCCGAGTCCGGTGCCCAGGATGATGGCAGTCTGTGGTTGGGTCGTCATGCGCTCTTTAAGCCATGCTGCCGTCTCTTGAATTTTTTCGTACATAGTCTATGATCTTTTTATCAAATTTTTCTTTGTCGTCGAGTAGAAACTTTACTTGTATGGGGAGTGCGAAGATATGGGTCTTCACCTCGTCGGTCAGTCCTTCCAGTTGTTGCAGGCGTACACTGTCCTTCTCGGTGGTGACGATAACCTTGGGCGAGGGTAGGGCGGCGAAACGCTCGTTGATGAGTGCTGCGTCGGTTGCGGTGAAGGCGTGGTGGTCGCCGAAGGTCAGCGGAGTGATGTGCCGGGTGTAGGGCTGCAGGTCGAGTATCATCTGCCGGGGCGAGGCTATGCCGGTGAGCAGCAGCACGTGGGTCGTGGACTTGATGCTGCGCAGTTTGCGGGGCTGTCCGCCGTATACAGGGATGAGGTCGCCATACTCGAGCGTGGTGAAGTACAGACGCTGGAAGGGGCGAAGACCCATCACCCGTTTGAGCACGCGGTACTCCATCGGTTTGAGGTCGGCCGGACATTTGGTCACGATGACGATGTCAGCCCGTATGGTTCCCTCTTGCGGCTCGCGTAGACGACCGGCCGGCAGCAACTTGTCGTAGCCTATCATACGGTGGTAGTCGATGAGCAGGATGTTGATGCCGGGTTTGACATAGCGATGCTGGTAGGCATCGTCGAGCAGTATGGCCTGTACGTCGCGGGTGGCCTCGTCGTGGGTGAGTCGCTCGATGCCGTGGCGTCGGTCTTTGTCGACAGCCACGTGTATGTCGCCGAACTTCCGCTTCATTTGGTAGGGCTCATCGCCGATGTCGGTCATGGCAGTGCCCTCGCTGGCCAGGACGTAGCCGTGGCTCTTGCGCTTGTAGCCGCGACTGAGCACCGCCACCCGATAGTTGTCGTGCAGCAGGCGTATAAGATACTCCACATGAGGGGTCTTGCCCGTACCGCCAACGGTGATGTTGCCGACGGAGATGACGGGCGTTTCATAACTCACACTTTTGAGCAGACCCATGTCGAACAGGGCGTTTCTGAAGCGCACTCCTATCCCATAGAGCCAACTGACGGGGGTCAGCCACTCGTTGATCTTGATGAAATCGCCTTCTGTACGCATGGGTATTGAGGGTTGTGTGGTGAATTGTTGTCGTCGATAGATGACCGTCTGTCACTTAGTGCATATTGAGCACGAAGGGTATGCGGGCCTGCAATACCTCGTGGCGGTCGATATTCTTCAGCAGGCTGAAGGGCTGGTAGAGATCGCCGAGCGTGGCGCGCAGTTGGTCGTCGAGATAACTCTGTCGTGAGGTTCCGCTCATTATCTGATCCATCCAGTTGCCGCCTGCGGGATAACTGTCGGTGTAGTATTTGTCGAGTTTGGCCAGGCTGGCGGCCTTGGCGATGGCGTCGTCGAGGCTACCGAGCTGGTCGACGAGTTTGATCTTGATAGCGTCGTTGCCGAGCCATACTCTGCCCTGGGCTATCTTTTCGATGGCTGCGACAGGCTGATGGCGGCCGTCAGCCACGCGCTGACGGAAGAGCTCGTAGCCGCGGTTGACATAGCCCTGCAGGTATCCGAGTTCTTCGGCGTTGAACGGGCGGGCCATGATGCTGCCGAAGGTACTGTTGCGGTTGGTCTTCACCTCATCGAAGTGTACGCCGAGTTTCTGTGTGATGAGACCGCTGAGGTCGGGAATGGCAGCGAAGATACCGATGCTGCCGGTGAGCGTGTTGGGCTGGGCTACAATCCAACTGGCATTGCAGCTCATGTAGTAAGCACCTGATGCGGCGTAGTCACCCATGGAGATGACCACCGGCTTCTTGGCCTTGAGCATTGTGACCTGGTGCCACAGTTGTTCAGAGGCGTAGGCATCGCCGCCACCCGAGTTGATGCGGATGACCACGGCCTTGACATCGTCGTCGTTGGCCAGGTCTTCAAGATCTTTGCAGACATCCTGTGCCACGATGTCGTGTCCCTGTGCCAGTTGCGATGTGGTGCGGTTCTGTACGACGTTGCCGTAGGCGTAGTATACGGCGATGGCGTCACCCTTGGTGGACGGCTCCTTCGCGTTCTGCATGGCGCTGACACTCACTTGGCAAACATGCTCGTCGTCTTTGAGTCCCAGTTTCTTCTTGATATACAGTTTCATCTCGTCGGCGTATTTCAGACCGTCGACCATCTTGGCCTGCTTCAGACTTTCAGTCTGTTCGAACATGATCATGCGGTCGGCATAGGCGTTGAGCGAGTCGACGGAGATATGGCGGCTGTCGGAGATGGCTTTGCAGATGTTGCCCCACAGACCGTTGAGGAATACAGATACCTGTTCGCGGTTGGCATCGGTCATCTTGTTCTCAGTGTAGGCCTCGGTGAAACTCTTGTAGGTACCGACCTTCACGATCTGATAGCGCACGCCGAATTTTGCCATGACGTCTTTGTAGAACATCGGCTGTGTGGCGAGTCCGTGCCAGTCGATCATACCCTTGGGGTTGATGTATACCTCGTCGGCTACCGAGGCTATGTAGTAGGCATCCTGTGAGTAACTGTCGCCGTAAGCGATAATCCACTTCTTGCTTTTCTTGAAGTCGAGCAGGGCGTTGCGTATCTCCTGCAGGGTAGCGTATCCGCTTCCTACACCACCGGCTTCGATGTAGATGCCCTTGATGTTGTCGTTGGTCTTTGCCTTGCGGATGGCGGCGAGTATCTGGTCGAGACCGAGTTTGTTGGTCGAGTTGCCGGTGAATCGTCCGATAATGTCGTTCTGTCCCTGCTCTTCGATGACGCCAGAGAGATTGAGCACGAGAACGGAGTTGTCCTCTATGGTTTGTGTGGCCTCAGATGAGGCTACCATGCCTACAATGCTCATCGCTCCGATGAGGGAAATGATGATTCCGGTGACGATCAGTCCGGTAATCGTGGCGAGTGTGTACTTGAAGAAATCTTTCATAAATTTGGGTATTTCCTTTGTTACGGCGATGTGATGCCTGTCTTTTGTATAGATACTGAAAGCAAATCGTATGGATACTGATTGCAAAGATACGGAATTCTCTGCGACAATCGTGTCCGGCACCTTGCCTTTTTATGCCCTCCCATCTTTTCTTACAGAAAAAATGCGTACTTTTGCAGTCGTTTTCAAAGGTATAACCATTATTTACACCATTTTCCGTATCCTATGATGGACGAACAACAAAAACTTGTTTACGAAAAATCGCTCAGACGCAAACTTGATCTCCTGCTCAAAACTGGGCAGATGCTCGTCGAAAGTGCGGCTGACACCAACCGTATCGTGCGCAACATGAATCGTGTGGCTGCATTTCTCGGCCTCCCCGAGGAGCATCTGCATATCTATGTGCAGTACAATATGCTGATGGTCAACCTCAGCGACGACGAACACTCCTTCACCAAGTTCCAACGCTGTACGAAGCACGGTATCAACATGACCACCATCTCACTGGTCAGCAAACTCTCGTGGAGGGCTATCCGCGAGGACTATAGCATCGAGCAGTATGCCGACGAACTGGAACAGATACGTCAGCGTCCGCGCAACTATACTCCGGTGCAGGTGGCCATCGGTACGGGATTGGCCTGTGGAGGCTTTTGTATACAGTTCGGTTGCGACTGGACGGCCTTCTTCTACGCTTCGCTGGCTGCTGCGATAGGCATGTACCTGCGTGGCTTCCTGCTCCGCCGTGGACAGAATAACTATATCGGTATCGCCATTGCCGCCTTTGTCAGTACGCTTATCGCCTGGCTCACGACCTTCCTTCCGTCGTCTTGGACCTCAACACCGCTCCATCCGCTGTTGGCTTGCGCCCTGTTTATCGTGCCGGGTGTGCCGCTCATCAATTTTGTCGACGATATGCTCGACAACTATATACAGGTGGGTATCACGCGAGCCATCAATACCTTCCTGATGATTGTGGCGATGTCGTTTGGTATAGCCTTCTTCCTGAAGATTTCCAATTTCGATTTGTCCCTGTTCTATAAGATTCCGATCATCCCACACAACAATTATCTCAACTATGCCATTGCAGCGGCTATCTCGGCCATGGGCTTCTCGATGATATTCAATATTCCGCGTCGCCTGCTTTGGGTGGTGGCCATAGGTGGTATTATTGCTGTCTGCACGCGCAACTTTGTCAATCTTGGTCCGTCCAACAACAATATCGGTCTCGACATGGGACTGGCTATCGGTTCGTTGGCCGGTAGCGCCCTGGTCAGCCTTATCGCGGTCAAGGCCGTACACTGGGTGCATGCCCCCAACCATGTACTCTCCATTCCGAGCGTTATCCCTATGGTACCCGGTGTGCTGATGTACCGTGCGCTGGTCGCCCTGATTGAGATGAACGGCGTCGTAGGTGAGTTGACCAATGCCGTGAAGTTTGGTATGGGCTCTGCCATCACCATCATGTGTATCTCCATCGGTGTGGCCATTCCCAATATCTTTGCCCGTAAGTGGATCGCACCGCAGCGCCGCAAAAAATTGCAGCAGATGATTGCCGACCGTAAGGAGCGCGGCAAGTTTGTCGACCTCTCGGTGCTGGAATAGTATAGGCGGTTTTTTCAAGGTGGAAGTTTCGTAACCCTACCTTAATCGCCCCACAAAAAAAGCGTGTTCAGAAAAATCCTTTGACGGTTTTCTGAACACGCTTTTTTGTGTAGCAACGCTTCCGTTGCGTATTCCCATTCTATCCCTATTGTAAGCCGCCTTGTACAGTCCGAGGGCAGTATTCGGGCCGAAAGACTGGAGTATTCGGCCTCGTATACTCCGGTATTCGGGCTCTAATACTCTGGTATTCGGCCTTGAATACTGTGATATTCGGCCCGAATACTCGAGTCTGCAAGGCCGAATACTGTCACCTATACAGTTTTGTTGTATTTGTTGTATTAGGAGATGGATACTACCGTGAGCGTGTCGTCCTCGACTTGGAAGTGCACGTCGCGTCCGGAGAAGGCCATGCCGTAGATCTTTGTGGCATCGTTGTGGTAGTGGGGACGTGGGTCGAGTTCGAGAATGTGGGTGAGAAGGTCGGCGTCGGCCTCAGTGAACTGCTGGCGGATGGTGTCGGGCAGAACGACGCGGAGTTTGGGCCAGGCGCGTTTGTCTACAAATCCGGAGCGTGCCCCGACGTGGCAGTCGGCGTAGGTGACGTAGGGTTTGATGTCGTAGATGGGGGTTCCGTCCATCAGGTCGGCGCCCAGCACATGGATGACGGGGCCCTCGTCGGTTATTTCTATATGGTCGAGACGTACGGAGGAAAGGCCAATATTGTTGGGGCGGAATGGCGACCGGGTGGCAAACACGCCCATCTTTTCGTTGCCGCCGAGCACGGGCGGACGCACGACAGGACTGTTGGCCGCATGCTTGTTGGCCGAAAATTCCCAAATGAGCCAGAGGTAGTCGAACTCCTCCAGGCCGCGGATATAGTCGGGCGAACGGTAGTCGGGCGTGAAGACAATGCGTCCACGCAAGTGTTCTACCAGGCCGCTCTGTTTGGGTATGCCGAACTTGGTGGGGAAGGGGGACCGGAAGTGGGCGATGGGAAGGATTTCCATTTTTTTTGTTTCTTGTTCTTTGGTGTGGGCGCCGGTCGGAAGATGCCGTGCGCATAGCGCAAAGATAGTGATATTTTTCCGGATATACGCTCCGGCGGTGCTTTTCTTGCTGCTTGTGGTGAAGTGCTCCCGCTACGCGGATCTAAGTCCGTTTCTTGTCAATGTGCAATGCCCTGTTGGTATACTTGTCTATCAGCATGATTGCATGTCCGATGATAATACTGGCTGTCAGGGTGACAAGGAGCATCAGTATAGGGTAGTGCAGCGAGTAGATGAGGTCCTTGAAGCAGTAGTAGCATATCCACGTGTGAATCAGCCAAACGACAGTGCTATATTGCCCCAAAAACCTAAAACCCTTCTTGATAAAGCCGAACCAGTTGATGCGGACAAAGAGAATGATCATGGCTGCTTGGAGAAACGGACCATAGATGGCACCGTATTTCAGTGCGCAACCGGAAAGGAAAACAAGTACAAAAAGTAGAAGCAATACTTTTGGGGGCAGTGCCAGCAGGCGGGCTGCATGTCCTTTGAATTCGTGCTGAGCGTATTTGCAAAATATTGCTCCCATGACAAACATAAACAGGCAGTCGAAATACAACACGATATGGTAGAGGGCGTAGATGGAATAACTGGAATAGTAGCGCCCGAAGAAAGGCTCGTAGCACCGGCTGACGATGAAGATGCTGATAAAGTAGGGTATGTAGGTGCCGACAAGCATCTTCTTTGCACCCATCTTGTCGAGTAAGGCAAATATCCATTTGCAGGACAATACCAACAGTATGTAGGGGAACAAAAACCAGACTTCGGCATTCCATTCGGCTCGAAAAGCGGTGACGTTGGCAATCACTCGTTGCCAATTTCCCGGATAGGATGAAGGAAACAGAATATGGGCAATAGGCAAGAATACAAGTAGGGAAAGCCAATATAGTTTGTAAAGTTTAATAATCCTTAAAAATACCCCCCCCCCTACGGTTGTTGACACGATAGGTGTAGTACAGGCCATATCCGCTCATAAATAGGTATAGGCCAACGGGACTGCATCCTGAGGCCAGCCAACTTGCCAACGGCTTGCCTTGCACTGTGCACAGGCTGAAAGCATCCTGCATGTTTTCAGGTCTATACAAGTGGAGAATTACCATGAAGAGCATGGCCAAACCTTTCAGCATCAGTGAGTTCTCTTTTGAAATATAGGTAATGTTCATCTTTTTGTATGGGTAAGGATTGTTGTGAAAAGAAACGTGGAAATATGTTTTGAACTGTATGTATTGAAGTTGCTCTGTCAAAAAAATGCTGCAATATTCTACAAAAGTAATCATTTTGAGCGATTTGTCCAACGTGTCCGGTCGCTTTTTCGGTAAAACCGACACTCCTGTCGGCATGATTTTTGTTGGATAAAGAAAAAGATTTTAGGCGGGTTCTAAGAGTTCCCGTCGCAAACAATTTGCTAATTATGTATTATGACAATTCTATGGTGAGGCGACGTGACAGGTGTCTGTCAGAACCTGATGCGGTCCGCTTGCTGCGTGAGGCCGAGTACGGTGTGCTCTCGATGGCAAGTCGTGATGGAGAGCCTTATGGTGTGCCGGTCAACTATGTGTGGGACGGCGGTGATCGCCTCTATATACATTGTGCCCCCGAGGGACACAAATTGAAGGTGTTGTCCGACAACGGAAAGGTGTCTTTTTGCGTGGTAGGTCGGGTACATCTGTTGCCCGGCCAGTTTACTACCGAGTATGAAAGCATCGTTCTGAAGGCAACGGCCACGGTGGTAGAAGATGATGAGGAGCGGTGGAAAGCACTGCGCCTACTGCTCGGAAAACTCTCGCCCGACGATGTGGAGACGGGATTGAAATATTCGGAGAAGAGTTTTCATCGGGTGACGATTGTCTGCTTGCATATCGAGTCGTGGAGCGGAAAATGCAAGCGTGTGAGAAAGTGATTTTTATCGTCACTTAGGATATATAATTTCAGAATTTCCCTTTGGTATACGTCTTAATAATAGATAGGTATGAAAGAAATCAATGTAGCAGACTTGCACGACAATGTCTTTGAGACTGTCGGCAAGGAGTGGATGCTTGTTTCGGCAGGCACCAAGGAGAAGTATAATATGATGACTGCCTCGTGGGGCTGTCTTGGATGGTTGTGGAACAAGCCGGTGGCAGTGGTGTTTGTCCGTCCCGAGCGCTATACGCACGAGTTTATCGAGGCAAACGACACGCTCGTTCTCTCGTTTCTCGGTCATGGTGAGGAGGCCCGCAAGATTTATACGGTCTGCGGTTCCAAGTCAGGACGCGATCTTGACAAAACGTCCGCTACCGGTCTGCAGCCGCTGACGACTGCCGCTGGCAATGTGGCTTTCGCCCAGTCGCGCCTCACGCTGGAGTGTCGCAAACTCTACAAGGATTCCATCAAGCCCGAGAGTATTCTCGATGCCGGTATCAATAAGTGGTATGGCGATGCCAATGGCGGTTATCACGATGTGTATGTCGTGGAGATAGAACACGCCTATGTAGGCGAGTGATTTTTATCAGTCCCTTAGGTAGGGTGTTCAAAATTGGCAAAAACCGTGCAAACGCTGCATTCTTTTTGAAACGTTTTTTGAACACCCTACCTACAGGAACAATGCGGGGTATATATACGAAAAAAGCCATCGGACTTTGTCCAATGGCCAATCTCTCATTTTTCAGTTCGGCTACCGAATTACTTGCCGATAGAGTCGGAGTCAACAACAACGGTGGTGTCAGCGGTGTCGCTCAACTGTACGGTATCGCTATCAGCGTTAGCAGCGGGAGCAGCAGTTTTGTTACCACAAGATGCGAAAGAGATAGCTGCGATAGCTACGAACATAAGAACTAATTTCTTCATTTTCTTTGCTTTTTAAAATCTGTAAAACAATCAGTTGTTTATTAAAACGTTGCAAAGGTAAGTATTTTTTCAATACGCCACTCTTTTTTTAGGACTTTTTTTTGGATTGTTTTGTAACCTTTTTTTAAGTGTTTGAAAATCAATAAGATATAGATAGTTAACCGATGTTAATTCTTTTCCTCGCCCTGAAATATCCTTGTTGCGGTGCAGGGTAGGGCAGTTTTCGTAATCTTTTTCGTACCTTTGCAGAAACGTCCGTTTATAGATGATATACCTTCATTCTATCTTTTCGCGCGTACATTATATATATGATAGATACATCAGCCTTTCAAGATAAGACCGCGGCCTACTATACGCTGGGCTGCAAACTCAACTTTTCGGAAACGTCCACTTTCGGGCGAATGCTCTCGGATATGGGTGTGCGTACCGTCCGTGAGGGAGAGAAAGCCGACATTTGTCTGATCAATACCTGCTCAGTGACCGATGTGGCCGACCATAAATGCCGTCAGGCGATACACCGCATGGTGCGGCAGAATCCCGATGCACTGGTTGTGGTGACCGGTTGCTATGCCCAGTTGGCCTCCGAGAAGGTCAGTCAGATAGAGGGCGTAGACCTGGTGCTGGGTAGTAACGAGAAAGCCAATCTCATACAGTTTCTCGGTGACGCCTGGACCGACCGTATCGAGGGCAAGACGGCGGGCGGCGATGCCTCGCTGCATCGACATTTCGCCGTGCGTACCAAGGACATCAAGACCTTTGCCCCGTCGTGCTCACGCGGCAACCGCACCCGGTATTTCCTGAAGGTGCAAGACGGTTGCGACTATTACTGCACCTATTGTACCATCCCCTTCGCCCGTGGCAACTCCCGCAATCCCACCATCGCTTCGCTTGTGGCGCAGGTAGAGGAGGCCGTGGCCGAGGGCGGCAAGGAAGTGGTGCTGACCGGTGTCAATATTGGCGACTTCGGCAAGACCACCCATGAGCGGTTTGTCGACCTGGTGAAAGCACTCGACCAGATAGAGGGGGTCAAGCGCTATCGTATCAGCAGTATGGAGCCCGACCTACTCAGTGACGAACTGATAGCCTACTGTGCGGAGAGCCGGGCGTTCATGCCCCATTTCCACATCCCTTTGCAGAGCGGTTCGGACGAGGTACTCCGACTGATGCACCGCCGTTACGACAAGGCCCTGTTTGCCCATAAGGTGGCGGCTGTCAAAGAAGCCATGCCCGATGCTTTTATCGGAGTCGATGTCATGGTGGGCTGCCGTGGAGAGACACCGGAGTGCTTTGAGGAGTGCTACGACTTCCTGAACAGTATGGATGTGACCCAACTCCATGTGTTCCCCTATAGCGAGCGGCCGGGTACAGCCGCCTTGCGCATACCCTATGTGGTGGACGATGCCGAGAAGCGCGTGCGCAGCAAACGCCTGCTTGACCTCAGTGAGGAGAAACGCCAGGCCTTCTATGCCTCCTATGTGGGGCAGGAAATGGATGTACTCTTTGAAAAGGCAACGCGCGGAAAGGCCATGCACGGTTTTACGGAGAACTATATCCGAGTGGAATTGCCACCGTCGATGGCGCGTGAGGAATATGACAACGAGATTATCCGGGTGCGTCTGGGTGACTTCAATCACGATCGCTCGGCCCTGAAAGGAGTCTTGCTATGAAGACAGCCGTCGTGATACTCAACTGGAACGGAGCGGCCATGCTGCGCCGTTTTCTTCCCTCGGTCATCCGCCACACGGCTGGCGTGGCAGATATTGTGGTGGCCGACAACGCCTCCTCAGATGAGTCATTGGCCATGTTGAAGGCTGAATTTCCTTCGGTGCGCATCATTGCGCTGGACAAGAACTATGGGTTTGCCGGCGGCTACAATATGGCCCTGCGTCAGGTGGAAGCCGAATACTATGTGTTGCTCAACAGCGATGTGGAAGTGACCCCGCAGTGGCTGAATGTCTTGCAGGACTATATGGATGCCCATCCCGACTGTGCAGCCTGTCAGCCCAAACTTCTCTCCGAAAGCCGGAGAGACCATTTCGAATATGCGGGTGCGAGCGGCGGATACCTCGACCGTTACGGTTATCCCTACTGTCGAGGGCGCCTTTTCGATGTGGTGGAGCGCGATGGCGGACAGTATGATACGCCTGCGCCTGTGCTTTGGGCGACGGGTGCCTGCTTGATGGTCAGAAGCAAGGACTATTGGGCGGCGGGCGCACTCGACGAACGCTTTTTTGCCCACAACGAGGAGATAGACCTTTGCTGGCGGCTCCGTATCATGGGGCGCAGTATCTATTGTTTGCCCGCAAGCTACGTCTATCATGTAGGCGGAGGCACATTGCCCAAAGGCAATCCGAGAAAGACCTATCTCAATTTCCGCAACAATCTGACGATGCTCTACAAGAACCTGCCTGAAAGCGACCTCCGCCATGTCATGCGAGTGCGGAAGTGGCTGGACTATATGGCGGCACTGCAGACCTTGGTGTTCAACCGGAATGTGGGCGACTTCAAGGCCATCCTTCGTGCGCGTCGCGACTTTCGTGCGTGGTTGCCGCAGTTTCGTGACGACCGTGAACGCATACAACAGTCGAGAGGCGATGACGGCCGCTCAGAGCGTAGTGCCTTCTCGCTCTTGTGGCAGTACTATGTGCGCCGCTGTCGGCGGTATGCAGAGTTGCCTGTGCGGAAGTAATGGGGAAAGAAGAATAGCCGATTTTTTTACCAAAACTTAGCCTTTTTTTGTAAATAGTGTCCGTTAATGCCGAATAATGTGCCTATTCTTAAAATTATCGGTGTAAAATTTGGTTAAAAAAACATTTTTTAGTATTTTTGTCATTGGATAAAGGTGGGTTCTACGAAAGTCCACCGCAAACTATTGGAAAGACATCTCTTTGATTTGAAAAAATAGTCCCCCCATTTGAAGAAACTGTTCTACATATCGATATTGTTCCTGTTGGTACTCACGTCTTGTGAGATTAAACTCCGGCCCAACGGCGATGACGACCTCAAACCGAAGGTAGAGGTGTTGCGTTATGATCGTCTGCAGAGCCGTTACCTCACCACGGGCGACTTTTCCGCCCTGCAGCAGATGAACATCGACTATCCGATGGAGACGCGTACACTGATAGAGGATGTCTTGCAGTTGGGAGAGGTCAATGACCCGGAAATCAACGGGAAGTTTCTCCGCTTCTATCAAGACACGACGTTGCAGTCTATCATTGCCGATGCAGAATTGCAGTATGCCAATATGGGTGACATCAACAAGTCGCTGAGCAGAGCCTTTTCTCTCCTCGATGCGATGGTGCCGGGGCTACCCAAGCCCACTATCTATGCCCAGATCGGGTCGTTGGACCAAAGCATCATCATCGGCGACAATTCTATCGGTATCTCGCTCGACAAGTATTTGGGCAAGAATTACCCCCTCTATATGCGCTACTACAGTGAGGGTCAGCGCAAGACCATGTCGCGTGAGTATATTGTGCCCGACTGCCTGTGCTTCTATATCTTGGCCCAGTTCCCCTTGCAGAACCATGATACCAAGACCCAAGAAGAGCGTGACCAGCACATGGGCAAGGTGATGTGGACTGTCAACAAGATATTGTGCAAACCGTTTTTCCGCACTCCGTATATCAACAATGTGGAAAAATACATGAAGCGCCATCCGAAAACTACCATTCAGGAGTTGCTGACCCGGCAGACTATTTCCATGATTTAAAAATAACTTGGTAAGTAGGTGTTCAAAATTATATTTTCGCCCTCACTTACTTGGTATTTTGCGCCCTAAATTGTCGGGGTGATACGCCCATTTCCCTTCTCACATATTTCCCAAAGAAGGACAGATTGTCAAATCCTGCTTCAGTGGCAATCTCCTTGACGCTCTTGTCTGACGAGGTGAGCATATTGCTGATATAGTTGACGGTGATGCCGTTGATCAGTTCGCCGGCCGTCTTTCCACATTGTTTCTTGCAGATGGTCGACAGATATTTGGGGGTGATACAGAGTTGGTCGGCGTAGTATTGCAGGTTGCGTTTGGTCGGACATTCGCGTGAGAGCATTTGGGCAAACCGCTTGAAGATGGCCTCGGCCGATGAAAACTTGTACTGTGAGTCAGACAGTTGGAGGTGAGGTGCCAGGTAGTCGTAAAACTCGAAGAGCAGCGACTGCAGCAAATGCTTGATGAGTTGTGCATGGTGAGGCAACTCTGTTTGCTGAAGTTTTTTCTTGAGTACAGTCGCGTTGAAAACAAAATTGTCTGCTTCTTCCTCTTTCAGATGGATGACGGGTGTCCGCTTGATGGCAACGTCAAGATCCCAGTAGTTGCCGTCTACAAAGAAGATGGCTTCAAAATAGGAGGGCGACATGACCATACCGATACATTTGAAGTCGAGGTTGATCATGATATTGTCTACAAATGCATTGGGGTGGCAGAGTAGAAAATCGTTTTTCCCGATATTGATTTCGATGCCGTTCTGCTTGCAGAATGCCTTGCCTGCGGTGCAGATGATGGCAACGTAACTGTCGACCTGTATGTTTTTTCCGTCAGGCATCTCCGAGATGTTCTCGAATATCGAAACGTCCTTGTCGGTGATGTTTTCAAATACCTGAATGTGCTCTTTGGCCGTTTTCATCTTGTACGCTTTTTTCGTTTTTGTTGGTTTGAGAGGGGGATTGCGGTGCAAATGTAGTACAAAATCTGTTGTTGTAAGTGTTCTTGTCAGAGAAGTTACTGTCCCAAAAGGCGAATTTGGTGTTTTGTGTGGTGTAAAAGGACACTTTCGTCGCTTATTTTCTTCCAAAGATACCACAAAAACGTACTTATTTTGCAGCCGAATTGAGAAATAATACAAGGCGGGTTCTAAAAACGCTGCAAACATTTAGAACCCGCTTCAAGATGAAAATTGGTATGAAAAAAACAGAAAAGGAAAGAATGAGCGGAACACATCCTCATGTGTCTGCTACCCTTTGTGGTCTTGCGGTTGTCATCCTGTCGTCATCGCTCCTTGTCGGGTGCGGACAGGGAACCGATGACGGACAAGAGCGTGACGGACGTGTCAAGGTGAAGGAAATGACGGTGCAATCTTCTGCCACTTCTACGGATGGCGGTGCCTGCTACTCAGGAACCGTGGAGGAAGAAAACGGAACCTCATTGAGTTTTGTCGCCGGAGGTACGCTCACCCAGTTGAAGGTGAAAGTCGGCGACCGGGTGCGCAAAGGACAGTTGATTGCCCAGGTAGACCCCACTTCCGTACACAACAATTATGAGATGGCGCATGCGGCAAGGGTGCAGGCCGAAGATGCCTACCGGCGTATGAAGCAACTCCATGATAAGGGAAGTCTTCCCGAAATCAAGTGGGTGGAGGTGCAGAGCCAATTGCAACAGGCCGTTTCGTCGGAGAGCATCGCCCGGAAAAGTTTAGGCGACTGTCGTCTTTATGCTCCATACGACGGTGTGATTTCAGAAAAATATGCCGAGGTGGGTCAGAATGCCGCACCGGGTGTGCCCGTTGTGAAACTTGTCACGACCAGTGTGCTGAACGTGGTTGTCGCAGTGCCCGAAGGCGAGATGTCGGCTATCGTTGTCCGTCAGCGTGCAAGAATTCAGGTACAGGCGCTGGACGGTAGAGGGTATGGCGGATACGTCTTGGAGAAAGGAGTTATTGCCGATCCGGTATCACGTTCGTATCGTGTGAAGGTGCGGGTGGAGAATGTAGACGGGGCATTGCTGCCCGGCATGGTCTCGCAGGTGTACCTTGACAAGGCCGATAACCGCTTGTCGGGCGCATTGAAGGCGGCCATAACGATTCCTGCTTCGCTGGTGCAAATCGCTGATGACAATTCCAATTTCGTATGGGTCGACGAGAACGGCAAGGCCGCACGTCGTACCGTGGTCTGCGGTGAGTACAAGAGCAACGGCGTAAGCATCTTGAGCGGATTGCAGCAAGGCGACCGCCTGATCGTGGAAGGACAACAGAAAGTATGTACGGGAACCCCACTTAAAACAAAATGACGATGAGCAAGAAACGTAACATTGTAGAGTGGGCGATGCACTACCGCCAGATCGTCATCGTGGTGGTGTGTTGTCTTGTGGCCTTTGGCGTCTACAGTTTGCCGAATATGCGCAAAAACGAGTTTCCTGATTTCACCATCCGACAGGGAATAGTAGTGGCTGTGGCTCCCGGCAATACTGCTGAGGAAATGGAGCAACAGGTGACAAAGCCGCTGGAAAACTATATCTTCACCTACAAAGAGGTAAAGAAGGAGAAGACATACTCCATGAGTCGCGACGGTATTGTCTACATACAAGTGCAACTCAATGATGACCTCAACAATAAGGACGAGTTTTGGTCGAAATTCAAGCATGGCGTGCAAAACTTCAAGAGTGAGTTGCCTCAAAATGTGGCGGCCATTGCCGTGCAGGATGATTTCGGAGACACGTCATCGTTGCTCATCACCATGGAGAGTACGGAAAAGACCTATCGCGAACTGGATGAATACATGGACCAGTTGCAAGACCGTCTGCGTACGGTCAAAAGCGTGGGACGGCTCACCGTGAGCGGTATGCAGCGGGAGCAGATCTCGGTGGTGCTTGACAATGACCGGTTGGCGAAGTACGGACTCTCAGACCAACAGGTGGCGACCACCCTTTTCCAAAAAGGTTTTGTCACCACGGGCGGCCGCATAAAGACGCCTGTCTATACGATGCCGGTTCATGTGGCCGGTTCGCTCAACTCGGTGTATGATATCGGGCAGCAGATCGTCTATTCCTCTCCTACGGGCGTGAATGTCCGGCTGAAGGATATCGCCTCAGTGAAGCGCGAGTACCCCGATGCAGAGAGCCGTATCACCAACAACGGCAAAAAGTGTATTCTGCTGAGTGTGGAGATGAAGAAAGGACAGAATATCGTCAAGATGGGCGAGGCCGTCGACAAGGAGATGACGGCGTTTCAGCAAACCTTGCCCAAGGACGTATCTATCTATCGTATCACCGACCAGAGCAAGGTGGTGAACGACAGTGTGGTCAACTTCCTCCGCGAATTGGTCATCGCTATCGTGGCAGTGGTGGTAGTGGTGATGCTCCTTCTGCCTATGCGTGTGGCTTTGGTGGCAGCATCTACCATCCCTGTCAGTATCTTCATCTCGTTGGGGCTGTACAACGCCTTCGGGTTGGAACTCAACACCGTGACCCTGGCGGCACTTATCGTGACGCTCGGTATGATTGTAGACAACTCCATCGTCATCATCGACAATTACCTGGAGCAGATCGGTGAGGGAAAGAGCCGCTGGCATGCTTCGATTGCCTCGACGACCCATTTCTTCAAGAGTATCTTTTCGGCTACATGCGCCATCAGTATCACGTTTTTCCCCTTCCTTATCACTTGCGTGGGGCAGACACATGACTTTCTTGAGGCCTTCCCGTGGGCGGTGACCATCGTCTTGGGTGTGTCGCTCCTTGTCGCCACCCTTCTGGTGCCCTTCATGCAGTTCTTCTTCATTCGCAAGCCGCTGAAGGAGAAGATGAGAAAGAAAGCCTTCTCTTTTCTCGATGTGCTGCAGAAGTATTACGACAAGTTGCTCAGTCTGTGTTTCTCCTACCCCAAGACGACGTTGACCGTAGGAATACTTACTGTGGTGCTGGGCATTGTGATGATGGGGCGTCTTCCTCAGCAAACCATGCCTTATGCCGAGCGCAACCAGTTTGCCGTGGAGATAAGTCTGCCGACAGGCGCCTCGTTCGCCAAGACATCGGTGGTGGCAGACAGTCTGGAGCATATCCTGCGCCGTGACAGTCGGGTGGTGTCGGTCACCTCATTCAAGGGATGTGCCTCACCGCGTTTCCATACGGCATACGCTCCTCAGATAGCCGGTACCAACTACGCACAATTTGTGGTCAATACCATAGACGACAAGGCAACCGAGGCCTTGCTCGATGAGTATGCCGACAAATATGTCGACTACTTTCCCGAGGCCAATATCAAGTTCAAGCAGTTGAGTTATAACGAGGCTACATGTCCGATAGAGGTGCGTTTGAGCAACTGGGACAACGGACAGATGATGGCCGATGCCGACAAGGTATCCCAAACATTGCGGTCGATACCCGAGTTGGAACTGGTCCGCACCAATTTCAACGAGCCGCAGGCAGCGGTCTCCGTTCGGTTGAAGGAAGATGAGGCTTCCCGCTTAGGGGTCACCAATGTGCAGTTGGAGGCAACCCTTGCCATGCGCTACGGCAGCGGAATGGGTATAGCCAATGTGTGGGAAGGCGACAAGCAGGTGCCGGTAGTGCTGATGAGCAACCGCAGCAATCAGGCTACGACCGACCATCTCGCCGATGAGCAGATACCTGTCGCCGGCGGAAAAAGGACAGTGCCCTTGCGTCAGGTGGCCGACCTCGTACCTTCTACGCAGTACGGACAGCGCGTGCGCCGCAATGGTGTGCCTACCATCACGGTGATGGCCGAAGTGAAAAGAGGGGAAAACGCCATGGCTGTGACGGCAAAGGTGCAGGAACAACTGAAGAAAGTGCATCTTGCGTCCGATACCCATCTTGCGTATGGTGGTGACATAGAAAACAGTGAGGAGACAATGGGACCGACAATGGCAGCGCTCGGCATTGCAGCCGTGATGATATTCTTCATCCTAATGGCCCATTTCCGCAAAATCAATTTGGCCGCCATCGTGTTCGGCAGCATGGCGTTGAGTCTCTTCGGTGCGTGTGTAGGACTGGAGATACAAGGTCTGCCGTTTGGTGTCACCTGTGTGATGGGACTGGTCGCCCTAATGGGCATCATCGTGCGAAACGGAATCATCATGTACGACTATGCCGAGGAACTGCGCGAGAAGGAACGCATGAACGTCCGTGATGCTATTTGGCATTCGGCCAGTCGGCGTATGCGCCCGATCTTCCTTACGTCGGCTGCGGCTTCGATGGGAGTCATCCCGATGATACTCGGCGGTAGTGGACTGTGGATGCCGATGGGTACGGTCATCTGCTATGGCACGCTCATTTCCATGCTTGGCATTCTTACCGTAGTGCCCGTGACCTATCTTCTCGTGTTTGAAGGCACGGAAGCACGCCGACAGGCCGTGCTTGATATGGAGAATGAATGAAGGTGAGTGCAGGAATAGTTCTGTAGTCTTAAATAAAAAACTGATGAAACGAATATTCGTATTAATGATAACAGTCGGGGGATGGGCAATGTGCTCGCCCATCTTCTCGCAAAACAATAGAGTGTACACGCTTGAGGAGTGTATTGGCGAAGTGGTGAACAAAAACCTTACACTGCGCAATGCCGACAACCAGATTGTCATGTCTGAGCAGCAGCGCAAAGAAGCCTATACCCAGTACTTTCCTACAGTATCGGCTACTGGTGGCGGATTTGTTGCCAACAAGGGTTTGATAGAGATGAACATGGTCGGGATGGGTATGTCGATGGCCAAAGACGGTGTCGTGGCGGGGGTGACGGCGATGCAACCCCTCTTTGCCGGCGGACAAATAGTCAATGGCAACAAACTGGCCAAGATAGGCGTGGAGGTCTCAAGATTGCAGCGCAATCTCTCCCAAAATGAGGTCGTTCTCCGTACCGAGCAATATTACTGGCAGATGGTCTTGCTCAAAGAGAAACTCCATACGCTCGACCAACTCGACCGCCAACTCGACCGTGTGCAACAGGATGCGCAGAACGCCGTAGAAGCAGGCGTGCGCAACCGCAACGACCTGTTGCAGGTGCAACTCCGTAGAAACGAGGTCAGTACTTCGAGAATACAGGTGGCGAATGCCTTGTCGGTATCAGGCGATTTGCTGGCACAGATGATGGGACTTCCGCCCGGTACGGTGGATGTCGCCAACAGGTTTTCTACGGAAAGTGACATAACCCAAAGTGGGGTGGATGAATATCCGCTGCCAGAGTCTCCCCAACAATACTATCAGCCGGAGGAAGCCTGTCTCGCCCTGACCAGTGAGTACCAGTTGCTTGGCAAGCAGATAGATGCTGAACGGCTGCAATATCGGATCGCCGTAGGAAAGAATCTTCCTTCGGTGGCCGTGGGAGGAGGCTATATGTACAACAATGTGATGGATATGTCGCAAAACCGCTTTATCGGTATGCTCACCGTTTCCGTACCTATCAGCAGTTGGTGGGGAGGCTCACACAATATGAAGCGACAGAAGGTACAGATCGCCAACGCAGAGAACGACAAGCGCAATCAAAGTGAGATGCTCGTTATCCGTATGCGAAAGGCATGGAATGACCTGAACGATGCTTACCGGCAGGTTTTTATCGCCCAGGAGAGTATCGCGCAGAGTGAGGAAAACCTACGTCTCAATACCGACTATTATGAGGCTGGAACTGTTTCGATCAGCGATTTGCTCGATGCGCAGACCCTCTTTCAGCAGAGTCGTGACAAGTATGTAGAGTCGCTCACTGACTATGAAGTGAAGAAGCGGGAATATTTGCAGGCTACTGGCCGGTAAGTAGGTATCCAAAATTCGTATATCAATGTCAGCAGATGTTATAGATTCTATGCTGTTTGAGTATATTACGGGATCAAAATCCTAAATCCAAAACTTAGAACGACAATAGAGACAATAGGGACAATTTTTAAGTTACATGAGCGAAAACTGTTGTCTCTATTGTCTCTATTGTCGTTTTTAAAGGCTCCATAAATACTTGCGTTGCGTTTTACTTTTCAGTTTCGCTCCTGCGACTGTTGGTTCAGTCCGCTCGTTTCTAAATCCGAAACTTCAGATCTTTTATTCACTGTCACTTAGCATTTTGTTGTCGCCAAACGGCCTTGGTACATGCCGTTGCGTTCCATGTAGTGGGTCAGACGATGGGTGAACTCATAGTTTTTCAGTCCCCAACGCGGTGCGACGAGCAGGTCGGCGGGCGACTGACTGACAAACCTTTCGAGTACCAGGTCGCTACGGAGATGCTCAATATACTGGGCGATGACTTCCATATATTCTTCTGCCGTATAGAGATGAAACGGCGATTGGGCATACTCGGCGGCCATACGGGTGGAACGGATGATCTGCAGTTGGTGTATCTTGAGAATGTCAAGCGGCAGCGACGAGATGATGTCGGCTTGACGGATACTCTCTGCGGCATCTTCGCCCGGCAAACCGATGATGATGTGACCGCCCGTGAGCAACCCACGCCGATGGCTTCGCTCTACCGCATCGCGGCAACAGGCGAAGTCGTGGCCGCGGTTGATGCGGCGCAAGGTGGCATCGTTGGCCGTCTCGATGCCGTACTCTATGAGCACAAAGCGGTGCTTGGCCAGTTCGCCGAGATAGTCGAGCAGACTGTCGTCTACACAGTCGGGACGCGTGCCGATGACGATGCCGACCACATCATCGACGGCGAGCGCTTCCTCATAAAGACTGCGCAGACGGTCGGTGGCGGCATAGGTATTGGTGAAGGCCTGAAAATAGGCGAGAAACTTCATGTCGGGATATTTGCGGGCAAAGAACCGCTTGCCCTCTTCCAGCTGCTCGGTGACCGATTTGCGGGTGTCGCAGTAGGATGGGTTGAACGTGCGGTTGTCGCAGTAGGTGCATCCGCCGAAGGAAATGCGGCCGTCGCGGTTGGGACAGGAAAAGCCTGCATCGACGGCTATCTTCTGTACCTTGAAGGGGAATTGCTGGCGTAGCCAACTGCCAAAGTCGCGGTATAAAGGTGTAGTCACGGTAATGTCGTTTTCTGAAAAAACTTCTGCAAGGGTGGGGAGATTTAGAACCCGCCTAAATATAATTTAATACTCACAGGTAGTGCAAAATTACGGAAAAAAACTATCTTTGCAGAAATTTATCCTTATAAAGACAGAAATGAAAAGTCTATTCTTGATTTGCGCAGCATTTTTTATGGCGACAACACAACTGATGGCGACGGAGAAACTGACGGTCAAGGCAGTCACTGACGGCCGGTTCGCAGCCAAGTCCGTACAGGGCATCAATCCCATCGCAGGCACAGATACGTATGCCAGCATCTCGGCAGACGGAAAACAGATCGTGAAATACTCGTTCAAGACCGGCAAGGCCGTCGAAGTACTGTTCGACGTAGACCGTACGATGGGCGAAAAGATTGATGCTTTCGATGGCTACGAGATGTCACCCGACGGCACCCACCTGCTCATACAGACCAAGACGGAGCGTGTCTATCGCCGTTCCTTCCGTGCCGTGTACTATATCTACACCATTGCCAGCCGCAAACTGGAGCGTCTCTCTGACGGAGGCCCGCAACAAGTGCCCACATGGTCGCCTGACGGACGACAGGTGGCTTTCGTGCGCGACAACAATATCTACTTGGTCAAACTGCTTTACGACAATGCCGAATGTACGGTGACGACCGACGGCAAGTTCAATGAGATCATCAACGGTATTCCCGATTGGGTCAACGAGGAGGAATTCGGTTTCTCCCGTGCATTGACCTTCAATGCCGACGGTACCATGCTCTGCTGGATACGCTACGACGAGTCGAAGGTGAAGACCTATTCGCTGCAACTCTTCCGTGGAGCCAAACCCGAGCATAACGAATATGCCGACTATCCCGGAACGTACGCTTACAAATACCCGAAGGCCGGACAGGACAACTCTACGGTGACAGCCTGGAGTTATGAGATACAGACCCACAAGGTGCACCAGTTGCAGATACCGCTCGACGCAGACGGCTACATGCCCCGTATCAAAGCCACGGCGGATGCCAACAAGGTCGTGGTCTATACGATGAACCGCCACCAGGACGTGCTCTGTCTCTATGCTGCCAATCCCCGCAGCACCGCAGCGCAACTGCTTGTCAAGGAGAGCGTACCCAAGTATGTCAAGGAAGAAACGGTGGAGAATCTCAAACTCGGACACAACTCCATCCTTCTGCCCAGTGACCGCGACGGATACACGAAACTCTACCTCTACAATATGAACGGACAACTCACCCGTACCGTCGGACATGACGGCCATGACATCACGGCTGTCTATGGTTACAATGAGACAACGGGCGACATCTACTATCAGGCCGCCGTGCTCAATGCTCACGACCGTCAGGTATACGTGTCGCACAAGAATGGCAAGACCGAACGACTGACCGACCGCGAGGGTTGGAACTCGGCCATTTTCTCCGGCGACTACCAATACTTTGTCAACACCTGGAGCGACTACAATACGCCCAGTGTCTATACCGTACGCAACAATACCGGCCGCACACTGTCTACCCTTGAGGACAATGCCGAACTGAAAAAGACGGTTGCCGAGTATGGATTTACCAAGAAAGAAACCTTCTCGTTTACCACATCCGAAGGTGTGCAACTTGACGGATGGATGGTGCGTCCGGCCGATTTCGACGCTTCAAAGAAATACCCCGTCATCATGTATCAGTATAGCGGTCCCGGCAGCCAGCAGGTCATCAATTCCTGGAATGCCGGTTCGATGGGGCAGGGTGGCGCTTTCGACCAGTATTTGGCCCAGCAAGGTTTTATCGTGGTCTGCGTCGATGGACGCGGAACGGGCGGCCGCGGGGCCGATTTCGAAAAATGTACCTATCTGTCATTGGGCGACAAAGAGTCGAAAGACCAAGTAGAGGCCGCACAGTACTTGGGTACACTGCCCTATGTCGACAAGAGTCGCATTGGTATTTGGGGATGGAGTTACGGCGGATTCAATACGCTGATGAGCATGAGCGAAGGACGTGGCGTGTTCAAGGCAGGTGTGGCCGTGGCCCCTCCCACCAACTGGAAATACTACGATACGGTCTACACCGAGCGCTATATGCGCACGCCAAAGGAAAATCCTGACGGATATGACATCAACCCCATACAGCGGGCCGCACGTCTGCATGGTGCATTACTCATCTGTCACGGTATGGCCGACGACAATGTGCATCCGCAGAATACCTTTGAGTATGCAGAGGCGCTGGTACAGGCTGACAAGGATTTCCGCGAACTCTACTATACCAACCGCAACCATAGTATCTATGGAGGCAATACCCGTAACCATCTGTTGCGTCAGATCGCCAACTTCTTTATGACTGAACTGAAGTAGTCTGCGCGCTACAATCATATACGAAAAGGCTTGTCCTACCTGACTGCGGTCGGGATGGACAAGCCCTTTTTCGTATGGTGTTGTGTGACTGTGCGGGGAGATAAGGCTGTCGCTTATCCGATGTCCATCTTGTAGACATTGGTCTCTTTTTGTATAAATCCCATCGACTGGTAGAGCCTGTTGGCGGCCTTTCTCGCCGGACGGGAGGTGAGCATCAGGGTGCAGGGGGATGTTTCGCCGGCCTTGTCTATGGCATGGCGGAGCAGTTGCCGTGCCAGTCCGCATCCGCGAAACTCCTTGTCGGTCACTACGTCTTCCACCCAGACCTTGCGGCCTATCGGCGATGTGTAGACGCAAAGCGTACACATGGCGGCAATCGTGCCGTCGACGCGGGCAAGGAAAAGGTGACTGTCTGCTGACTGTATGAGGCTCCGGATATAGGACTCGGTGATGGGGCGGGCTTCCGGGTCGAGTTGCGGCAATAGATGGTTGACCGCATCAAGTATGTCGGGGTGGTATTCGGTCGCCTCGGATATGCAGATGGTGTTTGCTGATGATGGATTTTTTGTCATGGAGAATGAAGAGATATGATAAAAGGTGAATTCTAAAAAAAATCCTGCCTAAAAAGTCTGCTGCAAAGGTAATATTTCTTGCGGGATAAAGTTTTGTATTAAGATTTATTCGTAACTTTGCAAACTGAAAATAGCAATTTTGGGGTGAAACGGCCCGTTTCGCGACCGTGACCGTTTCACAGAAGCCTTAAAACCTGTGGTTTTCAAATACGTATTAAATATTATTATTATACTTTTTATGAATTTTATTTTCTTAATTACCGTTATCTTGACGGCCGTTGTATTGGTTGTGGGAGCATACGTGATTGCGAAACTCGTAGGCCCGCGTTCGTACAATCCGGTGAAAGGACAGCCGTTTGAGTGTGGTATCCCGACGCGCGGCACCTCATGGTTGCCTGCCAACGTAGGCTACTACCTCTTCGCCATCCTCTTCCTGATGTTCGACATCGAGACCCTCTTCCTCTATCCTTGGGCAGTGGTTGTCAAGCAGTTTGGTCCGATGGCCCTCGCAAGCATCGGTTTCTTTATGCTGGTATTGGTATTTGGCCTTGCTTATGCATGGCGGAAAGGAGCGTTGGAATGGAAGTAAGAAAACCTATCATCAAGAGCATCCCCTACGACGAGTTCAAAGACAACGACACACTCGAGAAAATTGTCGAGGAACTCCACGAGGGCGGCGTCAACGTCGTGCTCGGAACACTTGACCAGGCCATCAACTGGGGCCGTTCCAACTCGCTTTGGTCACTTACCTTCGGTACGTCCTGCTGCGGTATCGAGTTTATGGCAGTAGGTTGTGCACGCTACGACTTCTCCCGCTTCGGTTTTGAGGTGACTCGAAACTCTCCCCGTCAGGCCGACCTTATCATGTGTGCCGGTACCATCACCAATAAGATGGCACCCGTATTCAAGCGTCTTTATGACGAAATGGCCGAGCCGAAATATGTCGTGGCTGTCGGCGGATGTACTATCTCCGGAGGCCCGTTCAAGAATTCATACAATGTGGTGCGCGGTATCAGCGAACTGGTGCCCGTAGACGTGTATGTGCCCGGTTGTCCTCCGCGTCCGGAAGCCATCCTTTACGGTATGATGCAGTTGCAGCGTAAGGTGAAGGTGGAGAAATTCTTCGGCGGTGCCAACCACAAGATGACCAAAGAAGAAAAAGAACTCTCCATGTCGAAAGGCGGTCTGCGTGGCCTGAGCAACGAGTGTCTCGCCGATGTCAACCTGCTCCATCACAAGGAACCGATCATCGTGAGCGATGTACCCGAAGATTTCGATGCCAAGAAAGGTCTTGGCGACTAATATAATAAGGTGTAAGAAAAATGAAACTGAACAATATAGAACTCTCATTCGACAACTTCGCAAGCGAAATGTCGAAACTGAAGAACGAGAAACATTTCGACTACCTTGTTACCATTATCGGCGAAGACTTCGGCGAAGAAGGACTCGGATGTATCTACATTCTTGAGAATACTGACAACAACGAACGCTGCTCGGTGAAGACCATCGCCAAGAAGGTCGACGGCAGCGATGTCATACCCTCTGTACTGAACCTTTGGAAGGCTGCCGACCTGCTCGAACGTGAGGTCTTCGACTTCGTGGGCATCAAGTTCCTCGGACATCCCGACATGCGTCGCCTCTTCCTCCGTACCGACTTCAACGGTTATCCCCTGCGCAAGGACTTCGATATGAGCCCCGAGGCCAACCGTTTCCCCTTGACCGACGAACCTGAGTCTGACTACACCGTAGAGTACAACCTCGACGGCGACGGACATCTCGTGGCCACCAAGCACCGCCTCTTCGGGGAGGACGATTATGTAGTGAACATCGGTCCTAACCACCCGTCCACCCACGGTGTGCTCCGTCTGCAGACCGTTCTCGACGGCGAGAGCGTCAAGCGTATCTATCCTCATCTCGGATATATCCATCGCGGTATAGAGAAGATGTGGGAAGGTATGACCTATCCCCAGACCTTGGCCTTGACCGACCGTCTGAACTATCTCTCTGCCATGATGCACCGCCACGCTCTCGTGGGCGTCATAGAGGAAGGACTCGGCGTGGAACTCAGCGACCGTATACATTACATCCGTACCATCATGGATGAGTTGCAGCGTATCAACTCTCACTTGCTCTATCTCGGATGTACTGCGCAGGACCTCGGTGCCCTGACCGCATTCCTCTATTGTATGCGCGACCGCGAGCATGTACTCAATGTCATGGAGGAAACCACCGGCGGACGCCTGATCATGAACTACTACCGTATCGGCGGTTGCCAGGACGATATCGATCCGAACTTTGTAGAGAACACCAAGAAACTTTGCAAGTATCTCCGTCCGATGATACAGGAGTACCTCGATGTGTTCGGTGACAATGTCATCACACACAACCGTCTCGAAGGTGTAGGTCCTATGGGTCTTGCCGACTGTATCAACTACGCCGTGACCGGTCCTGCCGGACGTGCCGCAGGTTGGAAGAACGATACCCGCAAGCGCCATCCCTACGATATGTACGACAAGGTAGAGTGGAAGGAAATCACGCTTACTGGCTGTGACTCTATGGATCGCTACTATGTGCATATCCAGGAATTGTACCAGAGTCTCAATATCATTGAACAACTCATCGACAATATCCCCGCCGGCGACTTCTACATCAAGCAGAAGCCTATCATCAAGGTTCCCGAAGGACAGTGGTACTTCTCTGTCGAAGGAGCAAGTGGCGAGTTTGGCGTTTACCTCGATTCCAAGGGTGACAAGATGCCGTACCGCATGAAGATGCGTCCGATGGGCCTCTCGCTCACTGGTGCTCTCGACAAGATGTGTAGCGGCCAGAAGATAGCCGACCTTATCACCACCGGCGCTGCCATAGACTTTGTTATCCCTGACATTGACAGATAGTCGGGCAAACATTAACATTAATGATATACAAGAATGTTTGATTTTAGTATAGTAACCAACTGGGTCCACAATCTCCTTGCCGTAACGCTCGGTCTGGGTGACTTCTGGACAATACTGATAGAATGCATCTTGGTTGGTGTCTGCCTTCTCGCAGGATATGCCACCCTTGCCATCATTCTCATTTTCATGGAACGTAAGGTCTGTGCCTACTTCCAGTGCCGCCTCGGCCCGATGCGTGTCGGTCCTTGGGGCGTGTTCCAGGTGTTTGCCGACGTGCTGAAGATGCTTATCAAGGAAATCTTCTGTGTCGACAAGGCCGACAAACTGCTCTACTATGTGGCTCCGTTCCTCGTGATCGTGGCTTCTGTAGGCACATTCTCTTTCCTGCCTTGGAACAATGGTGCCAATGTGCTTGACTTCAATGTGGGCGTCTTCTTGATGTCTGCCATTTCGAGCATCGGTATCGTGGGTATCTTTATGGCAGGATGGGGTTCCAACAACAAGTATTCTGTCGTGTCGGCTATGCGTGGTGCCGTGCAGCTCATCTCCTATGAGATGTCTCTCGCACTGTGTCTCATCACCGCCGTCATCCTCACCGGTACGATGCAGGTGAGCGGTATCGTAGAATACCAGACCGGTGCTTGGGGATGGCTCATCTTCAAGGGTCATATCCCTGCCATCATCGCCTTCCTCGTGTTCCTCGTGGCAGGTAATGCTGAGGCCAACCGTGGTCCGTTCGACCTTGCTGAGGCCGAGTCTGAGTTGACCGCCGGTTATCACACGGAGTATTCCGGTATGGGCTTCGGATTCTACTATCTGGCTGAGTACCTCAATCTCTTTGTTGTGTCCGCCCTGGCCACTACCGTATTCCTTGGCGGTTGGGCACCCTTCAATATCGGTGTCGATGCTGTCGACACGATACTCAACTATATTCCCGGTATCGTGTGGTTCCTCGGAAAGACCTTTGCTGTGGTATGGTTGCTGATGTGGGTGCGTTGGACCTTCCCCCGTCTCCGTATCGACCAGATACTGAAACTCGAGTGGAAATACCTCATGCCGCTCGGACTCATCAACCTGATACTCATGACTATTGTCGTGGCGTTCGGTTTGCACTTCTAAAACAATCAGATTTTTGAAACAATGGAAGAAAACAAAAAATCATATTTCGGTGAAATAGGTGCTGCCGTCAAGACTCTCGCCGTGGGTATGAAGACTACCATGAAGGAGTACTTCACCGCCAAGAGTACCGAGCAGTATCCCGAAAACCGCAAGACGACGCTCCATATCTCTGCACGTCATCGTGGCCGTCTGGTCATGAACCGCGACGAGAACGGAGCCGTGAAGTGTACTGCCTGTACGCTTTGCGAGAAATCTTGCCCCAATGGTACCATCAAAATCGTTTCCCAAATGGTGGAGAACCCCGAGACTGGCAAGAAAAAACGCCAGTTGACTGACTACCAGTACGATCTTGGTGACTGTATGTTCTGCGAACTTTGTGTGAACGCCTGCAACTTCGGCGCCATCAAGTTTGTAAACGATTTCGAGAACAGTGTGTTCGATCGCGAGAAACTCGTCCTGCACCTCGACAAGGAGGTCTACGAGGGTGGTTCTCTGCCCAACATTATCGATGGCGGAGCGCCGATGGAGATCGGAAAGTTTAACACCAAAACAAAATAAGGGAGTAGAAAGAAATGGCAAGTTTAGTTATGTTTTGCATCCTGGCGGTTGTGATCTTAGGATCTGCCGTCATGTGTGTGGCTACCAAGCGCATCATGCGTGCTGCCACATTCCTGCTGTTCGTGCTCTTCGGAGTGTCAGGTATCTACTTCCTGCTCGACTATACCTATCTTGGCGCAGCCCAGATTAGTGTCTATGCCGGTGCAGTGACGATGATCTACGTCTTCGCCATCCACCTCGTCAGCAAGCGCACGCTTCAGGGACTGGTGGAAAGACTCAAAGGTGGCCGCGTGGCTTATGCCGCTCTGCTCTCTTTAGTAGGTTTGGTAACAGTTGTCGCCATCTTCTTCAAGAATATCGCCTTGTGCGGCACGATGACAGAAGACGGTAAGGAGTTGCCCATGAATGTGATAGGCCAGGCCCTGCTCGGTGCCGACAAATTCCAGTATGTACTCCCCTTCGAGTTCATCTCGGTATTCCTCTTGGCATGTATTGTCGGTGGCATTGTTATCGCACGTAAAGAAAAGGAGAACAAATGATTATGGTACCAGTAGAATATTATTTCGTGCTTAGCGCACTGTTGTTTTTTATCGGTGTCTTCGGTTTCGTGACACGTCGCAACCTGATTGCCATGCTCATCTCCATTGAACTGGTGCTCAACTCCGTCGACATCAATTTTGCAGCGTTCAACCGCTTGCTCTATCCCGAACAGATGGAAGGCATGTTCTTCACGCTCTTCTCCATCGGTGTGTCCGCAGCAGAGTCGGCCGTTGCTATCGCTATTATCATCAACGTTTACCGCAGGTTCCACAACGATCAGGTGAACAGTATTGAAAACATGAAATATTAATAAGTTATGGATTTTACATATTCATTATGGATACTTCTGTTGCCGCTGATCAGCTTCTTGGTCATCGGTTTGCCTGACTTCGCAGGCAACAAGTATGCCTGGTCGCACAAAACTGCGGGTCTGATCGGTACCTGTTCGCTGGGACTGGTGACCATCCTCAGTTATATCACGGCGTTCCAGTATTTCACGTCGCCCCGATTGGCTGACGGTACCTTCCAGACGTTTGTGCCCTACAACTTCACATGGTTGCCGCTTGGAAATCTGCATTTTGATATGGGTATCCTGCTCGATCCCATTTCGGTGATGATGCTTGTTGTCATCTCTACGGTCAGCCTGATGGTACATATCTATTCGTTTGGCTACATGCACGGTGAAAAGGGCTTCCAGCGTTACTATGCGTTCCTGTCGCTCTTCACCATGTCTATGTTGGGACTCGTGCTGGCTACCAACATCTTCCAGATGTACATGTTCTGGGAACTTGTAGGTGTCAGCTCTTATCTTCTCATCGGATTCTACTACACACTGCATGCAGCCGTGCACGCTTCAAAGAAGGCATTTATCGTGACCCGTTTCGCCGATATGTTCTTCCTTATCGGTATCCTTATCTTCGGATATTATACGGGCAGTTACAACTTCTCGTTCACGGGAACTGATATCGCTTACGGGGCTGCCGCCCAGCATTTCACAACCGTTGACACTGCACGTGCCTTGGCCGCTGGCGGTTTCATCCTGCCTACTGCCCTTGTACTGATGTTCATCGGTGGTGCTGGTAAGTCTGCCATGTTCCCCTTGCATATCTGGCTTCCCGATGCTATGGAAGGCCCGACGCCTGTTTCTGCCCTTATCCACGCCGCCACGATGGTGGTTGCCGGTGTTGTGCAGATTGCCCGTCTCTTCCCCATCTGGATTGAATATGCTCCTCAGGCCCTGGAGGTGGTTGTTATCGTAGGTGCCTTCACCGCTTTCTATGCTGCTGCCGTGGCTTGCGCCCAGAGCGACATCAAGCGTGTGCTGGCTTTCTCTACCATCTCGCAGATTGCTTTTATGATGGTAGCCTTGGGTGTTTGTCTGCCCGGTCATCACGGTGCCGCGCTTGACAACCATGCACAGTTGGGCTACATGGCTTCCATGTTCCACCTGTTCACCCATGCTATGTTCAAGGCTTGTCTCTTCCTTTGCGCCGGTTGTATCATCCACGCTGTACACAGCAATGAGATGTCTACCATGGGAGGACTTCGCAAGTACATGCCCATCACGCATGCCACGTTCCTCATCTCTTGTCTGGCTATTGCTGGTATACCTTTCTTCTCGGGCTTCAGTTCGAAAGATGAGATCATCACCGCTTGCTTCGAGTATTCTCCCGTATGTGGTTGGTGGATGACCGGTGTTGCAGCCATGACGGCCTTCTACATGTTCCGTCTTTACTATGGTATCTTCTGGGGTACGGAGAACAAGGAACTCCATGCCAAGCATACACCTCACGAGGCACCTGCTACGATGACCTTCCCGCTGATATTCCTCAGCGTAGTGACCGTAGGCGTAGGTATCGTTACCACGCTCGGTGGTTTCCTCGGTTGGTCATGGGCCAGTTTCGGTTCGCTTGTCAGCGCAGCCGGTACAGCCTACACTGTGCATTTCTCGACACAGGTAGCCGCCACCTCTACGGTGATTGCCATTCTTTCGATAGGTCTTGCTACTTATATCTACAAAGGTGAGAAGCAACCTATTGCCGACAAGATGCAGGCAGCGTTGCCCCGTCTTCACCGTTGGGCCTACAAGCGTTTCTATATGGACGAGGTCTATATGTTCGTCACCCACAAGATACTGTTCCGCTTCGTTTCACGTCCTGTACAGTGGATTGATGAGCACATCATCAATGGCTTGATCGACTTCACTGCTTGGGGTACCAACGAGGCCGGTGAGACGATCCGTCCTTGGCAGAGCGGCGACGTGCGCCAGTATGCAGTATGGTTCCTTACCGGTGCCGTGGCATTAACATTAGTATTACTTTGCATATAATAAGAAGATGAGTATATTAAGTTTATTCGTTGTAATCCCCGTGCTGATGTTGCTCGGCCTTTGGGCTGCACGCAATGTCAATCAGGTGCGGGGTGTGATGGTGACGGGTGCTTCTTGCCTTTTGGCCATGTCCGTCTGGCTCACGTTCTATTTTGTCAGTGAGCGTGCCGCCGGCAACCACGAGGAGATGCTTTTGTCGGCATCTACCGTATGGTTTGCTCCGCTGCATATCAACTACGCCGTCGGTGTCGACGGTATATCGGTTGTCATGCTGTTGCTCTCAAGCATCATCGTGTTTACCGGTACCTTTGCCTCTTGGAAACTCAAGCCGTTGACCAAAGAGTTCTTCATGTGGTTTACCCTGCTTTCCACAGGTGTCTACGGTTTCTTCATCTGCATCGACCTGTTCGCTATGTTCATGTTCTATGAGGTGGCCCTCATTCCTATGTACCTTCTCATTGGATACTGGGGATCTGGTCGCAAGGAATATGCAGCCATGAAGTTGACGCTGATGTTGATGGGTGGATCCGCCCTGATCATCCTCGGTCTGGTCGGTATCTACTTCTTCAATGGCGCCACTACGATGAACATCCTTGAGATTGCCCACAACAATCACATTGCTCCTCAGGTGCAGAACGTACTCTTCCCGTTTGTCTTTATCGGCTTCGGCGTACTCGGTGCGTTGTTCCCCTTCCATACATGGTCACCTATCGGTCACGGATGTGCCCCGACATCAGTATCCATGCTTCACGCTGGTGTGTTGATGAAACTCGGTGGTTACGGTTGTTTCCGTATTGCTATGTTCCTGTTGCCCAATGCGGCTCATGATTTGGCATGGATCTTCCTCATTTTGACGACCATCTCTGTCGTGTATGGTGCCTTCTCTGCCTGTGTGCAGACCGACTTGAAGTTTATCAACGCCTATTCTTCAGTTTCCCACTGTGGACTCGTGCTTTTCGCCCTTCTGATGATGACCAAGGTGTCTTGCACCGGTGCCATACTTCAGATGCTTTCCCACGGTCTGATGACGGCCCTCTTCTTTGCCCTTATCGGTATGATTTACGGCCGTACCCACACGCGTGACATCCGTAAGTTGGGTGGACTGATGAAGATTATGCCTTTCCTCTCAGTCGGTTATGTGATTGCCGGTTTGGCCAACCTTGGTCTTCCTGGTTTCTCCGGATTTATCGCTGAGATGACCATCTTCAACGGTTCGTTTGAGAATGCCGATACGTTCCACCGTTGCTGCACCATCATCGCTATCACATCGATTGTGGTGACAGCCGTCTACATCTTGCGTACCGTCGGATTTATTCTCTTCGAGAAAGTCAAGGATCCTCACTATCTCACACTGACCGATGCCACATGGGACGAGCGCTTTGCCGTTTGTTGCCTTATCTTCTGTGTTGCCGGTCTTGGCTCCTTCCCCTTCTGGGCAAGCAATGCCATCACTGATGCAGTGAGTCCCATACTCGACCAAATCAACATTATAGCATCCTTATAATCTTAAAATAAGAAAAATGGGTTATAGTCAATTTCTAAATATGATACCGGAGGCCATGCTGATGGCCATCCTCGTCATCGTCTTCGTGGCAGACTTTGCCTCCAACGGCAAGCAGGCCCGTAGATGGTTCAACCCGCTGGTCTCAGTGTTGATGTTGGTCCAGTTGGCGGTGAGCCTTGTTCCGCAAGATCCCGTTTCCCTTTTCGGTGGCATGTATGTCACCTCCTCAGCAGTCAATGCTATGAAGGCTATCCTGGCTTTCGGTTCGCTGGTCGTACTGATACAGAGCCGTGAGTGGATCAGTCGTGAGGATACTGCATGTCGTGAGGGCGAGTTCTATCTGCTCATTGTTTCTACCCTGTTGGGTATGAATATGATGATGAGTGCAGGACACTTCCTGATGTTCTTCCTTGGACTTGAAATGGCTTCTGTTCCGATGGCCTGCCTTGTGGCCCTCGACAAGTTCCGCAACAATTCAGCCGAGGGAGCCGCCAAGTTTATCCTGACTGCCACCTTCTCAAGCGGTGTGATGCTCTATGGCATCTCCATCCTGTACGGAAGTGTCGGCACGCTCTATTTCGACGATATGGCTGCCGTTCTGAAGGATTCCGACAAGTGGGCCATGAATATCCTTGGCCTGGTGTTCTTCTTTAGTGGTCTTGGCTTCAAGATCAGTCTTGTGCCCTTCCACTTCTGGACAGCTGACACCTACCAGGGCGCTCCTACCACCGTCACCGGATACCTGAGCGTCATCTCCAAGGGTGCTGCAGCCTTCACGCTGATGGCCGTTCTGATGAAGGCCTTTGCGCCGATGGTCGAATACTGGCAGTATCTTCTGTACATTGTCATTGTCTTGAGCATCACCATAGCCAACCTCTTTGCTATCCGTCAGAGCGATCTGAAGCGTTTCATGGCTTTCAGTTCTATCTCTCAGGCCGGATATATCATGTTGGCCGCTTGTGGTGATAGCGCTCTTGGTGTAGCCTCACTCTCCTTCTATGTGCTTGTGTATGTAGTAGCCAATATGAGCGTCTTCACCATTATCAGCATTGTAGAGCAAAGAAACGGTGGTACAACAGAGATGAGCAGTTATGATGGTTTCTATCAGACCAATCCCAAACTGGCGTTCCTGATGACCCTCGCCTTGTTCTCGCTGGCCGGTATTCCTCCGTTTGCAGGTATGTTCAGCAAGTTCTTCGTGTTCCTTGCTGCCGCCAAGACCGGTACACCGCTGGCCTACGGTATTGTGTTCATCGCTTTGATCAACACCGTCATCAGCTTGTACTACTATCTGCTCATCGTCAAGGCTATGTACATCAACAAGACCGAGACGCCCCTTCCTACCTTCAGGAGTGACTGCAATACCAAAGTTGCCCTTGCCATCTGCACGGTAGGCATCCTCGCTTTCGGTGTATGCAGTTGCATTTTCGACTGGTTGTATGCAGGCGCTGCTGCGATGTAAATAACGAATAATAATCATCCGGGGTAATCCGGCATAAAAATAAAAGAGACTGTATCGCAATGATAATATTGCATACAGTCTCTTTTTTTACGCCTTGAGATGAGGTGACGGTAAAACCTCAACGAATGCGTAGTGCCGCCAAGGTGTACCGAGGCGTTACGGCTTCTCGTAGACGGGGATGGCCTTCTTTATGGTCTTGCTGTTCCTCACAGTCGTAACGTAGCACTGACGGTAACCGCTCTCGTGGAGTGCAGTGAAGAACTGCGGGTCGGTACGCTTGGCGCGTTTCACGTCATTTACTCTGCCTACAAGCAAGATAAAGTCCGGTTTCCGTGCCCTTATTGCTTGGCGCCGCTCTTCCTTCATTTCTGTACTCGCGTTGAGTTGCAACGACCAATACTTGCAAGCAGGTAAGGCACGGGTGAGAAGTCCATACCCATAATCATTTACAACAAGTATTCGAGAATAAGGTTTCCTCTGCAATACGGATTGTACTTCATCCCAACGTTCCTGGTCTTCCGAAGGGAAAAACACAAACCTCGTCCACCGCGTGTTGTATGCAGTGCTACCCAAACAGGCACACACCACAATGACTGTAAATAGGATTTTCGGACATCGGTTAATCCATTGAGAGAAATAGTTTGCAAATGACAACAAAAAGAAAATGTAAAATGGAGTAACAACCGTATAATAATGATTAATGGACGGCTCGAATTCCAAAAAGAGAAAGAACGGAACAAAGCCAAGCATCAACCAATAAGCCACGCGAAAGCGACGGCAAAAGAAAAACAGGCCCACAAATGCACCGACTAACATTACATTAAAACAAGCATTTATGCGGTCGGTTAAAAATGTGTAGAACAAAGTGCGACTTGTCCCAGGATCATCTCCCCGACCCGTGATAAGAAACGTATTGACGAAATACTCCTGCACCATCGCCGCAAAATTGCCTTTCCACAGGAAATAAACCACGAAAGGTAGCGTCAGCGTGGCTATGCCGAGCAAGCCGAAAAGCAGACCGTCAACCCTCTTTCGGCTAAACGATACGCCCAGCACGACAAGTGCCATACCGCCCATCAGCACAAACAGATTCCACTTGATGAGCAGACACCACGCCATACCTACGCCGAGCCAAAAGGCGTACTTTCTGACCGATGTGCCTTGTGGAAACAGCAACGAACGGCAAGTGCAGTATATGCCGATACAAATCCACGGCATGCAAAAATCCTCGGCCCGCACCTCCTCGTGGAGTACACGATAGAACATCAAGGCCGGCATCAATCCCAGTACAATTAGCGACTCGCGTCTACCGACAAACAGTCGTGCTGTGCGCCATACAACATCGAAAGTCACGGTGTAGGCCACTACACTAAGCCAGAATACCCCTATATAAGAGGTGGGCGAAAGCAGATAGCCGATACCATAGATAAGCCAGAGTAGCGGTCCTTTTGAGTCGGCAAATTCGATGTATGGTGTCATGCCCTCCATCCATGCCTTGCCGCATGTGAAAAACCACGCCGAATCGCAACGGTGGGCACACAAATGGGTCAAAAATGAGTCGGGCGAAAGAAGCGCCAACAGGAAGAATGAGAAAAGAAATAGACCTATCCAACGATATAATGTAAGTCTACAGGGGGGGGCTGAATGGCATAATGTTCATGATGTGGCTATAAAGAGAAATAATTGTCGTGTGGTTGCTGTCGGTTTGCAGTTCTATTTCCAATCGTACAATAAACACAAAAAAGGTTCTGCTATATACAGAACCTTTCTCTGGGTAAATTGTGATAATCCATTTTTTTTGAGCCTCTTGTCGGATTCGAACCAACGACCCCGAGATTACAAATCACGTGCTCTGGCCAACTGAGCTAAAGAGGC
>CAVCSC010000011.1:0-62340 GCA_963604975.1 Lachnospiraceae bacterium | reverse complement strand
TGTATGTTCGGGTTGAAGAGGGAGCGTAGCGGGCTACACGACCGATGAAAGCCGGGCATACGGGTGACCTTATTTTTGTACGAGTAGACTGACCATCACTTTTCGCTAAGACTGCAAACATGTATTTTGAAAGCCGAATAAAAAATACGGATATTGAATATCCCAAAGGGCTGGCTTATCTATGGTTGATGATAAGCCTCATGATGTTATCATGTACAAGCCGACAAGTGAATAAGAATATAAGTTCACACACCGAGGATAGTGTAAAAGTATCAGATTCTTACAATCTTCATATCGTCAGCAACACTGAGGCCGACAAAAACAAAGAAATGGATTCCTGCCAAATCCAGACAAACACATGGGGAGTACATTTTGAAGGCAACACTATGTTTGGAGACAAAGACAATAAGGTAAACTTACCTAATATTCAGGGACTCTATACTGCTAAGCGATGGTCTTACTGCAAGATAATGTCGTTTTCCCTTACGAGCAATTGAAACAGGAGAATATTAGCATTAAAATATGAAGAGGCTTTTATTATTCATATCGGTAATCATGATGGTAGGATGTACCTATCCGTATCTCTCTGTCACAAAAGATGAAGACGATGTAGTTGTCACAACTGGTTTGTACGAAAAACAAGAGTTTAGAATTCCAATCAAATATGTAGAATACGAATATACACGCACTAAGGAAGAAATTGAGACTGACGAGAAAGAGAGACTCGCAAGGCGCAACGAACGTCTGAACAGTCCCCGTTGCGCTCATATTATATTTGACGGAACATATAACGGATACCATATTGATGTAGAGATTCATCCGGAAATTGAGGACGATGATTGGGGGATGGCCAGGTATCACTTCAAAAACAGTTCACATGACTTTTACATTGAAACGGCATTCACTTGGGATTGGCATCGGGATGCGGGAATCCCCGATGAAGAGCCTCCACTTAAAGGGGAATATTATCATACACGCCTTCTTAAAGAATATGTGGTCATTGGTGAAGGAGATGAATTTGCAGAGATTATTGTTCCCTTCATTTTCAAAGACATAGATTTTGATGGCGAGTATGAACTATTGTTTCGTATCGGCGGATATCACGGAAGTTACTATGAAATATATAAGATTATAGCGCCCAAACAGGCGGTACTAATGAGTGCAGCGCCATTTAACAATTTTGCAGAAGCCTATAGACAAAGTCCTGACGATGATTCTATCGGCATACACCTTGACTACAAGAAAAAGACAATCACCATCAATGAACCATTTGGGGCATCAGATTATAATCATGATGTTTGGCAACGGAATTCAAAATCGAAAAACATTCTTAACCCCATGACTCATCTCAAGGGAACCCATATAGAAGGAGGTGCCATATACAGAAAACATATATTTCTAAAGCACAACAAAATAACGAAGGTGGAAACATCGTATACCATAGACTCAATTTGGAGCATCTTTGCCAAACATGAAAAGGACGGAAAGGATGTGAAACTTGTCAACATAGAACTAAGAAATGCCCAAAACGATAAAATGCGGCATACTGTACTACAATGGAAATAAAATTAAGATGGAACAAGAGGTAATAGACAGATTCAAAGGTTGCCTTTACGGTCAAGCCATCGGTGATGCCCTTGGACTTGGAACAGAAGGCATGACGGATGAGGACATGGTCTGGAAATATCCTAATGGCATCACACATTACAGTGATATCTTCCAAGACAGGCATCGTAAAAGGTGGAAAATCGGAGATTGGACGGATGATACCGACATGATGCTTTGTATTGCCAATGCAGTAATCGCAGACAAGGGAGTAAACTTTATGCATATTGCCCAAAACTTCAAGGATTGGGCAAGTGGCGTACCTATGGGAATTGGCGAGAACACATACAAGGTACTGACTTCCTTTAGCGACTATGTGGAAAAGCCTTTTGAGGTATCGAAGATGGTATGGGATATGAGCCGAAGAAATTCTGCCGCCAACGGTGGATTGATGCGCACATCCATCGTTGGACTTTTCCCTAAAGAAGTGGAACTATGCGCCGCCAATATTTGTCGACTCACCCATTACGATCCACGATGTGTAGCCTCGTGCGTCATTGTCGCCAAACTCATTCATGCGCTTGTTTATCAAGAACCCGTTCCTACCATTACACATATGGTCGAAATTGGGCGGAGATATGATGACCGCATCGAGGATTTCATCTATCTCGCACAAAATGAAGACATAGATGCCTTGGAACTTCAAGATGCAGACTCCGTAGGATATACCCTTCGCACCTTGGCTGCAGGCTTGTGGGCTTATTGGCACGCAAAGAGTTTCAAGGATGGTCTGTTGGCAGTAGTAAGAGCAGGAGGGGACGCTGATACCAATGCTGCTGTGGCATGCGCCATACTTGGAGCAAAATATGGCTATCAATCTATTCCGACGGAGTACACCGATGGACTTCTGTATAAGGCGCAATTGGATGAGGTCATAGAGAATTTGTTAGACATCTGTAAGTAAACATCACAAGTAGGCGTTCAACATCATTTGATATGGATATGCGCCTTATTTTCGTTTGACGGTGAAAAACAAGTTGGTACATGACCCAAATCGTACCAACTTGTTTTGTTATCGCCACTTTCAAGTAAGAAGGGCTGAGAGATTCCGTATTTTCTCTACTTTTTTCAGTAAAATGTATAAGTCTTATTCCGAGAAGAAAATGTAATTTTGAAATCGACAACAAACGTTAAGTAGGTGTTCAAAATTATTTGATACCTACTTATGGATTTATACAATATCTAAAACGATGCTTAGAAAAATCAGACTCACCCTGGCCATCCTCTTCTTCGGCCTCATCACGCTGCTATTCCTCGACTTCACGGGAGTATTGCACGGCTGGCTCTCCTGGATGGCCTCTATTCAGTTTCTGCCGGCATTGCTGGCACTCCATTTCGTAGTAGTCGCTCTCTGGATAGTAATCACCCTCGCCCTCGGGCGCATCTACTGCTCCATCATCTGTCCACTGGGCGTGATGCAGGACGTGGTGTCGTGGCTCAGCGGCAGGAGAAACAAGCGGCGCAAGCGACTCCGCTTCTCCTATTCCCCCGCCAAACGTTGGTTGAGGTATACGATGCTCGTGATTTTCATCGCAACATGGGTGGCTGGTATCGGTGCGCTGCCGGCACTGTTGGCGCCTTACAGTAGTTACGGACGCATCGCACAGAACCTCTTCCAGCCCATCTACTTGTTAGGAAACAACGCCCTTGCTTATCTCTCCGAACACATGGCAACCTACACTTTCTACGAGCGGGAAGTGTGGATTCGCAGCATACCTACCTTCCTCATCGCCGTCGCCACCTTTATTATATTAGTGGTGTTGGCATGGCGCAACGGCCGCACCTATTGCAACACCATCTGTCCTGTGGGCACCGTGCTGAGTTTCTTCGCTCGCTTCTCATGGATGAAGGTACGCATCGACGAGAGTAAGTGCGTAGGTTGTGGACTCTGTGCCAAGGGATGCAAGGCGGCTTGCATCGATGTGAAGCATCACAAGATAGACTATTCCCGATGCGTGGTCTGCGGCGACTGTCTCAACAACTGCCACAAGGATGCCCTACGATTTGGGAGGAAAGAAAGTGAAGGCCAAAGAGTGATGAGTGAAGAAACGACATCCGGCAGACAAAGCGAAAGCCCATCCAATAGCCATACAGCATCTGATGCATCACATACTCCAGACACTGGACGCCGCTCATTCTTGCTCGCCACTGCGATGGCTGCCACGACAGCAGCCTTGGCGCAAGAAAAGAAGAAGGTAGACGGCGGACTTGCCGCCGTCACCCAGAAGGAGCCTTTCAAGCGAAGCACCCCGATTACGCCTCCCGGTTCGCTCTCGGCACAGAACATGGCGCGCCACTGCACGGCTTGCCAGCTCTGCGTGGCGGAATGCCCCAACGACGTGTTGCGACCCTCCACTGATTTGAAGACGCTGATGCAGCCCACGATGTCGTACGAGCGCGGATATTGTCGTCCGGAGTGTCACCGCTGCAGCGAGGTGTGCCCCGCAGGAGCCATCAAGCCCATCCAACGGGACGACAAGTCGAGCATACAGATAGGCCACGCCGTGTGGTCGAAGAAGAACTGCATTGTCTTCACCGACGGGGTGGAGTGCGGCAACTGCGCCCGCCATTGTCCTGCCGGCGCCATCATGATGATTCCCGTGGATGAGAAAGATGAGAACTCGCCCAAGTTCCCCGCCGTCAACCTGAGCCGATGCATCGGTTGCGGAGCCTGCGAGCATCTCTGTCCGGCAAAGCCCTTCAGCGCCATCCACGTAGAGGGACACGAAGTGCATAAGTATATCTAACATAGAAATTACCACAGCAAACATACAAGCGACTATGAAGCATGAGCTCAACAGACGAGACTTTCTCAAGTCCCTCGGCGCCGGAGCCGTAGCAAGTTCCACTCTCCTCTCTGCCTGCAAGGGCAAGGGCGGCGAGTTGACCGCCAAGGGCAACTACCAGGAGCCTCCCATAGGAAAAATGACCTACCGCGTCAATCCCAATACAAAGGATAAGGTGAGCATCCTCGGCTACGGCATGATGCGACTGCCCGTCAAGGGCGGCGGAACGGGACGCGAGAATCCCGATGCCGAACTCGACCAGGAGATGATCAACCGGCAGATAGACTATGCTCTGGAACATGGCGTCAACTACTTCGATACCTCGCCAGCCTACTGCCAGGGTAGGTCGGAGGCCGCCACGGGCACTGCCCTCCACCGCCACAACCGCAAGGACTACTACATCGCCACCAAACTCTCCAACTTCGACCCTGCCACGTGGACGGCGGAGGCATCCAAGGAGATGTTCGAGAACTCGCTGAAATATCTGCAAACCGACTACGTGGACTATCTCCTGCTCCACGCCATCGGCATGGGCGATGACGGCATGGGGGCTTTCTACGGCAGATACATCGACAACGGCATCCTCGACTGGCTCGTGGAACAGAAGAAGAAAGGGCGCATCCGCAACCTCGGTTTTTCCTATCACGGCGACATCAAGGTGTTCGACCTCGCCTTGAAATGGCACGATGAGGGGAAATATCACTGGGACTTTGTGCAGATAGAGCTAAACTATCTCGACTGGAACTATGCCGACGAGATCAATCCCCGCAACACCGATGCCGTCTACCTCTACGGCGAGCTGAAGAAGCGCGGCATCCCTGCCGTCATCATGGAGCCGCTGCTGGGCGGACGACTCGCCAACGTGCCCGATGCCATCATCGCCAAGATGAAGGCGCGCGAGCCGGAGAAGAGTGTGGCAAGCTGGGCTTTCCGCTTCGCCGGAACGCCCGACGACGTGCTCTGCGTGCTGAGCGGCATGAGTTATATGGAAAACCTGAAGGAGAACCTCTGCACCTACAGTCCGCTGAAGCCGCTGACCAAGGAGGAAGATGCCTTCCTGATGGAGATCGCCAACGACATCTACAATCTGAACACCGTGCCCTGCAACGAGTGTAACTACTGCATGCCGTGTCCTTATGGTCTCAACATCCCCGCCATCTTCTCGCACTACAACAAGTGCATCAAAGAGGGCAACATGCCCAACAAGGGCGACCAAGACCCCGACTATCGCCGTGCCCGCCGTGCCTTCCTTATCGGTTACGACCGGAGCGTGCCCAAACTCCGCCAGGCGAGCCACTGCGTGAAGTGCGGAGAGTGTATTTCCCATTGTCCGCAGCGCATCCAGATACCGGAGGAGTTGGCGAAGATCGACCAGTTCGTGGAGAGGCTGAAACTCAGCAGCGACAAACTGTAAACAGCGTATCGTATGGAACAGATCAAGAAAATGCTGCACGAGGGAAAGCACTCGTTGGTAATCAGGACGAAAGAGGGAGAGACGTTCGTTTTCGACGGTCCTGGCATCAGCGACTTGCTGCGCCTGCTTCAGGAGCAGGAATCATCCGATGTTCTCGCTGAAGCAGAAGTGGCAGACAAGGTAGTGGGCAAGGCTGCCGCTGCCCTCATGATAATGGGAGGCGTGAAAGCGGTCTTTGCCGATACCATCAGTCTGCCCGCCCTGGAACTCTTCGCGTCGGCTGCGCCAGATGTTGAAGTCACCTATGATATAAAGGTGGAGTATATCGTCAACCGAACCCAGACAGGCTGGTGCCCGATGGAGTTGGCAACAAAGGAAGCCAAGACTCCCGAGGAATGCTTAGTGAATATCAAGGCCCAACTTGCCGAGTTGCGCAAGAAGCAATAATTTTTAATAGAAATCGTTTTACATAGTGACGGTAAAAACAACAAGAAGATTATGACAGAATCATCCGTAAGATTATATCAATACAACTATACTGAGGCGAAGACCTATCTCCTGGCTCTCGTCTTCATCGTAGGCAATGTCGTGATGCCCCAACTCTTCCATACCATTCCGCAGGGTGGAATGATATGGTTGCCCATCTATTTCTTCACGTTGATAGGTGCCTTCAAGTATGGTTGGCAGGTCGGCCTGATGACCGCCATCGCATCGCCCGTTGTCAACCACCTGCTCTTCGGCATGCCCATGCTCGCCGTGCTACCGGCCATCCTCGCCAAGTCGGTATTGCTTGCCCTCGGTGCGGGCTATATCGCCCACCGCTACCAGAAGGTCAGCCTCCTCTCTATGGCAGGAGTGGTGGCGTTCTATCAACTATTCGGTTCGTTGGCAGAGTGGATGATTACCGGAAGCCTCGCCGCCGCCCTACAGGATGTCCGTCTCGGACTCCCGGGCATGTTGCTGCAAGTGGTAGGTGGTTATCTCTTCATCAAGTATCTCATCAAGAAATAAGAGGACAGCCTCATTATTAATTATAAATTATTCAATTCTTAATTATATTATTATGTTAGGAACACAAGAAATACTGCTGATAGCCCTCGTTATCCTACTCCTCTTCGGAGGCAAAAAAATCCCCGAATTGATGAAAGGCTTGGGCAAGGGCGTGAAGAGTTTCAAGGACGGCATGAATGGGATAGAGTCCACCGATGCCGAGGGAAAGAAGGATGCCGAGGGAAAGAAGGAAACCGAGGGAAAGAAGGAAAACTGAGGGAACGAAGGAGTAGTCTAAAGGAATGGAAGAAAAGAACGAGGAACTCATGTCGTTTTGGGACCATCTTGAGGTGCTGCGAGGAACTATTTGGAAAATCGTCCTCGCAAGCATCGTCTGTGGGGTCGTGGCTTTCTTCTTCAAGGATGAAATCTTCGCCGTGATTCTTGCCCCGAAAGACAACCACTTCATTACCTACCGTCTCTTCGACCGCTTGGGCAGTTGGATACCGGGCAACGAGGGAGTCGATGCGTTCTCTGTCAGTCTGGTAAACACCGGCTTGGCAGGCCAGTTTGCCATCCACATGAAGGTAGCGCTCTACGCCGGTCTCGCTGTCGCCTCCCCTTACACCCTCTACCTCCTGCTGCGCTTCATCACTCCCGCCCTTTACGAGAACGAACGGCGCTACACCTGTCGCTTGGTGACGGGCGGCTATGTGATGTTCGTACTGGGCATGTTGCTCAACTATTTCCTCATCTTCCCCTTCACCTTCCGCTTCTTAGGTACATACCAGGTGAATGCGGAGGTAGCGAACATGATTACACTGGAGTCGTACATGGACACGCTACTGATGCTGAGCCTGATGATGGGTATTCTCTTCGAATTGCCGATGGTGTGCTGGTTGCTCGGAAAGATGGGAATCCTTACCAAAGACTTTATGCGCCACTATCGTCGCCACGCCATCGTGACGGTACTGATTATCGCCGCCGTCATCACCCCGACGAGCGACGTCTTCACCCTCACCCTCGTATCGCTCCCCATCTGGTTGCTCTACGAGGCGAGCATCCTATTCGTTCCCGGAAAATCGAGTAGGAGGTGAATAAGTAGGTATTCAAAATTATTCGTATATAAATGTCAGCGGACACCAATCCTACTTATGAAACCCTATCCTTGAGTATTGCCGCCATGTTGTCGGCAGCCCAACCTATCAGTTGGTCGACGATAGGTATCAGACTGACAGTGCGAGGCGTGAGCGCATACTCCACCCTCGGCGGAACTTCTGCATACACCTTGCGACTCACATACCCGTCTTCTTCCAGTGTACGCAACGTACTGGTGAGCATCTTCTGCGAAATGTCGGGAATGAGTCTACGCAGAGCACTGAAACGCAGAGGCTCCTTGCCATGTGCATGGAGCGTATAGATGACGAGCAACGACCATTTGTCGCATATTCTTGCCAGGACGTTGCGTATCGGGCAATCCTGAAATACCGTTTCCTTGAGTATTTTTGTCATTGGTTGATGGCTTTGTCTTGTGACGGTAAAAAACAATTTAGTGACGGCAAAAGCACTATTCACCGCAATAGGCTACAAAAGTAACCAACCTTCCACAATACATATAACAGTGGGGCGTTAATCTTAGTTAACGCCATTTTCTTCTTCCTCCGATTTCTTCACATTGGTTACATCCGAGTAACTATCCTACCCTTTCGTGCCTTCTTGTAGGAAACAAATATTCATAGTTCCTTTGCACAAGAAATCAAGTTACATGACAATACAAATCAACGAAAACAGCATGAAAGAGACCAAGACAATTGCAAAGGCCGGCAACTTCACAGCAGTGGATTTCGGCAAATTGAGTGACATCAAGGACTATGTACTGGAGTTAGGTCCTGAAGTGAAAATCCCCGGCAAAGTATTCGGCGGACAGAGCGTGGAAGCCACAGGCGGTGATTTCTCCTTCCAAAGTTTTGCCCCAGGCCAGGAAACGGGTTTCCTCCACACCCACAAGACACACGAGGAACTGTACTTCTTCCTCGCAGGCAAGGGCGAGTTTCAGGTAGACGGTGAAGTCTTTCCCATCACGGAGGGCAGCGTAGTGAGAGTGGCCCCCGACGGAAAGCGCTCAGTTCGCAATACCGGCACCCAGCCGCTTCTCATGCTCTGCGTGCAATACCGTGGCGACACCTTCACTGAGGATGATGCCGCCGACGGGGTGATACTCGGTGAGAGCGTTGAGTGGTAAATAAAACCGTGTCGTCCGAGTATTCGGGCCAAAAGACTGGAGTATTCGGCCTTACATACTCGGGTATTCGGGCCAAACGACTCCGGTATTCGGCCTCAACTACTGCGGTATTCGGGCCGAATACTGCAGTGTACAGGGCCGAATACTACCATACGCAAAAAGATGTTCATAGATAAAAACACATTATTCATTGAAGTTTTTTGTTTGGTATTGATACAATACATATCTTTGCAAGCGTAATCAGAAGAATGTAGCCACACATTTGTTTCAGATTGCACATATACTGACAAAACATATATCAGATACAAATAGACAGTTAGTGAGAATTAGATTATAAATTTTGAGTTAATTACTGATTTCGAGGGGACGGTTTCGTGAGAAACTGTCCTTTTTGTTTGTATCCTTCACAAATATTCCTACGATATCACTACCTTTGTACACGTTTCAGCAAATATTTCCCTACAAGTACGCTATGAAAAGAACAATCCTTTCTCTCGTCACCCTCTTCACCGTCGGCACACCGACATGGTGTCAACAGACCGACAGTTTGGCCGCAGCCATGATGAGCGAAAACCGATGGTTTGAACTGCAAGACGTATATCGCACGAACAGTATGGCAATGTCGCCCTTCATCCGTCTGTTTTCCGAGACCATGCTTCACTACGTCTTCAATCGCCCCGAAGCGGCCGCCGACAATATCGTCAATCTGCTCAGACACCATCAAAAAGAGATGGGAGGAGCCACCACGCTCTCCATGATGAAACTATTGGTCACCAACCTCGCAAATGCGGGCAACTACAGCAAGGCGGCCGCCACTGCCGGCACCTTCGCCGATCAACTGGAGGGTGCCGAGGGAAAGATAGCCGCAGAATTCAGACGTCAGCAGACGCTCTACGATACGTTGTCCAGTCTTGCCGTCTGCCAGACTGACACTGCCTACCACGAGGTAGAATTTCTATGGACAAAGGTTCACCAGACCGATGCCTCGCTGATGGGCATTGCAGGGAAGGTCAACGGGCGGGCAGATCGCTTTGTATTCGACACGGGCGCAAGTTACAACGTGATCACGCCAGAGTTGGCCGACCGATACGGACTCCGACGGATACAAACGGAGATTGCCGTGCAGGGAACACAACTCGGAAAGGGCGGCATGGCTATCGCCGACTCGATAGCGGTAGGAGAAATTGTAATGCACAACGTACCCTTCGCTGTGCTCGACCTCACGGAGGGCAATGAGCGTGTTGTCTCTGCCACCCGTGACTTCGCCCTCATCCTCGGCCAGCCTTTTCTCCGGCAATACGACAGATACACCATCGATACCGACCGACAGACCATCTGCTTCGAGCCTGTAACAGAACCTGCCGACGTACGACACAACCTATACCTACAACCCACACCACACATAGAGGTGGAGCATAGCGGAAAGCGTTTTGCCGTCACCCTCGATACGGGAGCCGCCAAGACCACACTGGGGCATGCCTACTACAAGGCGTTTTCCCCGGAGATAGCCCGCGAGGGCCGGTGGGACGTTGTGGGCATGACGGGATACGGCGGAATAGCATACGAGAGTGTGTTTCGCATGCCCCACATAGAGATAGGCATCGACAACGCCGTATGTACCCTCGACGGCGTGGAGGTGGCCGCCCTACCCTCCTCCAACGGTCTGACCGGAGGATATGGCAGACTCGGCCTCGACTTTCTGCGCCAATGGTGCAAGGTGATCATCGACAACAGAAACATGACCATCAGCGTATACTGAACGTTTTGGCGTATAGATCGGCAGGAGTTTTACGCTCGCTACCGACAAAAAGAAAAGGGTTCCTCGCCTCACGGCGAAGAACCCGATAATTAGTATGGATAAAAATAGAATTGTGACAAAATAGAGTCGTGCGCATTACTGCACGATGGCCAGCAGTTCTTCGGGGGTGACGAGCGACTGCTCACCCGTGGCCATATTCTTGACCGTCAGTTTGCCTTGCTCTATCTCCGTTTCGCCGGCAAGAGCCACAAACGGAATGTTCTTTGCGTTGGCATAACTCATCTGCTTCTTCATCTTCACGCTATCGGGGTACATCTCCGTAGCGATACCCTGTGCCCGGCAACGTCCGACCACGGGAAGGCAATAAGCCGTCTCCTTCTCACCGAAGTTGATAAAGAGCAGGCGTGTGCCGTTGACGGCTTCCTTGGGATAGAGGTCAAGGCCGTTGAGCACATCGTAGATGCGGTCGGCACCGAAGGAGATACCTACGCCGCTCAGTCCCGGCATACCGAAGATGCCCGTCAGATTGTCGTAGCGTCCACCACCGGTGATGCTACCGATAGCGTAGTCGAGTGCCTTCACCTCAAAGATGGCACCCGTGTAGTAGTTGAGTCCGCGGGCCAGGGTCAGGTCGAGTTCGATGACGTTGTTGAGTCCGCAGGACTTGAGTGCATTGAGTATGAAGCGGGTTTCCTCCACGCCCTTCAGTCCGGTCTCCGATGAGGAGAGTACACTGCTGATGACATCAAGTTTCTCCTCATTGGTACCGCTGAGCGCAATGATAGGCTGCAGTTTGGCGATAGCCTCATCAGAGATGCCGTCGGCACGCAGTTCGTCGTTCACCTTGTCGATACCGATCTTGTCGAGTTTGTCGATGGCTACGGTGATGTCGACTATCTTGTCGGCCTCGCCGATGACCTCGGCTATACCGGTGAGTATCTTGCGGTTGTTGATCTTGATGGCCACACGCACGCCGAGGCGGGAGAACACCGTGTCGACAATCTGCATGAGTTCGACCTCATTGAGCAGAGAGTCGGAACCGACAACATCGGCGTCGCACTGGTAGAACTCGCGGTAGCGGCCTTTTTGCGGGCGGTCGGCACGCCATACGGGTTGTATCTGATAGCGCTTGAAGGGCAACTGCAGTTCTTCACGGTGCATCACGACGTAGCGTGCGAAAGGCACGGTGAGGTCGTAGCGCAGACCCTTCTCTGAGATTTTCGTGGCGAGATGCAAGGAATTGCGCTCAGCCAGTTCGCTGTCGCTGACCTTGCTGATGTAGTCGCCGGAGTTGAGCACCTTGAAAAGCAGCTTGTCGCCTTCCTCTCCATATTTGCCCATAAGGGTCTGGAGGGTTTCCATCGCAGGGGTCTCTATCTGCTGGAAGCCGTAAAGGGCATAGACTTCCTTGATGGTATCGAATATATAGTTACGCTTGGCCATCTCCACGGGGGAGAAGTCGCGCATGCCCTTGGGTATACTGGGTTTGTTCATTTTGTGTGAGTGGAAAAGACGGACGGGGCCGTCATCTTATTTTCTTACGATAGTCTGGTCGCGGTCGGGACCGATAGAAATGATCTTGATGGGCGTTTCGAGTTCCTTTTCGAGGAATGCGATATAGTCGCTGAATGCCTTGGGGAACTGCTCCTCGCTGGTAAACTGCGTCATGTCGGTCTTCCATCCGGGCAACTCCACATAGACAGGCTCGATACCCTCGTTGATGTCATAGGGGAAATAGTCGATTTCCTCACCGTGCTGCTTGTAGGCGACACAGGCCTTGATGGTCTCAAAACTGTCGAGCACGTCGCTCTTCATCATGATCAGTTCGGTCACGCCATTGACCATGATGGCATAGCGCAAGGCTACAAGGTCTATCCATCCGCAGCGGCGTTCGCGTCCGGTGACAGCACCGAACTCATGTCCGAGGCGGCGAATTTCGGCTCCAGTCTCATCGAACAGTTCGGTAGGGAACGGACCTGAACCTACTCTCGTGCAGTAAGCCTTCATGATACCGTACACATGACCGATCTTGTTGGGACCGATACCCAGGCCGACACAGGCACCTGCACAGATGGTATTGGAAGAAGTGACGAAAGGATAACTGCCGAAATCGACATCGAGCATCGTACCCTGGGCACCCTCGCAAAGAATAGACTTGCCGGAACGCAACAGGTTGTTGATCTCGTGTTCGCTGTCAACGATATGGAACTGGCGCATATACTCGATGCCCTCCATCCACAACTTTTCGTCTTCGGTGATGTCGTAATCTGTAAAGCCGAGCGACTGGAGCATAGCCTCGTGGCGGGCCTTGTGTGCGGCGTACTTCTCTTCAAAATTCTCGAAGATGTCGCCCACGCGCAGACCGTTGCGCGATACCTTGTCGGTATAGGTCGGGCCGATGCCCTTGCCAGTGGTACCTACCTTGCTCTTGCCTTTGGCGGCTTCGAGCGCACGGTCGAGCACACGGTGGGTAGGCATGATGAGATGGGCTTTCTTTGAGATATGGAGACGCTCTTTGAGGTCGTGTCCGCTCTTCTCAAGGTCTTTGGCCTCGGCCATAAAGAGATCGGGAGCGAGCACAACGCCATTGCCGATGATGTTCACCTTTCCTCCCTGAAAGATACCTGAAGGTATGCTGCGGAGTACATATTTCTGTCCTTCGAACTCCAAAGTGTGTCCGGCATTGGGGCCACCTTGGAAACGGGCTATCACGTCGTACTCGGGGGTCAGCACATCGACCACTTTGCCCTTGCCTTCATCGCCCCACTGCAAGCCGAGCAGGACATCTACTTTACCTGTGTTCATGTTGTCGTTATATAGTTGGCGTGTTCTAAAAAATTCCACGCATTGTTAATATCTCTTTTAGGCGGATTGCTCTTGGGGTGTCTTTCTTGGATTTTATCCGACACCTTCCCTTATTTCTCACCGCAACGCGTCCAAGCAAAACTTGGATACAGACTGTCGGGCTTGAAGAAACGGTTGATGCTGTTCCACCGTAAATTGCGGCGCACAAAGATACGTCTTTTTATGCAAATAGTCGGAACGGACGGTCAAAAAATATCCAAATTTAGCATTTCCAGTTTCTCACGCACCATTTGTTCCTGCTTGTCGCCCTGTTCCACGAAATGCAGAAGACAGTTGTAGGCGGCTCTGCGCAGACCGTAGGCTTCGCTTTGCAGGGCCTTCGGCGCCTCATCGAGCAATACGGCGACCTGGGCATCCGAAGGCGTATGGCCATGCAGGAAGAGCCGGCTCAACAGATGGTAAGCACAGACTTCCAACATATCGTTGCCGGAAGAGAGCCAGGCGTATGCAAGGCCGGAAGCAAAAGGTAGCGACTGAAAGAGGTTCAGAGCACACTGCTCGGCCAGTTCGAGTGAAGCGATACCTGGTATCCAGACCTCGACTTCGGCCTGCGTCATCTCATCGGCGGGCATAATGAGAGTGGCCAGGAGTTTGCATTCGCGCACATTCTCTTGCCACAGGGCCATGGCCAAGTCATGGTCCTTGCCATACTCAGCAGCCATGGTGCGAAGTCGGGTGACGGGCACACCCCAGTTGAGTTTGTACTCGATGCCTTTTTCACGCATCGAGCGTGAGGTCTCACCGTTCATATAGAGTCTGAAAGAGCGTTTGATCTGTTTGAGACGCTCTGCAAGATTATCATTGTTCATATCGTTTTTTGCTAATAGTAGTATGGAGGATGACGTGTCTTACGAAACTACAAAAAACCGTACTCTGAGGAGTAGCGCAACATCTGGTGCGTATAACTCTCGGTATAGTCGACACGGATGTCCGTGACCGTACCATCGTCTGCCAGCACGGGCACCAATACCGGATTGATAAAGCCCTTGTAGGGAGCGATATGCAACTGGGCGTAGCGTTCGAGCACCTCGGCATGCAGTTCTGGGTCGACCTGCACCGCATATTGTTCTACGATGGCCTTGGCTGCAGCAAAGTCGCCCTCACTCTTGATGCGTTGTATCTCGGCCAACAATCGGGCAAAGGCGTCGCGCAGGGCCGCATAGTCAGAGATTTGGACGTAGGTCTTGCCGTCGCGCTTGACCATCTGCACGGCATCGGCAGCATGCTCCATCACCCAGTGGGCGATGAGCGCACGGTTGCGCATGTGGGCCTCCTCGATCACATCACCCGGTTTTATGCGGGTGAGTTGCGTCATCAATCCGTTCATCATATAGGTATAATACTGGGCATGGTGGGCTTCGGCTGAAGGTACGAGTCCCAGTTCCACCATCTTGTCATCACCCAAGTAGTAGAGACCGAAGAGGTCGGCGCGAGCTTCCTCGATGGTATTGCCGTAGGCTTTCAGCGCATCAGCGCTCACGCCGGGCAAGGTCTGTCCGCTACCATGACCGAGACACTCATGGAGGTCGGTATGAAGGTCGTCGCAGAGATTGCCGTACTGGTCGACAAGGGCGCGGGTGGCGTCATCGATGATAAACTCCGCACGGAAACCATTGCCCGAAGCGGCCTTGTCGTAGGCTTCGGTCAGATTGCCTATCGTGACGCTCTTCGAACCGTACTGGGCGCGTATCCAGTCGGCGTTGGGCAGATTGATTCCGATGGCCGACGACGGATATTCGTCACCGCCGAGCATGGCGGCACAGACCACATTGGCCGTCACGCCCTTGACCTTGGCCTTGCGGAAACGCGGGTCGACCGGCGAATGGTCTTCAAACCACTGGGCATTGTCGCTAATGGTACGGGTACGACGGGTAGCCACAAGATCTTTATAGGAAACAAAACCCTCCCACGAACCTTTCAGGCCTAACGGATCGCCGTATACCTCAATAAAACCGTTGATGAAGTCGACACGGCCATCCTGCTCCTTGAGCCACTCGATAGAGAACTCGTCGAAAAGACGGAGATCACCCGTGCGGTAATAATCGCACAACAAGGAGATGATATGCCGCTGACGGTCGTTCTCCGCTACTTCGGCAGCCTTGCCGAGCCACGCTACAATCTGGCGGATAGCGGGACCATAGAGCGACTCGGTTGTCCACTGCTCCTCGGAGAGGGTATCGCCACGACGCACGAGCCGGGTGTTGAGTCCCCATGACGGGGGCGTATCGCCTTCACCCACATGCAGGGCGGCATAATAGTCCTCGGCCTCCTGCTGACTGACACCGTCGTAGTAGTTGCACGCTGAGGTCACCACGAGATCGTCGCCCTCGCGCTTGTTGACCCGCTTGGGTTCGAAGGTCGCATCGAAGATGACGCGGTGAAGCAAGTCACAGAGGGCATCGAGGTCGGGACAATGGGAAGAGAGGGGCAACTGATCGACAGGAAGTTGCTTCAACTGACCGACCAGGAAATCCTCGCTGAATTCGGGAGCAAACTTCTCACAACCGTAGTGATGATAGATGCCGTTGGAGAACCATACCCGCTTGAGGTATTCTACCATGTGCTGGTAGTCGTTGTCGGTCTTGTCGCCAGCGTAGTGCAGATAGACGGCCTCAAGGGTCTTGCGCACGAGAAGATTGTAGCGGCCGAACTGGTCGGTGGTGATGTCGCGTCCGCACAAGGCGGCTTGCGACAGGCAGTATATGTATTTCTTCTGAGAGAGTGTCAATTCCTCAAAACCGTTCAAACGGTATCGCAACATCTGTATGTCGGCGAAGCGTTCTCCGCCGTATTCAAAAGTGTCCTCTTGAGACACGGTATTTTCTTTCGACATGGTTTCTGTATTTCTGTTCTGTATATGAAAACGCAGAGGAGGGACGTTTTATTGTCCATCCCACAAGTGGGATTTTTCAGATTCCCTCTATACAAAGCGTGGGGAACACGGCCGAGCGGCCCATGTTCCCCACGCTAACTTTTTTATTTTACATTATATATAGACCGGACATATAGACCGTCTCTATATTATAGTCTCCCTCTTCTATGCAGCGCAACAGAAGAGGATGATAATCTGGGCCGTGAAGATACGGAGGAACATGCTCAACGGGTACACTGTAGAGTAGCCGACAGCGGGAGCCTCACGCGAGCAGGTAGAGTTGGCATAAGCCAATGCTGGCGGGTCGGTATAGGTACCGGCAAACATACCCATCAGGGTGAAGTAGTTGATATGGAACTTCATACGGGCTATCGTACCGACAACGAGTATCGGGATGATGGTAATGAAGAAACCGGTGTACACATATTTCAGACCGTCGCCCTGCACTACTGTATCCCAGAATCCGGTTCCTGCCTTGATGCCGACACTGGCCAAGAACAAGACAAGTCCGATCTCACGCAACATCATGTTGGCCGACGTGGTCGTATAGGTCACCAGTTTGATCTTGTAACCGAAACGTCCGATAAGGATGGCAATAATCAGCGGTCCGCCGGCGATACCGAGTTTCAGAGGAACAGGCATACCGGGGATGGAAATAGGCATGCTACCGAAGATGATACCGACAATGATACCGATAAAGATGGTAGCGATATTAGGCACGTTGAGGTGGCGGGCTGTATTACCCATCATCTCGGCCACACGGTTGACATTGTCTTCAGGTCCGACAACAAGCAGTTTGTCACCCACCTGGAAATGGTAGTTGCGGCTGGCAAACACGTCCATACCCTGACGCGACACGCGGGTCACGGTCACACCGTAGACACTGGAGAAGTGCATCTTGCCGAGCGTCTTACCATTCATCGACGGTTTGGTGATAACGATACGGCGGGAGATAAGCGGTTTCTTTTCATCCTGCTCCGACCACGGTGAGTCTATTTCCGGACCGATAAAGGCTTGGATGGCTTCGGCATCGGCTTCGGCACAGACGATGAGCACCTCGTCACCCAACTCAAGAACGGTCTTGCTATTGGGGATGACGCTCTTGCCCTCGTGTTGCAGACGTGAGCAGACGATATCGCGGTTGAGGAATTCGGCCACCTGACCCATTGTGCGACCTGCCAAGAAGGAGTTGCTCACACGCAGGTGCATCTGGTGGGGTTTGGCATGGGGATTTTCAGCCTCTTCCTCTTCCAGTTGTTTCTCCTCGTCAGCCAGTTTCACTCGGGTGATATAACGTATGGCAATGGTGGCACCAATGATACCCAGCACACCGAGAGGGTAAGCACAGGCATAACCCGAGGCAATAGCCGGTACACCTCCATGACGGACAGACTCAAGCGCCTCGTTGGCGGCACCAAGTCCGGGCGTGTTGGTGACCGCTCCACAAAGGGTGCCGACCATCATCGGAAGGTTGTTGGGGTCTGACGTGTCGAAGAAAAGATAGTAGCAGGCAAACATCACAGCGATGTTGAGCAGAACGGCACTCACGGACATCATGTTGAGCGTGACACCGCCTTTCTTGAAACTCTCAAAGAAGCCGGGGCCGACCTGAAGTCCGATACAGAACACAAACAGTATCAGACCGAAGTCTTGCAAGAATCCGAGAATGTTGACAGGGGCAGTGAAGCCGATATGACCGGCCAAGATGCCGGCAAACAAAACAAAGGACACACCGAGGGAGATACCGCCAAACTTGATCTTGCCGAGCATCACGCCTACGGCGATGACGATGGCATAGAGCAAGGCGATATGGGCTACCGAATCGGTGGTGGTAAACAGTTTAATAAACCAATCCCATTCCATAATATTAATTTTAGTTATGTTCGAGAATATACAATGTCAAGGTCAATGCCCCGACAAAAAGAAAAAAATTGGGAGCGACACAGATTTGTGGGGCTCCCAATATCTGGTGTTACGATGTTTTTTGGTTAGGGTTAGTAACTTCTTGCGATAATCACGCGCTTGGTAGCAGGTTTGCCGGATACCATGTCGACGCCCGGTGTCTGCTCATAGCCGTAAGGCACGCAACGTATCGTAGCCTGAGTCTCCTCCTTGATCTTGGCCTCGGTCTCGGCAGTACCGTCCCAATGGCAAAGGAAGAAGCCGCCGTCCTTGACACGCTCCTTGAACTCCTCGTAGTTGTCGCACTCGTAGACGCGGGAGTCACGGAACTGGCAGGCCTTCTTGAAGAGGTTGTCTTGTATCTCGTCGAGCAGATGCTTGACATGCTCGGCAATACCTTCGAGCGGAAGGGTCTCCTTCTCAAGTGTGTCACGACGCATGAGTTCGACAGTACCGTTTTCGAGGTCGCGTCCACCCATAACGAGACGCACGGGCACACCCTTGAGTTCATAGTCGGCGAACTTGAATCCGGGACGCTTGTTCTCGGCATCGTCATATTTCACGCTGATACCAAGGCTGCGCAACTGCTCGATGACGGGAGTGAGTTTCTCGGTGATGGCCTTCAGACCATCTGCACCCTTGGTGATGGGGATGATGACCACCTGTATGGGGGCGAGTTTCGGAGGAAGCACCAGACCGTTGTCATCGGAGTGGGTCATGATCAACGCACCGATAAGACGGGTAGAAACGCCCCATGAAGTAGCCCACACATATTCAGGCTTGTTCTCCTTGTTGAGGAAGGTGACGTCGAACGACTTGGCAAAGTTCTGTCCGAGGAAGTGGCTTGTACCGCTCTGCAGCGCCTTACCGTCTTGCATCATAGCCTCAATGGTATAAGTGTCGAGGGCACCGGCGAAACGCTCTGTCTCGCTCTTCACGCCACGGATAACAGGGACGGCCATCCATTTCTCCACAAAGTCGCCATAGACATGGAGCATCTTCTGTGCTTCTGCCTCAGCCTCCTCACGGGTAGCATGGGCTGTATGTCCTTCCTGCCACAGGAACTCTGAGGTACGGAGGAACGGACGGGTACGCATTTCCCAACGCATCACGTTACACCACTGATTGCACATGAGTGGCAGGTCGCGCCAGGAGTGTATCCAGTTTTTGTAGGTATTCCAAATAATTGTTTCCGAAGTAGGACGTATGATGAGTTCTTCTTCCAGTTTGGCATTCGGGTCTACCTCGACGTCGGTACCGTTTTCCGTAGAGCGCAGACGGTAGTGGGTCACCACGGCACACTCTTTGGCAAATCCAGCCACATGCTCAGCCTCGCGACTGAAGAAAGATTTGGGGATAAGCAAGGGGAAATAAGCATTCTGCACGCCAGTCTCCTTGAACATGGCATCGAGTTGCTGCTGCATTTTCTCCCAGATGGCGTATCCGTAGGGCTTGATGACCATGCATCCACGCACGGCCGACTGCTCCGCCAGATTTGCCTTGACGACTAAGTCGTTGTACCACTGACTGTAATTGTCAGAACGTTTGGTCAATTCCTTTAATTCTTTTGCCATTTTCTATATTGGGTCTTTTCTTTATGATTGTACGATATGGATAAAATCAGTGTGCAAAAATACTTAAAAACGCCGAAACAAACGAATGAATTACCCAAAAAGGTCATTCCGCGCACAACGAAGCGCATAAAATACGGATTGATGACAACAAGCCATACAGGTTTTCGGATAAGCCCCACCAGACCTTTTCAAGGAAAAGTATCTGGCACAAGACCGACTGGCGTACATAATAAAACATAAAATATATTATCGTAATATAAATATAGATATATTCACGCAATAAAACGGGGAAAAGTCCGTAACTTTGCAAGGATTTAGCGAGATATCCCAAATATAACTAAATTTCAGTATCCGGAAAGATAACATAAGGTAACAAGATGAGACAACTTAAGATTCAGAAAAGTATCACAAACCGTTCGAGCGAAGCCCTTGACAAGTACCTTGTCGAAATAGGACGCGCCCCCTTGATTAGCATTGACGAGGAAATAGAACTTGCACAGAAGATCAAGAAAGGTGGCCCTGAAGGTGACCGAGCAAAGGACAAACTTGTGACTGCCAATCTGCGATTCGTCGTATCCGTGGCCAAACAATACCAACACCAGGGTCTCACCTTGACCGACCTCATCGACGAGGGCAACATCGGCTTGATAAAGGCCGCACAGAAATTCGACGAGACTCGCGGCTTCAAGTTCATCTCCTATGCCGTATGGTGGATTCGTCAGAGCATCCTTCAGGCTATTGCCGAGCAGAGCCGTATCGTACGCCTCCCGCTCAACCAGGTAGGTTCGCTCAACAAGATCAACCACGAGATCAACAAGTTTGAGCAAGAGAACCAGCGTCACCCCTCAGTATCCGAGTTGGCCGAGAAGACCAACATCGACGAGGAGAAAATCGGACAGAGCCTGATGGCAGACGGCCACCACGTCAGCATCGACGCTCCGTTCCAAGACGGTGAAGACAACTGTATGCTCGATGTGATGTCGAGTGGCGACGACACCCGTACCGACCGCCATGTAGACCACGAGTCGATGGCACAAGAACTGAACTCCGTACTCAGCAAAGTGCTCAAGGAGCGCGAAATCACCATTATCCGCGAGTGCTTCGGCATCGGCTGCCACGAGAAGGGACTTGAGGAGATTGGCGACCAACTGGGACTGACCCGTGAGCGTGTACGCCAAATCCGTGAGAAGAGCATCGCCAAGTTGCGCGACAGCGGCAACGCAAAGATTCTCATGAAATATCTGGGATAAACCAAGTACGACAAAGCGATAAAGAACAAGCATCTCCACGCAACCATTTCCGCCCACAGGCGGACAAGACTATAAAAAGAACGAGGGGAAACAACCGTTATCAACGACGTTGTTTTCCCTCGTCCTTTTTTTATGGGGTTTTCCCGCTTGCTTTTCGGGAAAACATGGTTGCAGATGAATGCAAGGGTAGCCCACAACAAGCAGGTTTGAGCAGCCCGCAATAAAAAAGTGGTGTGTAATTTCACAATCACGCACCACCGCAAACTTAAACAACCAATAAAAGAAATTTTTATTTCTTCTTGGGTCTTGCCCCGTCAGACGGAGCAAGACTTCAAGAAGAATGTATTTCTGATTGGACAAGGCCAATATTATCTGATGAACAGAAGTTCACGATACTTGGGCAGTGTCCAGAGTTCGTCGGCTACCACCAGTTCGAGTTTGTCGATCTGGTAACGTATCTCCTCCATCTTCGGAGCCACAGTGTCGTGGTAGGCAATAGCCTTGAGATGTTCGTCCTCAATCTTGTTGGCTACCTTGCGGGCATTGACCAGTTCCTCGACACCCGACTCGATGAGTTGGGTACGTTCGGCAATCTCGGAGATGATCTTCTTGTTGCGGGAAGTCAGTTTCTCAGCCTCCTCGGCAGGGAAGATATCATACATGCTCTGCACGTTCTTGGCCAACTGGCTCTGATAGTGGGTGCAGACAGGGATGATATGGTTCATTGACAGGTCACCGAACACGCGGGCCTCAATCTGAATCTTCTTGGTGTAGGTTTCCCATTTCACCTCGTTGCGAGCCTCAAGTTCCTTATGGCTCATCACACCCTGACCTTCAAACATCTCCACGCTCTCCTTGTCGAGATAGCGCTCGAATATCTTCGGGCAAGAAGTCTCGCAGTCGAGTCCGCGCTTCTTAGCCTCTACTACCCATTCGTCTGAATAGCCGTTGCCCTCGAAGTGAACGGGACGACAGAACTTGGCATCCTCGCGCACTACGTCGAGAATAGCGCTGATCTTGTCCTCGCCACTCTCAATGAGAGCGTCGACACGCTTCTTGAAGTTCTGCAGAGCCTCAGCCACAGCCGTATTGAGCACAATCATTGCGCTGGCGCAGTTGGCCTCAGATCCTACGGCACGGAACTCGAAACGGTTGCCGGTGAAGGCGAAGGGAGAGGTACGGTTGCGGTCGGTATTATCGATGAGCAGTTCGGGAATTTCGGGAATATCGAGCTTCATGCCCTGCTTTCCAGCCACGTTGAACAGTTCGTTCTTGTCAGAGTTCTCGATATGTTCGAGAATCTCGGTGAGCTGGTGTCCGAGGAACGAAGAGATGATGGCTGGAGGAGCCTCGTTGGCACCCAGACGGTGAGCATTGGTGGCGCTCATGATGCTGGCCTTGAGCAGACCGTTGTGCTTGTATACACCCATCAGTGTCTCGACGATGAAGACGATGAAGCGCAGGTTGTCCTCGGGAGTCTTGCCGGGGCCGTGGAGCAGCACGCCAGTATCGGTAGAAAGACTCCAGTTGTTGTGCTTACCAGAACCGTTGATGCCAGCGAAGGGCTTTTCGTGCAAGAGTACACGGAAACCGTGACGGCGTGCGATCTTCTTCATCAGCGACATCAAGAGCATGTTGTGGTCTACAGCGAGATTGGTCTCCTCGAAGATAGGAGCAAGCTCAAACTGGTTGGGAGCCACCTCATTGTGACGGGTCTTGCAAGGAATACCGAGTTCGAGAGCCTGAATTTCGAGATCCTTCATGAAGGCCTGCACACGCTCGGGGATGGTACCGAAGTAGTGGTCGTCCATCTGCTGGTTCTTGGCAGAGTCGTGACCCATCAGTGTACGACCGGTCAACATCAGGTCGGGACGTGCCGAATAGAGACCCTCGTCGACGAGGAAGTACTCCTGCTCCCAACCGAGGTTGGAAACGACCTTCTTGACCTCGGGATAGAAATAGTGGCAAACATCGGTTGCGGCAACATTGACAGCGTGCAGTGCACGGAGCAAAGGAGCTTTGTAGTCAAGAGCCTCACCAGTATAAGAGATGAAGATGGTCGGAATACAAAGTGTATCATCGATGATGAATACGGGCGATGTGGGATCCCATGCCGAGTAGCCGCGGGCCTCGAAGGTGTTGCGGATACCGCCGTTGGGGAACGAGCTGGCGTCCGGCTCCTGCTGCATCAGCAATTTGCCGGAGAAATCCTCGATCATACCACCCTTGCCATCGTGCTCGATGAAGGCATCGTGCTTCTCAGCCGTACCTTCGGTAAGGGGCTGGAACCAGTGCGTATAGTGGGTCACACCATTTTCGTCAGCCCACTGCTTCATACCTTTTGCCACAGCATCAGCGATGGAGCGGTCAAGACGGGTACCATTGTCGATCACGTCGATGAGTTTTTCATAGACGTCACGGGGCAGGTACTTGTACATCTTAGCACGGTTGAATACATTTTTACCGAAGTACTCCGACGGTCTCTCGATCGGAGTGATCACTTCCAAAGGTTTCTTCTTGAAAGCGTCTGCTACAACTTCAAACCTTAAATTTGCCATTGTTTTTTATAATCTATTGTTGATTGTTTTTATTCTTTTCCTTTGCAGCGTGACCCTATTGTGCCCGCCTTATTTGTTCAGCCATTCCGCAATACGGGTCATGGCTTCCTCACAGTCTTCTCTATTGCCGAAGGCGGTAAGACGGATGTAGCCTTCGCCACTGGGACCGAATCCGACACCAGGGGTACATACTACTCCGGCTCCGTAGAGCATCTGCTCGAAGAACTTCCAACTCTCCACACCGCCGGGGGTCTTTACCCAAAGGTAAGGTGCGTTCTTTCCACCGTAGACACTGAGTCCGAGACGGGTCAGGGCCTCATACATGATTTCGGCATTGCCCATGTAGTAGTCGATGGTCTTCTTGATCTGTTCTTTGCCTTCAGGAGAGTAGATGGCTTCGGCTGCACGCTGGGAGATGTAACTTGTACCGTTGAACTTGGTGCTTTGCCGACGATCCCAAAGATGATTGAGTTCTACTCGCTGTTTGCCGTCGATGGTCACAGCCGTCAGTTCTTTCGGAATGATGGTGTAGCCACAGCGCACACCCGTAAAACCAGCCGTCTTCGAATAACTATGGAACTCGATGGCGCACTTTCTTGCACCCTTGATTTCGTAGATAGAGTGTGGCACGTCGTCCTCGCGGATATAGGCTTCATAGGCTGCATCGTAGAGGATGAGAGTGTCGTTCTTCAGGGCATAGTTGACCCACTTGCGCAGTTCGTCTTTCGACAATACCGTACCCGTCGGATTGTTCGGGTAGCACAGATATATCATATCGACACGATGGTCGGGTATCTGCGGTGTAAAATTGTTCTCGGCCGTACAGGGCATATAGTTCACATTGCTCCACTTGCCGTCTTCCAGTATGCCGGCACGTCCGCACATCACATTGGAATCGATATATACGGGGTAGATAGGATCGGCCACACCGACACTGTTGTCCCATCTTACAATCTCCCCGATGTTTCCTGTATCGCTCTTGGCACCGTCGTTGACAAACACTTCGCTGGGATCTATATGCACGCCACGGGGGGCAAAGTCGTTTTTCACGATAGCCTCGCGCAAAAAGTCGTAACCGCGCTCGGGGCCGTAACCACGGAATGTCGCCTTTGTCGCCATCTCGTCGACCGCCTTGTGCATGGCTTCGATGACTGCCGGACAGAGCGGCTGCGTGACATCACCGATACCAAGACTGATCACGCGTACTTCGGGGTGTACCACCTTGAAGGCGTTCACCTTCTTGGCTATATCTGCAAACAAGTAATTGTTTGACAGTTTCAGATAGTGTTCGTTTACTAATGCCATTTTGGTATATTGTCTTTTATATGATTGTTTTCTTTCGATAGCGAGAGGGGGACATTACAATTCTATTTCCCCATCAAAGACGAATGCCGCCGGTCCCGTCATATAGACGTGTCCGTCGGCATCTCTCCATTCTATGTCAAGTGTTCCGCCATCCATTGCGATACGGCTTTTTCGTATGCTGCATCCGGTATGCGCCGCTGCCACGGCGGTAGCACAGGCACCTGTGCCACAGGCCATAGTGATACCACTGCCTCGTTCCCAAACACGCGTCCGGATTTCACCGGAGGGCATCACCTGCGCAAACTCAATGTTGCATCGCTGCGGGAAAGCCGCATCACGCTCCAACACGCTGCCATACTGGGCAATATCAATGGTGGCAATATCGTCAACGAAAGTTACAAAATGAGGATTTCCCATGCACACATACGTACCTTCAAAGGTACGTCCAAGCGCCGTCAGTGTTCCTCCGCAGGCCTCATCATACTGTTGCGCATTATGCAACGAGGGTTCAAGCATATCCACGGTCACGCTCGACACTTGTCCGTCGGCCTCCACATGCAGGCGGAGCACCTTGACACCCGACAGGGTTTCGAGACGTATCTCTGTCTTGTCGGTCAGATGACGTTCGTAGAGATATTTGCCGATGCATCGCGACGCATTACCACACATCATGGCCTCAGAACCATCTGCATTGAAAATACGCATCGAGAAATCGGCATCACAATCCGTTGAAGGTTTGCCTATCAGTACCAGACCGTCACTTCCAACGCCCGTATGATACGCACTCCACTTGACAGCCGCTGACGACGGGTCGGGAATACTATATAATAATGTGTTGACGTAAATGTAATCATTACCTGCGCCGTGCATCTTGGTAAACCCTATCATGCGTGCCATTTTGACTTTCTTTTATTCGTTCCTTAAAACAATTCGTTGTTATACGATGCAAAAGTAACACTATTTGCGAAATAATCCAACATATTCCTTGCAAAAATCTTGACTAAAATTTGTTAAGTTGCAATATGACAATAAAACAAGAATATCACTTTCAAATCGAAACATATTTCACGAAAGCAAATTACAAAACAAAAGATGTGAAATTTTTATTAAAACAGAATGTAAAGATTATAATTGTTTTATTGATATTTTGTATTACTTTTGCATCGGATAACAAACATAATGACAGTAAAACATTGAAACATCAAATACAATAGAGGTAAGTATGAAGAAAATTGAAGCCATCATCCGCAAGACACGTTTCGAGGATGTGAAGGCCGCCCTTCTGGCAGCCGACATCGAATGGTTCTCCTACTACGACGTACGCGGCGTAGGAAAGTCGCGGCAAGGCCGCATTTACAGAGGTGTCGTCTACGACACAAGTTCGATAGAGCGCATATTGATATCGCTCGTTGTCAGAGACAAAAACGTGGAGCGCGCCGTCAACGCCATACTCAAGGCAGCCCACACCGGCGAGATAGGCGACGGACGCATCTTTGTCATTCCCATAGAGGACGCCATACGCATCAGAACAGGCGAGCGCGGCGACATCGCCCTCTACAATGCAGAGCAGGAAAAATAATCCGGCCGCAACCGCAACAAGAAACAAAATGACAGGTAAAAAGAAACAAACCAGGATATGACAGCAACACTTCTTACAGCCACCGCCCTGAACACGGGCAACACGGCATGGATGATCACCGCCACCATTCTCGTACTTCTGATGAGCATACCGGGCATCGCCCTCTTCTATGGCGGACTGGTACGACAGAAAAATGTACTGAGCATCATCATGCAGACCATGCTCATCGTGGGCGTAGTGAGCATCCTTTGGGTAGCCATCGGCTACTCGTGGGCTTTCGATACAAGTTTCAAAGATAGCGGCAACCCACTTTGGGCCGTCATGGGAGGCATGGACAAGGCATTCCTCCACGGCATATCTCCCGACACACTCACCGACACTGGCATACCCGAACTGACATTTGTCATGTTCCAGTGTATGTTTGCACTGATCACACCGGCCTTGATCCTCGGCGCGTTCGCTGAGCGCATCAAGTTCAAGGGGTATATGGTCTTCACCATACTGTGGGTCATCATCGCCTATTTCCCGATGGCGCACTGGGTATGGGGCGGAGGCTTTCTCCAGCAGATGGGCGCCATCGACTTTGCAGGCGGCACGGTGGTACACATCAACGCCGGCATCTCGGCACTCGTCATGGCCGTGCTTATCGGTCAGCGCGAGACCTACCAGGCCGGACATCCCATATTGCCACACAACATCACATTCGTCTTCATGGGCACCTCATTCCTGTGGCTGGGATGGTTTGGCTTCAACGCCGGAAGCGGACTGGCCGCTGACGGTCTGGCCGCCAACGCCTTCCTCGTGACCCATATCGCCACGGCAACGGCCGCAGTCACCTGGATGGTCATCGACTGGATATACAACGACAAGCCGACCACCGTCGGTGCATGTACGGGCGCCGTCGCCGGACTGGTAGCCATCACCCCTGCGGCCGGCTCTACCGACCTGCTCGGTGCTTTCGTCATCGGCATTGTCACCCCGATCATCTGCTTCTTCATGGTAGCCACCGTCAAACGGAAGTTCCACTACGATGACGCCCTCGACGCTTTCGGTGTACACGGCATGGGCGGCATCATCGGATCAATACTCACGGGTGTCTTCGCCACACGCCTCGTCACCGGAACCGATGGCGTACAGGGCGCCCTCTACGGCGATTGGCATCAGTTGTGGATACAGATTGTCGCCACGCTGGTGAGCATCGTATTCAGCGCAGTCGTAACATTCATCCTCTACAAACTGATTGACAAAACCATCGGCATACGTGTAGACAAACGCGTAGAGGAAGAAGGACTCGATGTGTATGAGCACGGTGAGTCGGCATACAACTAAGGCAGATTTGAGAATCCATCAGAAGCAATCCGCCTAAAAAGAAAATAAGCGTAAAATTCTCAAACACACGCATAAAAATACCACTTCATACAATCAAACCTTTTCGACACCATGATGGGGGCGCGGACTCGCGAAGAGTTCACGCCCTTTTTATTTTCCCCGACTGCAGAGTAAAACAACCCTTTAGTGATTGTATAACGGCCTTGTACAAGCAGTACAAAGCCTTTGTACGGACAGTACAAGGCCTTTGTAGCGACCGTACAAGGCCCTTGTAGCGTCCGTACAAGGCCCTTGTACAAAATCAAGAAGGCAAATACCCCAAATTCAACCCGTCAAAGCAGAAAATAAATACCAAAAAGTATTCCAAATCACACTTTCCAAGACTCTTCCCCTCACAATATTTTTTAACAAACATTTGGTACTATCCTACAAAAGATATACCTTTGCACCCGATTTGCAGAGTGCAAGTCAGGGGTGGCGGAGATTGTCCGTCTGAGATTATACCCTCTGAGCTGATCCGGATAATGCCGGCGTAGCGAAAAAGGCAGAACAGGATGCGTACCCCCTATTTGTATACTTATAAAATAGGTAAAAAGAAATGAAAAGACTTTTTGGGACAGTATTGGTCGCAGCCTGTGGACTGACAGGCCAGATGACTTACGCCCAGGAAAAACTCGACACCGCCAAGGTGCAGCACATCAGCGAAGTAGTGGTCAAGGCCGTCAGAGCCACCAAGACCTCTCCTTTTGCGGTGGCAAACATCAAGAAATCAGAACTCAAAGACTTTGGCACGACTGGCCAGGAACTGCCTTTCCTCTTTGCTCGTACACCGGGCGTACTCGCATGGAGCGAGAACGGTCTCGGTAGCGGAACGGCCTACATGCGTATGCGTGGTGCAGCAGGCAGCCGTATCAACGTAACACTCGACGGTGTAGCCCTCAACTCCCCTGAAGACCAAACCGTATTCTGGGCCAACATGAACAGTTACGCTTCCCTTCTCGGTAGCGTGCAGATACAGCGCGGCGTGGGAACATCCACCAACGGCGACGGCGCTTTCGGCGGAAGCATCTCACTGGCCACCGCCGCTCCTTCCGCCAAATCATTCCTTGAACTGACCGGGTCGTACGGCAGTTACAACACCTACAACACAGGAGCCAGTTTCTCTACCGGCCTGCTCTTCAACCATCTCATCTTCGATGGTGCCTACCACGAGACCGCTACCGACGGATTTGTCGATGGCACACGCGGCCGCTCCGGTTCGTACTACGGCGGACTGACCTGGTTGGGACGCAACTTCCAGATACGCTACAAAAACGTGGGCAACTTCGAAAAGACCGGACAGGCATGGAACTACATCAGCGGCCCCAATGGTACCGAGACCTACCGCCAGTTGTGGGACATGGGATTGGGACGCAGCAACACCCTGCTCGGCAGTTACGACCTGCAGAACGGCAAATACGTGCTCACGCCCTTCACCTATCGTGACGGCACCAAGTGGGATCGTACCACCGACAACTTCTATCAGAACCACAACATTCTCTCCTTCGCATGGCAGCCTTCCGAGCACTGGAGCCACAACATGGCCCTGCACTACACCTACGGATACGGCTACTACAAGGACTTCCGCCACAACAAAGGCCTCGCCAGCAAGTTCGGTATCAACGAATACAACGAGAAAGGCAAAGAGATCAAGACCGATGAGGTACGCCGCAAGGGTCTGACCCAAAACTGCTACGGCCTGGTCTACAACGTCAACTACAAGAACGACCATTGGGACATCATCGGCGGTGTCAACCTCCAGCAGTTCCGTGGCAACCACTGGGGCTACCTCGACTACATCGGTGACGAGACACTGGAAAAGAAATATCTCGCCAACGGTGCCTACAAGTACTACGACTCAGACGCCCACAAGGACGACTACAGCGGATTTGTCAAGGCTACCTACACCTTCCTCAGCCACTGGAACGTCTTTGCCGACCTGCAATACCGCTATGTGAAGTACAAGACCAACGGCTACAACGACCATTTCGTCTACACGAAAGAAAAGGGATACGTCGCCCAGATGCTCGACATCAACGACAATTTCAGTTTCTTCAATCCCAAGGCCGGTATCAGTTACACCAACGGTGGGCACAAGGCCTACGCATCGGTAGCCCTGAGCAACCGCGAACCGGAGCGCAACAACTACACCAACAACTACAACTACCCCTACCCGAAGGCTGAAAGCGTGATCGACGTGGAGGCAGGCTACCAGTACCAGGGCAGCAACTGGCACGCCGGAGCCAACTTCTACTATATGGACTACGACAACCAGATCGCCCAGACCGGCCAGCTCAGCGACATCGGCGAAGCCCTGACCACCAACATCAAGAAGTCGTACCGCATGGGTGTCGAACTGACCGCCGGATGGTCGCCCCTCTCATGGCTGAACATTGAGGGCAATGCCGCTCTCAGCAGAAACCGCATCAAGGACTTCGACGAGTATGTTTCCGACGACGACGGAACGGTAGTCAACCACTACAGCGAGTCTACCCTCGCCTACTCGCCGAGCGCTATCCTCAACGGATTCGTAGACTTCCACTACGCCGGTTTCAGCGCCACATGGCACACCAACTATGTGAGCCGCCAGTACATAGACAACTCACAGAGCAAAGAGCGCTCCCTGACCTGCTACTCACAGAGCGACCTCAGCCTCAAGTACGAAAGCGATGTCACCCGCGCTGCCGGCATCAAGCACATCACGCTGGGATTTGACTTCAACAATATCTTCTCACGCCACTACGCTGCCTGCGCCTACGACTACGGCTACTACTCCAAAGGCAAGCGTTACTCCTATCTGGCCTACGTGCCGATGGCCGGTTTCAACGTGATGGGACACCTCACGCTGCGGTTCTAAGTCCATAGGGCCAAGACCTACCAGAAGAAGATGGCCGCACCTGCGGCCCCACGCCAACATACAGACAGGAGGGAGTGGAAGCGACTGACCAAGACCGTCAGCCGCCTCCGCTCCTTTTCTTCGTACAAAAGGATACCAAGTGAGGATATACCCATATCCAACAAACGACAAGCAGGTGGACGCCTTTCGGAACCCACCTGCAAAGAAAAGACAAAAAAAGACAAGATGACAACATTCATCACCACCCACTGGCTCGACATACTGACCACCGTGCTGGGCCTCCTCTACATACTGCTCGAATACAGGGCGAGCATTGCCCTTTGGATAGTCGGCATCATCATGCCGGCCCTCGACATCTACCTTTACTGGAGTCATGGACTCTACGGCGATGCAGGTATGGCGGTCTACTACACCCTTGCCGCCGTCTACGGTTATGCCGTGTGGCGCTTCGGCCGCAAGCACAACCAAACGCAAGACAAGGAGTTGTCCATCACCCGCATGCGCACCTCCCTCTATCTGCCCGCCATCCTGTTCTTCCTCGTCGCCTGGGGAGCCACCTACTATATCCTCGTCGTCTACACCAACAGTACGGTTCCGCTCCTCGACGCTTTCACCAACGCTCTCAGTTTTGTCGGTCTGTGGGCCCTTGCCCGGAAATACATCGAACAGTGGTTTTTCTGGATCGTCGTTGACCTCATCAGCGCCTATCTCTACGCCTTCAAGGGCATACCCTTCAAGGCCGGACTCTACGCGCTCTATGTCGTCATCGCCGTCATGGGCTACTACAAATGGAAAAAGATGATGGTCTCCGAACACCAAGAACAGGAATAATTTTGAATACCTGCTTTATCACCGACAAGAAAGAAGCCACACCAGCAAGGGAAAAACTCCAACAATGAAAAAAAATAACTCAAAATCAGAAATACACTATGATCTTTTCTCGTGTAACCAAGGAATCAGTCTTTGACGCCGTCATTCTTGGCGACGGCGATTTTCCCAAACACCCCTACGCTCTGTCGGCCCTCATCAAGGCACCCTACGTCTGCTGCTGCGACGGAGCCGGAGGCAAACTCATCGAGTACGGACTCATGCCCGACGCCATCGTCGGTGACGGCGACTCTCTGTCGGACGACTTCAAAATGCGCTACCGGCCCATCGTACATATCGTCAACGAACAGGAGGACAACGACCAGACCAAGGCCACGCGCCACTGTCTCAATCTCGGCTACCGCCACATCGCCTATCTGGGTATGACCGGCAAACGCGAAGACCACACTCTGGGCAACATCGCGCTGCTCTGCCGGTACATGCACGAATTCGGCATACGTCCCGTGACGGTCACCGACCACGGCTACTTCATACCGGCCTGCGGTGACAATACGTTTGAGAGTTTCCCGGGACAACAGATCAGCATCTTCAATATCAACTCCCATTCGCTCACCGGCGAAGGATTTCGCTGGGCGCCCTACACCTACACTGCCCTTTGGCAAGGCACGCTCAACGAGTCGCTGGGCGACAAGGTCAGCATACACGCCGACGGCGACTATCTGCTCTTCATGACCCACGAGGGCAAACCATCATCAGCAAAATAAGACTGCGGTACACTATGCACCCGTATAATGGCGGGTTCTAATTATAACAACAATATCAACAACCACATGTACAGACAACCACTCAGAAGGCCTGCGCCCCTGCGCTTCAAGCACTTCACGCGCAAAGGCTACGCCCTGTTCAGTTGTCTCGGAAAGGAGGTTCTCATCTGCACGCTGAGCATTCCGACCTTGACCTACGCCAAGGCCGACGGCATCAGCACGCACACCGAGAAGGCCGACACTGCACGGACGGCCGTTGAGAAAACCGTCCTGCTCGACGATGTCGAGGTGACGGCCTCAAAAGCCCCTACCCTACCGGGACAGACTGCGAGAATTGTTCACGTACTGAGCCGCGACGCCATTGCCGCCGCGCCGGTACAGAGTATCAACGACCTGCTCAAATACGCCGCCGGCGTAGACGTGCGTCAACGCGGACCCATCGGGGTACAGACCGACGTCAGCGTACGCGGAGGAAACAGCGAGCAGGTGGCCATTCTGCTCAACGGCATCAACATCGGTGACCCGCAGACGGCCTACAACGCCTTCGACTTTCCTTGCGACATCGCCGACATCGACCATATCGAGGTACTCGAAGGGCCGGCCGCACGCGTGTACGGCACATCATCACTTGTAGGAGCCGTCAATATCGTCACCACTACTGCAGCACGCAGCAGCATCTCGGCACACATAGATGCAGGCAGTTACGGATACGCCAGTGCCGGAGCACGCCTTGCCTTGGCCGGGCCTACGTGGAAGAACGCCGTCTCGGGCAGTTACACCCGCAGCGACGGTTATAGCCGATGCAAGGCCGGAACACTCAACGCCGACTACCACGGTGGAAAGGCTTTCTATCAAGGAGGCTACGAGGACCTGACTATCACGGCAAAATGGCATGCCGGCATCAGTACCAAGGATTTCGGCGCCAACACGTTCTACGGTGCCAAATGGGACGACCAATACGAACATACGCTGAAAACCTACACCGCCCTCTCGGTGGAAAACAAAAACGGACGGTTCCACCTCCGCCCCTCTATCTACTGGAACCGCAATATGGACCGCTACGAACTCTTCCGCAATGCGGAAGACAAATATCCCTTCAACTATCACCGTACTGACATCTACGGACTGAACCTCAACTCTTATTTCGACTGGACGCTCGGACGTACCGCCCTTGGCGCGGAGATACGCAACGAGGATTTGGTGAGTACCGTTCTCGGCGAACCACTCGACCATCCGTCGCACGTGCATGGTACCTCGCGCGACTATCAGTACGGGCTCAACCGCACCAATATCAGTTTCATACTTGAGCACAACATCTCCGTCGGACGCTTCACAGCCTCTGCTGGTATGATAGCCGCCAAAAACTCGTGGAACCACATGAATATGCGCGTCTACCCGGGTGCCGACCTCAGTTTTGCCATCAGCAGCGGACTACGGATATACGCCTCGTACAACACGTCGCTGCGTATGCCGTCGGCCACCGAACTGTACTACTCGGTCGGCGGACACAAGGCCGACAAGTATCTTAAACCAGAAGAGATGGCGTCGGTAGAGGGTGGACTGAAATATGTGACCAACGGCATCCGGGCCAAGGCCAGCATCTACTACAACCACTGCAGCAATCTGATAGACTGGGTACGCGACACCAGCGATGATGAGAATGCCGTGTGGAAATCGGTCAACTTCACCAAGGTCAACGCCACCGGCGTGGAATTGTCCGCCACCATAGACTGGCGCGCCCTCTTCCCCGGACAGCGGTGGTGCAAGTCACTCAATGTGGCCTACAGTCATATCCATCAAAACAAAGTGGAAACGGAAGGTCTGCAAAGCCGCTATACGCTGGAATACCTGCGTCACAAACTGGTGGCCGACCTTCAGACCACCATCGTCCCCGGACTTGATTTCGGACTCTACTACCGCTGGCAGGAACGTACCGGATACTACACCGATGTCAACGGCACCGACCATACCTACCGTCCCTACAGCATTGTCGACGCACGTCTCACCTGGACCAAGCCCCGATACCGTTGCTACGTCGAGGTCAACAATCTGCTTGACAAGACCTACGTAGACTACGGCAACGTACCCCAGCCGGGCATCTGGATCATGGGCGGCGCCTCGGTGAACATAAATCTCTAAACCATCCGAGGATACATACTTTGTCGCTACGCGAGAGTTGACCGGGATTGCTTCCCGGCCAACCTTCCGGTACCTCCATACCATGACGGGCATAGTACTCCTTCCAATAAGGAGTCACTTTGCCCGTCTTGTCATGAAAGGACATCGGAATGGGTGGGAACACCAGTTCGCCCGCCGCATCGCGATAGCACTTTTGCACCAGTTCGCTACAATAGAACGCACTGTCGTCGGGCATAAAAAAGAAATCGTAGGGCCGCCCGAGAAAAGCAAGGGCGCGCTGCACCGATGCCACTACACCGACCGTATCTCTCAGCCGCCCCACCAACACCAACGAGTCGCGGTGCAGCAGAAAGGAGTCCATCGGCGTGAGTACCACGCCACGGTGTACGGCCTCAAGCGCAAACGTAGCGTCTTTTTCATGATGAACGATTGCCACATGGTCAATCCGTCTTCCGTCTATCCCCGCCGTGACATCGGTGATGGCATTGCCATCGGGCGACACACAAAACAGCAGGTCGCCCTCACAAAGCCATTCCTGCGCCTGCAGAGGAGCGGCGTGCAAAAAGGCGGTACACAACAGAAGAGCAGAAAGCATCTTCATGGGGAAAGACATCATCGCTACAATAATATATAGAAAGGAACGTTCAGAAAGTCTGCCCTTACTCATCCTCCGTCCAACTGTCATCCACCGTATAGAGGAAGTCGTTGTACGGATATTTCTGCACATGCATCTCGCGAACCTTACGGTACAGCGTATCACGCATTTCTTCGATATTGGTCTTTTCGCGTGCAGAGATGAACAGGCAGTTGTCGCCCATCTTTCCCATCCAGGTACGGCGCAGTTCGTCGAGCGTGATATTTTCCTTTGTGCGGGGTGTGAGATCATCTTCCTCTTTTTCCATCCATTTGTAGTTGTCTATCTTGTTGAAGACAATCATGCTCGGTTTGTCGGCACAGCCCAGTTCGGAGAGTGTCTTCTCGACGACACGTATCTGCTCCTCAAAGTCAGGATGGGAGATATCGACCACATGTACCAACAGATCGGCCTCGCGCACCTCGTCGAGTGTCGACTTGAAAGAGTCTACCAGGTCGGTAGGCAATTTGCGGATGAAGCCGACCGTATCGGCCAAAAGGAAGGGAAGGTTTTCGATGACCACCTTGCGTACCGTCGTGTCGAGCGTAGCAAACAGTTTATTCTCTGCAAACACGTCGCTCTTGGAGAGCAGATTCATGAGCGTGCTCTTGCCCACATTGGTGTAGCCGACAAGTGCCACGCGTATGAGCCGGCCACGGTTCTTGCGCTGGGTAGTCTTCTGCTTGTCGATCTCGGCAAGGCGCTGCTTGAGCAAGGTGATACGCTGGAGGATGATACGGCGGTCCATCTCCAACTGGGTCTCACCTGGTCCGCGCAATCCTACGCTTCCCTTACCGCCACCGGATCCTGATCCACCGCCCTGACGCTCAAGGTGGGTCCACAGACGTTGCAGACGTGGAAGCATATAGCGGTACTGGGCCAGTTCTACCTGGGTCTTTGCAGCGGCCGTCTGCGCCCGCATAGCGAAGATGTCGAGAATCAGTGAGGTGCGGTCGAGAATCTTCACACCCAATTCTTTTTCGATATTGCGAATCTGCTTGGCCGACAGTTCATCGTCGAAGATGACCATACCGACTTCACGCTCGGCATCTTCTTCGGCCTTGATAAAGTCGCGTATCTCTTCCAGTTTTCCCGTTCCGATATAGGTCACCGAACTGGGTCCTGTCACACGCTGCGTGAAACGGCGTACGGTAACGGCTCCGGCTGTATCGGCCAGGAATTCCAGTTCGTCAAGATATTCCTTGGTCTTGGCCTCATCCTGATCTTTTGTAATAAGGCCCACGAGTATGGCGGTTTCTGCCTTGGCCTCAGATATGACGAATTCTTTCATTTGATATTTCTTTGTAGATGGATTTTTTGAACCCTTATATATTATATAATGTGGCGCACGCGCATCCGCTGTACGCCGGAGTCTTGTGGAGAAGGTTTTTTGTTGTCCGCAAAAGTACGAATAAAAAACTGGAAACCGCCTAAAACACGGCCCAAATCCCAAGCCCGAAAAAGAAAATGCAATTTTTTTTGAAAAAAGTTCGTCTAAAATTTGGAGGCTACAAAAAAAGTCCTTACCTTTGCACTCGCAATTGAGAAACAAGGTTCTCACAAGCAAGCGTCCTTAGCTCAGTTGGTAGAGCAACTGACTCTTAATCAGTGGGTCTAGGGTTCGAGCCCCTAAGGACGCACGAAAGACATCGACTAATTTAGCCGATGTCTTTTTTTGTTTTTATTGTTCCACTACAAGAAAAAACCACACAAAATACGATTGACCTTTTGGCGGACGCCAAGAACGTCCACCACAAACAAACAATAATACACCTCACCCAACACCACAATAAACCCGCAATAAAAACGTCCCGTCGCGAAAATGCGCAGGACGTTTTTATTGCGGGTTTATTGTTCGCTTTTTCAAGACAACCTCCTCCCGGAGACTACCCTACTCCTAACAGTTCCACCTCAAAGATGAGCGTTGAACCGCCGGGAATGCCCGGCTGCGAGAATTTGCCGTAGCCCATTTCCGAGGGGATGTAGAGTTCCCATTGGTCGCCGACATGCATCTGTTGCATAGCGACGATCCAACCGTCTATCAGGTCGGAGAGCCGCATGGCAAAGGGCGTGCCACCGCGACTAGAATCAAACTTCTTGCCATTGATAGTCCACCCCGTATAGTGGGCGGTGACAATACTGCGTCGCGTAGGTGACGGCCCGTCCGGATTGCCCGATTTCAATACTTTATAATAGATACCTTGAGGAAGGGCTTGCACGCCCTCCTCATTTGCTTTCTCTACCAACCAACGGCGATTGGCTTCAATATACTCTTTCTTGGCCATTTGGGATATCTGTATTTAAGGGGTCAAAATTATTTAATCTGGATATGCGCCTTATTTTCGTTTGTATGTTCGGATTGAAAAAGATTATTTCACGATGATTTTCTTCACCGCACCGTTGTCATAGCGCACGATATTGACACCACGAGAATAGGCAGTACGTACCTTTCCATCAATACTGTAGATACCTACAACCTTGTGGACAGTACCATCGGTGATGCCTTCTATGGCCGTCGGCTTCTCCACGACTGCTGTCATTGCAAAGACCGTAGGACGTCCACCCGTCTTGGAGAAGGTCACGCTGCTCAGCGTTTTTGTTGCATCCAGTGGTACGGCAAACTCATAGAGACAACATACTTCTTTGGAATCAATGTCATCGGCCCTGCCATAGTATGAGCTGGAAGTAAGGATACGTCCCAAACTATTGACGGCATCGTCTGCATCTTCGGTTTGGCCATACCAGTCGGCCACGGTTGCCGAGGTTGCAGTACCGGACGTTCCGTCGGTGTATTTCGGAGTGACCGTCAGTACAGATTTGCCGTCTGCGCTGATTGCCAGACAATAGAGCGTCTTGCCTTGTATGCGGTCACTGATCTCAAGTTCGTAGTCGGAGGTGGAGGTCATGGTCAGCGCATTGTTGGCGGTGTAATCGGCAAGCACATAGGTCACACCCTCAGCAGAGGTCACCGTATGATCATCACCGGCAAGTGCTCCACTTTCCTGCACAGCAGAGGTATAGAGCGTATAGCCGGCTTGGTCGATTGTGCCGGTAACATGAGAAGCGGAAGGTGTGGCCTCGGCAATAACATCAGCATTAAAACCATTGGACACGGTGAGCGCCGTGAGATCACCGGAAACAGGAGTCTTCATCTTCCATGCCTTGTCCATGAAGACAAGACGGCTGGTAACAAACGACTTGAGCGTGCTGACCTTGCTGCTGAACGTACCGAAATGATTGTTCCAAGCCTCGTTGTCACGGTCGAGCGCGCCGCTCTCCTGCAGAACAGTAGCCATAGAATCTATTTTTGCGGTAATGAACGCTTCGGAATAGTTACCTTCGCGACGTTCGGTCCAACGCTGGCGCAATTCCTGCACATAAGCAGGATCGTTCATCAGTTTATACCAAAAGAAAGGCACGAGTTGCTGGTCGGCCGAAGCCATAAGGTCGTTGCTCTTGTACCGCCACGTCGATACATTGTTGGCATCGTAGTAGTTGGCCGTACCATAGGCAATATTGAAGTCCCACAGGGCGGTCTTCCATTTTGCATCGGTGCCGAGTTTAGCGGCATGGGTTTCACTGTATTTGTAGAGTGGCGTACTCAGACGGTAGGCATCGACATTATTGGAGAACTCCTGGGCTATCTGATAGTCGATGAACGACAGCACGTCGATATACTTGCGGTAACCGTTCTCGCCGGTATAGTCGGAAGTGGTAAACGAACTTTCCATATCTTCGATGGCATTGCCGATCGCCTCTTCCACACCAGATGGAAGATCGGCAAAGTCGTCATACTCAGGCTCCTTGTACTGATAGGCCACCGTGCGGTTGGTATACTCCACACCCGTACTGCTCACCGGATGGTGTTTGGACACATAATAATGATCCTCATCCTTGCGGTCGATCTCCACATGGAAGTCGCCCGTCAGGTCTTCGGCAGTAGGATCGTCAAGATTGAGACGATTTTTGCCTTTCGTAGCACGTTCCGACATGATATAGATGCCATAGTAATAACCGTCGAGCACCACCTCACAGTATTTCATGTGCGGCGCAAACGAACTGCCACCGCGGGCCAGTTCCATGGTCAGCACGTCCCGCATATAACTCATATCCTCCCACGGAGCGAGCATGGCCCAGTCATTGTCCTTGCCCATGCCCATGATAGACACCTTGGCTTTCTTAGCGGTAAGGTCGGCTGCAGAGAGCGGACGGATAGAGAACGGTTTCTTGTCTGACCCGGTAAACGAGGTATTGCCACGATACTTGATGGCCACCGGACCCTCCCAGTCTACCGTCTGCCCGGCATGGGCAACGGTATCGAGATAGTTGTGACCATCCTTGTTGTCAATGATTTTCATCGTGGCCAGCACACGGTTTTCACGCTCGATAGTCTGGCCATTGACATTGATGAACACCAGCGGAAGTGTCGTTTCCGTAAAGGTCACATTGCGCGACGGTCTGAAATTGTTGGGATCAGTGTCTTTTCCTGCGGCCGGCAACACAGCGGACACTAGCAATGCGCCCAAGACGAAAGAAGAAAGTAAACTTTTTTTCATTCGAAAAATGATTTAGGACTTTGATTGATAAGATGAATAAAACGTTGTCTAAAAGGTAGTATGCAGAAGCCCCGCTCCTGTCATGATGCAAATTTAGCAATTCGTTTTGAAACGAGGCCTTCCTTTTGCCTGTTTTTGCGAAAAGTTCCAACCGCAGTGACGATAAATACTGATATGTTGCTGCAGAGGAACACACACGACGGGGGACGTTCTGTCATGCGCCATCCGATTTTTCGACAGGATAGATGTACGACTCAATATTTTTTCGTAAATTTGCAATAGGTTGGATAATAGTCGAACAAAGGTACGTATCCAACCCGTCGGGGAGGAACGTCATCCCTATTTTGCAAGCCAACGTTATGAAATCACTCAAGGAACTATACAGAATAGGCAAAGGCCCATCGAGTAGTCACACGATGGGGCCACAAAAAGCCGCACAGATGTTTGTCGACCACCATCCCGAGACCCGTCACTTCAAGGTGACGCTCTATGGTAGCCTTGCTGCAACCGGGCGCGGCCACTTGACCGACGTTGCTGTACGCGAAGTGCTCGAGCCAAGAGGAAAAGTGGAGATAGACTGGCAGCCCGCCGTCTACCTGCCCTTCCATCCCAATGGCATGTGCTTCACCTCCTACGGTGCCGACGGACAACCTACCGATTCATGGACAGTATACAGTGTCGGCGGCGGTGCATTGTCTGAGGGAGAACATCCGCGCTGGATACCCGACGAGGGAGAACCCTACACGCTCAACACGCTCAAGGAGATCATGAACTGGTGCATCAGCCAGGGCCGCGGCTATTGGGAATATGTAGAAGAGTGCGAGGGAAGCGACCTTTGGGACTATCTCCGTGAGGTATGGCAAGCCATGAGGGAAGCCGTAGAACGGGGACTCGACCACGAGGGAGCCTTGCCTGGTCCGCTCCATCTGCCACGCAAGGCCATCACTTATCACGTCAAGGCCCGCGGCTACCGACAGACCCTTCAGACCCGCGGACTCGTATTCGCCTACGCCCTGGCCGTCATCGAAGAGAACGCATCCGGCGGCACCATCGTCACGGCCCCCACCTGCGGCTCGTGCGGTGTACTACCCGCTGTGCTCTACCACCTGTGGAAGGGACACGAATTCAGCGAAACGCGCATACTGCATGCCTTGGCCACGGCCGGACTGTTCGGAAATATCGTCAAGCAGAACGCCTCCATCTCGGGTGCCGACGTAGGTTGCCAAGGCGAGGTGGGCGTAGCCTGCGCCATGGCCGCCGCCGCTGCCAATCAACTGTTCGGCGGCAGTCCCTCACAGATAGAGTACGCAGCAGAGATGGGTCTTGAGCACCACCTCGGCATGACCTGCGACCCGGTATGCGGACTGGTACAGATACCCTGCATCGAACGCAATGCCTTCGCCGCCGCCCGTGCGCTCGACGCCAACCTGTACGCCTCATTCTCTGACGGTACCCACAGCGTATCGTTCGACCGCGTAGTGCGCGTCATGAAGCAGACCGGCCACGACCTGCCGTCACTCTACAAGGAGACCAGCACAGGAGGTCTGGCGACCAACTTCGACTGATAGCCTCAACTCAAAGGCAGGTCATAAAAAAGATTGCCTTCCAACAAGCGGCACAACACCTTCACAAACAGCAAACAAAAAAACAACGCATACATGGGATTATTTGGACTGTTCAACAAAAACAAGAAAGAAGTACTCGACAACGGCCTTGAAAAGACCAAGCAGAGCGTGTTCGGCAAGATAGCACGCGCCATTGCCGGCAAGTCTACCGTAGACGATGACGTGCTCGACAATCTCGAAGAAGTGCTCATCACGTCGGATATCGGCGTAGAGACTACCCTCAAGATCATCAAGCGCATTGAGGAAAGAGTGGCACGCGACAAGTACGTCTCCACCTCAGAACTGCAAGGCATACTGCGCGACGAGATAGCATCACTGCTCACAGAGAACAACTCTGCCGACAACGACGACTGGGATTTACCCACAGACCACCGTCCCTACGTCATCCTTGTCGTTGGTGTCAACGGTGTAGGCAAGACCACCACCATCGGCAAGTTGGCCTACCAGTTCAAGAAAGCCGGCAAAAAGGTATACCTCGGTGCAGCCGACACCTTCCGAGCCGCCGCCGTCGAGCAAATCTGCATTTGGGGCGAGCGCGTAGGCGTACCCGTCATCAAGCAACAGATGGGGTCTGATCCTGCCTCCGTTGCCTTCGACACCCTCTCCTCAGCCAAAGCCAACGGAGCCGATGTGGTCATCATCGACACTGCCGGACGTCTGCACAACAAGGTCGGCCTCATGAACGAGTTGAAAAAGATCAAGGATGTCATGAAGAAAGTGATGCCCACCGCTCCCGACGAGGTACTGCTCGTGCTCGACGGCAGCACCGGACAGAACGCCTTCGAACAGGCCCGCCAGTTTGCCGCCGTCACCCCTATCACCTCTCTGGCCATCACCAAACTCGACGGCACGGCCAAAGGCGGCGTTGTCATCGGCATCAGCGACCAGTTGAAGGTGCCCGTGAAATACATCGGACTGGGCGAATCTATGGAGTCACTGCAACTCTTCAACCGTCGGCAGTTTGTCGACTCCCTGTTCGACAAACAGTAATCCCATTTTCCCCGACACCCCACACACGACCTGCGTCGTCCCACACACGAGACGACCAAGCAAAGACACACCATACGAGAATATGAAGAAAGGACAGATAGACATCGTGACGATGGGCTGCTCGAAAAACCTTGTCGACAGCGAACTGCTCATGCGACAGTTTGAAGCCAACGGCTACCACTGCACACACGATGCCAAGCGCATAGAAGGCGAAATCGCCGTCATCAACACCTGCGGATTTATCGAGGATGCCAAACAGGAAAGCATCGATACCATCCTCGAGTTTGCCAAGGCCAAAGAGGAAGGCCGTATCAAGCAACTCTACGTCATGGGTTGCCTCTCACAACGCTACAAAGACGAGTTGGAAGCCGAGATACCTCAGGTAGACAAGTTCTACGGCAAGTTCAACTACAAGCAACTGCTCACCGACCTGGGCAAGGCCGACGTGACCACCTGCGACGGACAGCGCCACCTCACCACTCCCCACCACTATGCCTACCTGAAAATCAGCGAGGGATGCGATCGCCGCTGCGCCTACTGCGCCATACCGATCATCACCGGAAAACATATCAGCCGCCCCGAAGAGGACATACTCCGCGAGGTACGCCAACTGGTAGAGAGCGGTGTACGCGAGTTCCAGATTATCGCCCAGGAACTCACTTACTATGGTGTCGACATTGACGGCAAACGGCACATCGCCGACCTTGTGCGGCATATCGCAGACATCAAGGGAGTGAAGTGGATACGTCTGCACTACGCCTACCCCAACCAGTTTCCGCTCGACCTGCTCGACGTGATGCGCGAGAAGCCCAACGTATGCAAGTATCTCGACATCGCTCTGCAGCATATCAGCGACCACATGCTCGACCGCATGCACCGTCATGTAGGCAAGGCCGAAACCGTTGACCTCATCCACAAGATACGCGAGGCCGTGCCCGGCATCCACCTGCGCACTACGCTGATGGTAGGTTTCCCCGGCGAGACCGAGGAAGACTTCCAAGAACTCATGGACTTTGTCCGCGAAGAACGCTTCGAGCGCATGGGCGCATTCGCCTACTCCGAAGAGGAAGGCACGTACAGTGCCCAGCACTACAAAGACGACGTGCCGGCAGAAGTAAAACAACGCCGTCTCGATGACTTGATGGCCCTGCAACAAGACATCAGCACCGAGATAGAAGCCGCCAAGGTAGGTTCCGTTTTGCGAACGGTCATCGACCGCAAAGAAGGCGATTACTATATCGGCCGTACTGAATACTGTTCACCCGAAGTCGATCCCGAAGTTCTCGTGAAGGCCACCCGCCGCCTGCGTGTCGGTTCGTTCTACGACGTACACATCACCGGCAGCGATGAGTTCGACCTCTACGGCGAAGTCGTATAGACTCATAGGCAACACGCCGAAACACATTGACCAAAAGCAAAGCCTTATCCTATGAACAACAAGGAGTTTATCGCCGAACTGTCACAACGCAGCGGCTACTCGCAGGAGAACACGCAACGTCTCGTCCGGACGGTCATCGAGGCCATGGCCTCACAGTTTGACGAGGGCGAGAACATTGTCGTGCCTTCTTTCGGCACCTTCGAACTGAAAAAGCGTATGGAACGCATTGTTGTCAATCCTGCATCCGGACAACGCATGATGGTGCCGCCAAAGATTGTTTTGGCTTTCAAGCCGGCATCCGCAGTCAAGGAATATCTGAAGAAAGGGGAGGGCCACGCATGATCAAGATTACAGACATTGCCAGTACGCTGGCCGACCGCCACGAACTGTCACAGGCCGACGCCAGCGCTTTTGTCACAGCACTGTTCAGCGTCATTGAAGACGGATTGCGGACCGATGATCGCCAAGTGAAGGTAAAGGGTCTGGGCACGTTCAAGGTGACCAGCGTCAGTCCAAGAGAGAGCGTAGATGTCAATACCGGCGAGCGCATCGTCATCGAAGGGCGCGAGAAAATCGTGTTCACCCCCGATGCCGTCTTGCGCGACCGGGTCAACAGACCGTTTTCCCAATTCGAGACGGTCACTCTGCGAGATGATGTCAACTTCTCTGAGATAGACAAGGATTTTGCGCAAACAACGCCCGTTGTGACAGAGGCGCTCCAACAGTCGCCGGAAGAATCAAAGACTGCGACGGCACCCACACCCACCATCGAAGAGAACCACCAAGAACCGGTCACAGAAGTGGAAAAATCGGTCATCGTCACAGAAGAGGAAAAACCTGCCCCCGAAGAAAAACCAACCGCCAAAGAAGAAGAGCCACCTACAGAAACGGTAATAGAAGAAACGGAGGCAGAACCAACGGTTGAGGATTCCGGAGCAGCCGAAGAAGAAAAAGAAACATCTGAAGAGGTTGAAGAGCAAAGCGAAACTCCTGAAAAAGCATCTGAGCCGACACAAGGTCATAAAAACCGTTTGGAAGAGATACAAAAAGGCGAAACGCTTGCTGAAACTCATCCGACAAGCCCTGATACACCATGTAGTCACGACAATGAGGACGAAAATGAATACGATGACGAGCAGCCCCGCAATACATTGGCCATTTGGCTGACTGTCATCATCATCGTTCTTCTGCTCTTGGGAGGAGCCGGTGGCGGATACCTGTGGCACGAACTGTCGGTACGCAATGATAGCATCGCCGTACTGCAGACACGACTCATCGACATAGAAGAGCGCATCCACCACGCCAACGCATCTGCCCACACCGAGAAGAAAGAGCCGGTCGCCCCGGACACGCCTTCCGACACTGCCGCAAAAGAGAAAGCGGTACCGGCAGCCGCAACAACGCCCGACACACCGACGGCCACCCAGTCGAAAGAGGCCACCCAGTCCTCACCGTCAGCCTCCTACAACAAGGATGTGCGCATCCGCACGGGAGCCTACAAAATCGTGGGCATCGACAAGACCGTCACGGTCAAGACAGGACAAACCTTGACATCCATTGCCCGAACCTACCTCGGACCCGGTATGGAGTGCTATGTAGAGGCCGTCAACGAGAACCGCGAGTACAAGGCAGGCGAGCAAGTAAAACTGCCGAAGTTGGAACTCAAGAAGGCCGCCAAAAAGAAATAATAAAGGAAATAGAAGTATAGACCATACAGCACCGCTACTTCACCCGGACCACCCGGATGCCTATCTGTGAGCGGTTGCGCATCATATAGTCGTGGAGGGTACGCCGTTCCTCCACGACTTTTTTGTGCACAAGCGAGGCGTTGAGCAGATGCAGTCCGTCCTCGTGCCACACGGCGATACCGATATGTGAGGTATCAAGACCACTCTTGCGGGTGACGATAGCGATAATGTCGCCATCGTGTATGGTACGTCGAAACAATGCGGTATTGGCAATGGTCTCCTTGGGAATGTAGCGGTAAGTGCGCCCATTGATAGACTGCTCCATCTTTGCAATCTCCTTGGTCTGTTCCGGATCGCGCACAAGCATGGGATAACTGTCGGCATGGGTTGTCATGTAGTTGATGCGCAACGTCTGCACGGCCGTAAACGGAGGACTCGGGCGGTGTATCTCCTCTACAAAACCCATCTTGGTATTCTCCTCGATCCACAACGAGAAATAGTGTAGCCGGTGAGCATACGACACATCACCGTCCATATAGCGGATGTCTTGCAAACAACGACAGAAATCGGCAAATGACGTTTTCCCCTGTTCGACACAACGTACAATGGCCAACACGTTCTCCACATAGGTAGTGCAGTCGAGTTGTCGCAGATTGACGACAAGCCGCTCACGGTCATTGTTTTCCAAAGTCTTGGCAACATAGGGTAGGTCGAGAAACTGACGGGCAACGTACACCATCAGATTGGTACCGGCGGGTTGTTTCGCGGCCTGCGCCATAAGGCTGACTACCGTTGCACTGTCGCTTCGGGTGTATTGCGGAGTAACTGCCCCGGCCCGCAATGCGAAAGCGGAGAGCAGAAGAAGGGTGGAGAGAAGTGTTTTCATAGTGTCGTTTACCGTTTATAGAAATTGAAACCGATGTAGATGTTCAGACTACCGAACACATTGAGTGCAGAAAACTGCTGCTTCTTGTAGGTATAGGAATGGATGATGGTACTGGCTCCGAAAAACCAACGGTTGTTGTTGCGCACGATGCCGAAGCGCCCCACTCCATCGAAATTGATATTATTGATAGAGAAATCACGGAGTGAGAATCCCGTATGGTTGGTCTCACTGGTAGTATGCTTGTAACCGAGCGCAGCCGACAGCGAAGCGGCGAACACCCAGTTATGGGCAAACACCCAATTATAGCCATAACCTCCGGAGAGTGAGATGTCGGTATACTGTATCTTGCCCGTATTGAGGTCATCCGTGATATAGGTCTGCGCGACCTCCTCACCCATGCGGTCTGCAACGACAGAACGGAGTTTGTTCCAGTCCATATTGAGCGTGTGCTTGGTATAACCGAAACCGACAAGCGCCGAACCGCAACTGCGGCGCTGCACATTGCTTTGATTGAAGGCAGCCGGATAGGAGAACCGTCTGTGATTGAAGATGTAGTAGATATTGAAGCCCTTGATGCTCGCTTGCAGTCCGTCAAACTTCACACCGTTCATAGCATGGGTGTCTACATCGCCGCCATTGAGTTTCAGCCGCTTGATTTTATAGTCATCACCGGTCTTGCGGTAAAACATATCAATACCGAGTTGCGCACTGTACAGACTGAGGTCAAACTCCTTCTTGTTGTTGCCACTAAAGTGGCGCAGATCGAAGGTATAACCGAGAAATATCCACCGCCATCCGAAGTACGGACCAAGTTTCACTGAAGGCTGCGGTGCAAGGTTGATATCGAGGTTGGCATTGGCGTGTATGTCGTAGATTTCGTAGGTATTGGTGTTTTGCATCATGAACGTGAAGTTGTACTTGGGTGGCTCCACATACATAGTGTCTACCCGACTGAAATCCTTCACAAACTCATACAGACCATGCAACAACCGCTTGCCAAAACTTCTCTTTTTGCTTTTTTGTTCTACAGGCAGGGCCGATACAGACACCACGGCTGAGTCAGTCACTGCCGTTTCCCCGGCCACTCCGTCATACTCCGGTACAGACACGACTTCCTGCGCCTGCAGCGACAGGGCGGCAAACAACATACAGAGAAACGACAGAATAGTTTTCTTCATTGGTGTTTTGGTGTAGGAGCAGACAACCGTAGGTTATAGTTTGCCCAAAATGCGGTCCATCACCCAGTTGACGGGAGTGGCGCTCACACTGGTACAGTCGCAGATACCGATACCCTGTATATCCTCAATGACCGACTTGATGATGGGCAGTTGCACATAGGGCGGATTGGGAATGACAATGCTGGTCTTACCTTCACTGGTGACCAGTTGTATAGGGTCGTAGTTGTATACCGAGAACGAGAGTGTGCCTTTCTCGCCGATGACCTCCACACAGTCTTCCTTGGCACTCTGATGTCCCACAAAGCACCACGACCCGCTACCGGGCACTCCATTTTCGAAGAAGAAGCAGGCACTGATGGTATCCTCAGCGTCATACAGATGGGCACGGTTGGCGCAATAACCATGGGCACGGGTGATGACTCCGAAGATGTCTTGCAACAAGTCGAGTTGGTGGGGAGCAAGGTCATAGAAATAGCCACCGCCGGCAATGTCGGGTTGCAGGCGCCAGGGCAGGCGGTCACTCTGATAATCAAGGTCGCGGGGGGGTACCGAAAAACGTATCTGAACATTGACCACATTGCCGATGACACCACTGCCGATGACATCCTTCACCTTGCGGAAATAGGGCAGATAACGACGGTAGTAGGCCACAAAACAAGGTACGCCGGTCTGCTCGCTGATACGATTGATACGGGCACAGTCTTCATAACTGGCCGCAAGTGGTTTTTCTATATATACGGGTTTTCCGGCCTTCATAGCCATTATGGCAAAAGTAGCGTGGCTTGAAGGCGGCGTGGCTATATATACGGCGTTCACCTCGGCATCGTCGATGAGTTCCTGCGGGTCGGTGTACCATTTCGGTATATCGTGCCGATCGGCATAAGAATGGGCTTTGTCGGCATTGCGGCTCATCACAGCCACGACACGCGACCCTTCCACCTCATTGAAGGCTGGGCCAGACTTCTTTTCAGTCACTTCCCCACACCCGATAAATCCCCAGTTCACCTGTTTCATGCCTCTGCTCCTTTCTCGTTTTCGTGAGTATCAAACTGTGTCAGCCAGTGGTCTATCAATTTGCGGGCAAGACTGAGTTTCTCGGGGATGGTAGGCAGGTTGTCATGACGGAACCATCCGCCGCGTCCCAACTCGGAATATTGCAGATGGAGTTCGCCCTCTACATAGTCGGCAAAGAAGCCCACCATCAGTCCACAGGGATAGGGCCAGGGCTGCGAGGCAAAGTAGCGCAGATTGGTGATGGTGAGATTGGTCTCCTCCCGCACTTCGCGCACGACAGCCTCCTCAAGGGTCTCGCCGGTTTCTACAAATCCGGCCACCAGGCCATAGAAGTCGGTCTTGAAATTATTGGCGTGTACCAGCAGTACTTCGTCGCCCCGGCTAATCAGCACAATGATAGCCGTGGCAAGTTGCGGCCAAACGGTACGACCACAGGCTGTGCACTTTCTTGAGATATCAGTATGTATCTCCATCGGGGCACCACACGCACCGCAATAGCGATTGTTGCCGTCCCAGTAGAGCAGTTCTTCACACTTTCCGGCTTTCAGGTACAAGGCCTCACTGAGTTTGTAGTAGGATTGCCGCAGCCCGCACATCTCGTAGTTCTCATTGTCGCATACAGGCTGACTGATGGCATACGTACAAACCTCCGTACCGTCCGCCATAGCGGTGACGGGCAGTACGCGCGTATGGTCGTCCGTCGCGGTCGGCGGTTCCTCTTGACAAGGTATGGTGTAACTGTCTTCGCCGCACTTCTGCAACATGATGTCTCCCTTGTAGAATACAAACCAGAATCTTTTCATACTTCTCTCGTTGTCTGCCATATATACCTACACACCGCCCGTTCTGCCTGATGGAGGCGGAAGCGACGGTGTATAGGGTCACTAATAACGACAAAATTACAAAATTCATCTTGTTTGGCAAAAGAAAGTCTGCCAAATTGCGGTTTTTCAAGATCTTGCCAAAGACCAAGCCAGAAAACGGGGAAAGGTCGCACATGTCGACCTCATTTTCTTACGACCGCGCACACTCCATTTCTCGTTTTTTGCTTTTCGAGAAACGGTACTCGGTCGTGGCGATGTCATAGATACCAAATGCGACCAGCACAAGAAAGCCCAAATAGATCAATGCGACGACACCTGGACGGGCTGCTATACGGAAAAGGTAGGTGCCAACACAGGAAAGCAGACGTATAAGATCTCCCTTCACAATATTCTCTCCCCCCAAAAACACAAATGCGACGATGGCCACACAACAGCACAAGGCCGTCCACCATCTCGACCGAACAACCACCTGCGGTATACGGTGACGGGGTATCTGCCGCATGACGCGCTCTGAAAATCCGTTGTCGGGGAGCGGAGCCTGACGGTGACTGTCAAAAAAGGACTGTATCAATTGGTTGTCTTTGTCATTCATATCCATTTTGTCTAAGATATTTGGAGAGTTTTTCCTTGCCACGAAAGAGGTGCGACTTCACTGTACCCGAAGCCATACCCGTGATTTTGGAGATATCGTCGATGGAATATCCGTCGATCAGTTGCAAAGTGATGCAGGTACGCTCTTTCTCACCGAGCCGTCGGAGTGCGTCGTAGACATCCATGTTGAGCCCTGCCGTGCCAAGGGTGGCAGTGCCGCTGTCTACTCTGGCAGTGATGTCTGCCGTGGGATGTTTGCGGCGGTTATGGTCGTAGAGCACATTGTAGGCAATACGGTAGAGCCAAGTAGAGAAGGCCGACAATCCCCGGAACTGCGTGATATTGGTGTACGCCTTGATGAACGTGTCTTGTGCAAGGTCATCACTGAGTTGCTCGTCGCCCAAGGTCTGATTGAGGAAGAAGTGCCGTATGGGTGACTGGTATTTCACAACCAGACGGTCGAAAGCCCGTCGGTTGTGAAATACAGCCACTTGAGTAACGAGAGAAATTTCATTGAGGTCCTTCACGTCGCATTCCCTTCCTTTGCGTTATTGCCTTCTTTTATACCTACTTATCGTGCAGAACCTGTATTGTCTTTTCGTCCAGCGTCTTTCCGCCGTGACGTCATTCCGATAAAAGCCTTTCCTGCACCGATACAGAGGATAAAGGCGGCAACACCAGCCAGTCCCCAACTGCCCCAGAAACAAGATGCCAAGAGCAGACCTGCGCCTACGGTTATGGTTTTCACGCCCTTGCGCCACATTTCCTCGTCGGCGATTCTGTCCGGAGAGATGAAGTGTTCACGCTTGTGTGTACCTTGAGTGGTTGTATTCTCCGTATCAGGGGCGGCATTGGTTTCACCTTGCGAGGCATTGGCTCCACTTTGCGAAATATCGGCCCCGCCTTGCGAAGCAGAGTAGCGGGCATAGGCTTCACGCTCCATATCGACCCGATCGTTGTGTCGTTTGATGAGATAGCGCAGAATGAGAATGAGCAGGATGACAGGCAGAATAAGGATGATCAAGATGACGGCCATGATAAAGAGAGCCAACATGACACCGCCTACTCCAAGACCCCACAATGTGCCGAAATAGGAAATGGGATTGGAGTACTGCGCTGGATCAAACTGCTGACCGTTGATTGTAATCCGTGCCACGCTGTCATCGGGTTCATCGTCGGCATCGGCCCATGCGTCATCGCCCTCGGACGTGCTTGAAGTGTCTGATACGGCTTCTATACTACCGTCAACCCGCGTAGAGTCTACCGTCATACTGATATTGGCCCTTTGGTGCTGGCGCGGTGCTGCACTACTGGAGATGCCCAGTGCGAGAGCAACCATTAGAATGTAGAAAGTGCGTTTCATATCTCTTTGTTTTTTTTATTTTCTGCATGTTTGACGCACCTTGCTGCGTCTTGGTTGCAAAATAACACATTTTTTCAAAATTTCCACTACCGACAGGGCCAAACAATGTCGCCGATAGCCTTTCCTCAGACCAGAGAGGCAAAACAAAGTTTTTATACAGGTGCAGACGGAAAACAAAAAAAAATGAGTAAGTTTGCATCAAAATTTAATAGCGCGCGATAAATTCATCACGCCCCATAGAAAATAGACGCAAGATGACTTATACGATCGAGAAGATTACAACACTGATTGGTGCTCATCGTTTTGGCAATGCAGATGCCAACATCGGATTTTTGTTGACCGACAGCCGTTCGCTGTGTTTCCCAGAAGAAACCTTATTCTTCGCCCTACGGTCCGGGCGCAACGACGGTCACCACTATATATACGACCTATACCGCCGCGGCGTACGCAATTTTGTCGTTGACACTCTGCCGGAAGATTACACGACGGTTTATTCTGAAGCCAACTTTCTACGGGTGAAGAGTCCATTGGTAGCCCTACAACGCTTGGCCGAGCGCCACCGCGACGAATTCGATATCCCCATCGTAGGTATCACAGGTAGCAACGGCAAGACGATGGTCAAGGAGTGGCTCTACCAACTGCTGTCACCCCAGACGATTGTCACCCGCTCGCCCCGCAGTTACAATTCTCAGATTGGTGTGCCCTTGTCCGTATGGCTAATGTCCGAACATACCGGGGTCGGCGTGTTCGAAGCCGGTATCAGTCAGCCGGGCGAGATGCTGGCCCTGCGCGACATCATACAACCGACCATTGCCGTACTCACCAATCTTGGCACGGCCCATCAGGAGAATTTCACAACAATGGAAGACAAATGCCGCGAGAAACTGTTGCTCTTCCACGACGCCAAGACCATCGTGTTCTGCGCAGACGACGAACCGGTATCTTCCATCGTCGGCAGCAGCGACTATCCTGGCGAGATATTGTCGTGGTCATGCCACGACACTTCGGCCTCTTTCTATGTGAAAGCGATAGAAAAAGAAGAAGCATTCTCCACCATACAATATATATATAAGGGGGAGACGGGAGAATACCGTCTGCCGTTCATCGATGATGCTTCGGTGCGCAACTCCATCACCTGCGCCGTCGTTGCTCTGCGACTCGGCGTGACCACGACCGACCTGTCTGCCCGCATGTCACGGCTCGAACCTGTGGCCATGCGACTTGAAGTGAAGGAAGGACAACACGGCTGCACCCTCATCAACGACTCATACAACTCCGACATCAACTCGCTCGACATCGCCCTCGACTTTATGAGCCGCCGCCCCGACCACAAGGGCCGCAAGCACACGCTCATCCTGAGCGACATCTGTCAGAGCGGCGAAAGCGCCGACCGCCTCTACTCTGATGTGTCCGCCTTGGCCATAAAGCGCGGTGTAGAGAAATTCATCGGCATCGGTCCTCAACTTATGGCCGAAGCCGAGAAGATAGAGGTCGGCGAAAAGCATTTCTTCGCCGACTGCGCCTCGTTCATCCATAGCGACGTGTTCAGCGGTCTGCACGACGAGGTCATACTCATCAAGGGCGCACGCAGTTTCGGATTCGACAACCTGACCGAACTGCTGGTCAAGAAAGTGCACGAGACCACACTTGAAGTCAATCTCAGCGCACTGGTCGACAATCTCAACCACTACCGCTCGTTCATGCACCCCGAGACCAAACTCGTGTGCATGATCAAGGCCGACGCCTACGGTGCCGGAGCCGTCGAGGTAGCCAAGACCCTGCAAGACCATCGGGCAGACTACCTCGCCGTAGCCGTAGCCGACGAGGGCGTGACGCTACGCAAGAACGGCATCACGGCCAATATAATGGTGATGAACCCCGAGATGACGGCCTTCAAGACTCTGTTCGACTACGACCTCGAACCCGAAGTGTACAGTTTCCGTCTGCTCGATGCGCTCATCCGTGCAGCCGAAAAGGAAGGCATCACCAATTTCCCGGTACACATCAAACTCGATACGGGCATGCACCGTCTGGGCTTCAACCCCAAGACAGACATCGACGAACTCATCCGACGCCTGCACAACCAAAGTTCGGTAATTCCCCGCTCGGTATTCTCCCACTTTGTAGGCAGCGACTCCGACAGTTTCGACGAGTTCTCCAGCCAGCAGTTCGCCCTCTTCGACGAGGCCAGCCAACAGTTGCAAGCCGCTTTTCCCCATAAGATACTGCGCCATATCGACAACTCGGCCGGCATCGAGCATTTCCCGACGCGCCAACTCGACATGTGTCGCCTCGGACTGGGACTCTATGGCATCAACCCACGCAACAACGCTATCCTCAGCAACGTGTGCACCTTGCGCACAACCATTTTGCAGAAGCGCACCGTACCGGCAGGCGAGACTGTAGGTTACAGCCGCAAGGGGGTCATCGACCACGACAGCGTCATCGCCGCCATTCCCATCGGCTATGCCGACGGTCTCAACCGTCACCTGGGCAACCGCCACTGCCACAGCCTCGTCAACGGTCAACCGGCCGACTATGTGGGCAACATCTGTATGGACGTGGCCATGATAGACGTCACAGGCATAGACTGTCAAGAAGGTGACAGCGTAGAGATATTCGGCGACCACCTGCCCGTCACCGTACTCTCAGAGGCACTTGACACCATTCCCTATGAAGTGCTTACCGGCATCAGCGGACGCGTGCGCCGCGTATACTTTCAAGACTAAGTGACGGTAAAAAAAACAAGTTGGTACGATTTGCGGTTTATATTTTTGAGATGTTTTTGTCTCCTGAAGAGGGAGCATAGCGGGCTATGTGACCGATGAAAGAGGCGAAAACAGCCAAAAAGATGAGCCGGAAAACCATGCAAACATACATATTACACTTTTCAAATCGTACCAAATTGTTTTTTTATCGTCACCAAGTACCGGTAAAACTGAAAGCAAATACGCAAAGAATAGGTATATTTCACATTTCACATTGCGGTATTCCGGATTTTTTCAATAATTTTGCAGCCGGTTATACTGAATATAAGGCCGTTGCATCCATCTTCGGCCTTTTCCTTTTTTACTTACACACAACGGATTCAAGAATGAGAAAATCCATAGCAACTGTTCTGATGACTATCGTATCAGCAGTTTCTTTCGCACAAAGCGGCACAAACTCCCCTTACAGTCAATACGGACTGGGCGTTCTCAGCGACCAGACAAGCGCACCCTACAAAGGTATGAACGGATTGGCACTGGGATTCCACGACCACAATCAGATCAATTACCTCAACCCCGCTTCATACGCCTATCTGGACTCACTGACGTTCATCTTTGACATCGGCGCATCCGGACAGATCACCAACTACCAGGAAGGCGGCAAGAAAATAAACGCGAAAAACGCCAATTTCGAATACGCCGTAGCAGGATTCCGGTTGGTCAAGAATCTCGGTCTGAGTTTCGGTGTCATTCCCTTCACCAATACAGGTTATTCCTACTCTACCACCGAGCGCATCGGTGACAGCCCCAACGGTCTGTCATCGACCTCGTACTCTAACACCTACTCCGGTTCCGGCGGTCTTCACCAAGCCTACATCGGATTGGGTTGGAGTCCCGTCAAGGGACTGTCCGTCGGCGCAAACGTCTCCTATCTGTGGGGCAGTTACCAGCGTTCGATTGTCAACGCCTACACCGACAACTACGTCAACACCGTTTCGAAATACTATTATGCCGACGTCAGCAGTTACAAGTTGGACTTCGGTGTGCAGTACACCACCAAACTGTCCAAGAAAGACGAGGTAACACTCGGTGTCACCTACGGACTCGGCCACAAACTCGGTGCAGACCCGAGATGCGTCGTTGCCGCTGTCAACAAGCAGACCGGCGTGCGCGATTCTACCGAATTCGTTGCCAACAACGCACTTGAAATACCCGCAACCTACGGCGTAGGTCTTGCTTGGAGCCACAACAACAAGTGGCGCATCGGCGCTGACTACTCGCTGCAGACCTGGTCGTCGGTAAAATATCCCGTCTACACCCTCTCCGGTGACAACGCACAATACACCACGGTGAGCAATATGTTTGCAGACCGCCACAAAATCACCGTAGGTGGAGAGTACTGCGCCAACGAGAGATCACGCCGTTTTCTGAAACGCATCCGCTACCGTCTCGGTGCATCCTACACGACTCCCTATCTGAAAATCAACGGACAGGACGGACCCAAGGAGTACAGCGTCAGCGCAGGTTTTGGTATTCCTATCATCAATACCTACAACAACCGCTCCATACTCAACATTTCCGCACAGTGGGTACGACAGGACTCCAAGATGTTCATCACCGAAAACTCATTCCGCATCAATATTGGCTTGACCTTCAACGAGCGTTGGTTTGCCAAATGGAAACTGGAATAAGCGACCCCAGCCGTCGTTCCCATAAAAGCAAAGCGTGAAGTACAGCATCCACATATTGGCAGTTCTCCTGCTCACTGCACTCATGACCGGCAGTTGTCAAGAGCAGAAAGAGCACACCGCACCGGCCATCAGAGAGCGCGACTCCGTCTCGACGATGACCAGTTATGGTGTCAATACGCTCATTTCCGACTCTGGCGTCATCAAGTACCGTATCGTCACCGAGCGTTGGGAGGTCAATCAGGTACGCAACCCGTCACGGTGGATATTCGAGAAAGGACTGTTTCTCGAACAGTTCGACGAGAAATTCCACGTCTACTCCTACATCCAGTGCGACACAGCCTTCTACTACGACCAGCAGAAACTGTGGGAATTGCGCGGCAGGGTCAGCATCCTCACCAAGGACGACTTGCGCTTTACCAGTGAGTTGCTGTATTGGGATCAAAACAAGCACGAACTCTACTCATACGTTCACTCCCGCCTCGTCACCCCGGAGCAGACACTGGAAGGCAACTATTTCAGAAGTGACGAGAACATGACCCGATATACCGTCTCCAACGCTACCGGATCCTTCGAGAAACAGAACTTCATGGGAGGCGAAAGCGAACCCGCCACGACCGCACCGGCCGACACCACGCCGCCCGCTATCCGTCAGCAGCCGCTTCCCCGCCGCAAGTCGGCTGCACAACCGTAGTCGCCGCGCTGCTGCGACTACGGCCATATCAAAACAGAAACATACACAACAATTTTGGAAACAGACATACCCCTTTTAGTCGGCATCGCCGTCACGATGGTACTCTCCGCATACTTTTCAGGTATGGAGATTGCCTTTGTTGCAAGCAACCGTATGCTTGCAGAAATGGACAAGGAAAAAAGCGGACTCATCCAAAAAATTCTTTCCACCTTCTACCGCCATCCCAATGGTTTCGTCAGCACCATGCTCGTGGGCAACAATATCGTGCTCGTCATCTACGGCATACTCATAGCCAGTCTTTTCGATCAGACGATATTCCGCAACATGGACATCGGATGGCGTGTGACCGCTGACACCATTCTATCTACCGTCATCATCCTCTTCACAGGAGAGTTTATACCCAAAACGCTCTTCAAGAACAATGCGAACAGACTGCTCAACATCTTCGCATTGCCATCCTTCCTGTTCTACATACTACTGTGGCCCATCAGCCGTTTCTCCACATTTCTCTCCAAAATCATCCTCCGGACGGTAGGTATCAGAATGACGGCAGAAAGCGACGACGACGGTTTTTCAAAAGTAGACCTCGACTACCTCGTACAGTCGAGCATCGACAGTGCGCAGAATGACGAGGAAATCAATGAGGAAGTGAAAATATTCCAAAATGCCCTCGACTTCTCCGAGACGAAGGTGCGTGACTGCATGGTGCCGCGAACGGAAATCAATGCCGTCGACATCAACACCTGCTCCCTACAGTCATTGATGCAGAAATTTGTAGAAAGCGGCAATTCCAAAATTATCGTCTATAAAGACGACATCGACCACATCGTGGGCTACATACATAGTTCGGAGATGTTCCGCAACCCCCAAAAATGGCAAGACTGCATCTGCAAAATGCCATTCGTACCCGAAACGATGGCCGCACAAAAACTCATGCACACCCTACTGCAACAGAAGAAGAGTATCGGCGTGGTGGTCGACGAGTTTGGTGGCACCAGCGGCATCGTCTCCCTGGAAGACATCGTAGAAGAAATCTTCGGTGATATCGAAGACGAGCACGACACCACCAATTATACCGCCAAGAAACTTGATGACGGCCAGTACCTACTGTCCGCCCGACTCGAAATAGACAAGGTCAACGATCTTTTCGACCTCCACCTACCCGAAAGCGACGAATACAAGACCGTCGGCGGCTACATCCTGCACGAATACCAGAGTTTCCCGAAACTCAACGAAACCGTCACCATCGGCCACTTCGAGTTCCAGATTATCAAGAGTAGCATGACCAAAATCGAACTCGTCAGACTAAAAGTAACCCCGTGAACGCAAATTTGCAGATAAACATACGCATATTTGCCGATAAATTAGTATTTTTGTACGCATTTTGCAAAAAGTCCGCATAGAGACAAGAGTCTTGCAAACGATTTGCAATGAACAAATTGGAAACAAAAAATAATAATACAATAAACAATAATGGCAGCATTAGGAAAAATCAGAAGCAAAGGCGTCACACTGATATGTATTATCGGTTTGGGCCTTTTTGCATTCATCGCTGAGGAAGGCTTCCGCTCGTGCGAGTCAGCACAGAACAGCAAAAGCCAGCAGGTCGGCGAGGTGTTGGGCAACAAAATCGACATCCAGGAATTCCAGAAACTCGTTGACGAGTATACGGAAGTCATCAAGATGCAGCAAGGCCAGGAAAACCTCAATGACGAGCAGCTCACACAAGTGAAGGACATGGTATGGAATACCTACGTACAGTCCAAAATCATCGAAGACGAAACCAAGAAACTCGGTCTTACCGTCACCGACCAGGAGATGCAGAACGTACTGCAGCAGGGCACCAATCCCATGCTGATGCAGACCCCGTTCGTCAATCAGCAGACCGGCCGCTTCGACGTGAACATCCTCAAGAAATTCCTCGCCGAGTACAAGACCCAGCAGACAGCCAATCCCCAGGCTGCCAAACAATACGAGACCATCTACAAGTACTGGACCTTCCTTGAGAAGAGCCTTCGCCAGCAGTTGCTCGTACAGAAATACCAGAGTCTGTTCGCTCACTGTCTGATTTCCAACAAGGTGGAAGCCAAGATGGCCTACAAAAATGCCAACGAAGAGAGCCAAATTGAACTGGCTGCCCTACCCTACTCGTCGATTGCCGACAACAAGATTGAAATCAGCGAGTCTGACATGAAGGCCAAGTACAACGAACTCAAGCCCCGCTTCAAGCAATACGTAGAGACACGCGACATCAAGTATGTAGACGTAGAGGTGACCCCTTCTACCGCAGACCACGAGGCTCTGATGAAAGATTTCGGTGGCTACGCCAAAGAACTTGCAGCCGAGAGCGATCCGTCAGACATCGTACGCAAGAGCACCTCGCAGGTAGCCTACCTCGGTGTTCCCGTATCAAAGGACGCTTTCCCGCAAGATATCGCACAGCGTCTTGACTCCATGGCCGTCGGCACTACCAGCGACATCATCGAGAGCAAGTTCGACAACACCCTCAACCTCATCCGTCTCATCTCCAAGCAGCAGTTGCCCGACTCTATCGAGTACCGTATGATACAGGTAGGCGGCACCGACGCAGCCGACGCCCACAAGCGTGCCGACTCCATCTACACTGCCCTCAAGGGTGGTGCTGACTTCGAGGCCATCGCCAAGCAGTACGGACAGACCGGTACCAAGACATGGATGACCACTCGCCAGTACCAGAGCGCTCCCTCTATGGACAAGGACACCAAGAACTACATCACCACGCTGAACACATCGGCCGTCAACGAACTGACCAACATCTCTTTGGCACAGGGCAACATCATCCTTCAGGTGACCGACCGCAAGGCCATGATCGACAAGTATGTTGCTGCTGTCATCAAGAAGTCTGTCACCTTCTCGCGTGACACCTACTCAGCCGCTTACAACAAGTTCAGCGCCTTTGTCAGTGCCAACCAGACTCCCGAGGCCATCATCAAGAACGCTCAGAAGAACGGTTACACCGTACAGGAGCGCAAGGATGTCACCACCAGCGAGCACTACCTTGCCGGCATCCGCAGCACACGCGACGCTCTGAAGTGGACCTTCGACGCTAAGAAGAACACCATCTCTCCGCTCTACGAGTGTGGCGAGAACAGCAACCACTTGCTCGTAGTCGTACTCGACGATATCCACCCCATCGGCTACCGCTCACTCGACGATGCCCAGGTGAAGGAGTATGTCAAGGCCGAAGTACTGAAAGACAAGAAGGCTGAGCAGCTCATCGCCAAGCTCAATGGTGTCAAGAGCATCGCCGCCGCCAAGGGCAAGGGTGCCAAGGTGACCACCGTCAACCAGATCACATTCGACTCTCCCGTATTCGTAGCCAGCACCGGTGCCAGCGAGCCTGCACTTAGCGGTGCTGTAGCAGCCGTAGCCAAGGGCAAGTTCTCTCCCGCTCCTGTGAAAGGCAACGCCGCAGTATACGTATTCCAGGTGACCAACAAGAGCATGCGCCCCGGCAAGTATGACGAGAGCGCCATGATGCAGCAACTCCGTCAGAAGCAGCTCCAGATGGCAAGCAACTTCACTCAGGAACTCTACATCAAGGCAAAGGTTGTAGACCACCGTTACCTCTTCTTCTAAGAAGCGAACAACAACAAAACCCTATAACAGAAATCCCCGGAACGCTTCGCTCCGGGGATTTTTTTGTATAAGCACTGTACTCCAATCATACGTACCCCAAACATACGTACTCAGAACAAACGTACTCCGAACAAACGCCCTATGAATAGAAAACACAAAGCCGCCCTCATAGCGACCCTTGCCTTCCTTGTCCTGTTTCACGGTGCAACAGCCGGTAGCCAACCTACACGCATCGGCATTGAGAACCAAACAAATCTACAACACTACCACAACAACAATTCCGATACCCCACGCTCAAGGACTGCCGGTACCAAGGTATCGCCCTCAGAAATCAAAAAGTACGGCATAGAACAATTCTTCTTCGCCACCGAGATTGACGAAAACATACTACACCGCATACAAGGAAAATCCTACAAGAAAGACTGCCCCATTCCGCTGACAGACCTACGCTACCTCAAGGTGCTCCACTATACCGGGAATGGTGACATTTGTATCGGAGAAATGATTTGCCACAAGGACATCAGCGCCGACCTCATTGATATTTTCCGTCGGCTATACCGCTCCCGCTACCCCATCGCCCGTATGGTATTGGTTGACGAATACGGAGCCGATGACGAACGGTCGATGACGGCCAACAACACCACCTGCTTCAACTACCGCACGGTGGCCAACTCCCGCACATTATCCAACCATAGCAAAGGACGCGCCGTCGACATCAATCCGCTATACAATCCGCATGTGAAAAGGCTCCGCAACGGGACGATACGCACAAGTCCTGCGGCAGGAAAACCGTACGCCGACCGCAGCCGCACATTCGACTACAAGATAGACACCAATGACCTCTGCTACAAGGAATTCGTCAAACACGGATTTCGTTGGGGAGGCCACTGGAAACACTCGAAAGACTACCAGCACTTCGAAAAACCGTAATCGCGTTATCAAAAAAAAGAAGGTGGGTTCTAAAAAATCCCTGTCCACTGACAAGGACTTTTTAGAACCCACCTGGCCGAATAGCCCCTACGGTTTCACTCGGTAGGGAATTCTTGTTTCACGTCGTCCCAATAATAGTAAGGACTCGGCAAGTGGAACGTCTTTCCACGGTTTACCTCCAGTGTGGGCAACGTGATTTCACGCTCATTGTGCAAGAACTTCACAATCACCTTACCATGACTGTTGCCGAAGAAGACAAGTTGAAGGTTGGCCGCCATGGGGATGATGACATCCATGCGGTTCTCGTCGGCATAGAGGCCGAGGCGCGACAAAAGCCGGTACAGGCTCGTGTCGTGTCCGAACAGTAGGTCGGCGGCACAATAGCCCGAGGCCACGGCACTGTCGGCACTCTCCACGATGTGCTTCCATAGCGAAGCGGCGCAGCGTTGCGGCGTACCGTTGTTGGCAGGGTTTATACCGTTGCACAACTGCATGCGGCGGTTGTTCATCTCGTATATCTGGCGCATCTCACGCTCGGTGAACAGGTCGTAGAGCGAGATGCCGATGTCAGTGTTCTGCATATCGCTGGCGATGGTGTGCAGTTCTTGCGCCACGTCACGGGTATTGATGTGGGGAGGAACGATAAATAGCGAGCGCATAAGTCTTTCGGGCTGCATGGTCCACAGGTTCTGCGTACTGTCTTCAAGGGCATGCTCTTCGGGCGACGTGTAGGCGATGTAGGCCATATAGCGTTGTCCTGTCTCCGCCGACAGACTGATATCGGGGAACATCTGCCCCAGTTGTGCGACAAAAGCCGTCATGCTCATGGCACACCGCAGCACGGTGCTCGACTGCGCCCGCACATACTTGCTGCCACGGAACACTTCGGGATAGGCCGTGGCCATGCGACGTGCCAGTTCGCGATGTTGCCGTGCGCCTACGGCGGTAAGTCCACCCGCCCTCCCGCGTGCGTCATCGTGTATGACGGAGAGCCGCCGCCGCACATCCTTTCCGAGCGGGGTGAGGTTGAGGGTGTCGGCAAATGCACTGTCGATAGCATCGTAGCGCTGCTCGTCAGGCAACCACCGCGATCCGTGTCGGGCAAACATGCTGATGTAGAATGGCGCATAGCCATCGGGGGCAGGCGTGCTGACTATAGTATCGGGTGCAGGGTATGCGGCATAAACGCCGCCGTAGCGTTCCCATTGGGCCATTGCCGGGGTAGCAGCGAGAAGCGCCGCCAAGAGGAACGATAGGTTTACCAAGTGTTTCATTGTTGGTGTTTGTGGTTGAGTGTATGAAAAAAGGGAACTGTCCA
>CAVCSC010000010.1:0-63429 GCA_963604975.1 Lachnospiraceae bacterium | reverse complement strand
GGCTACACGACCGATGAAAGCCGGGCATACAGGCGAAAAGAAAGTGCAGAGACATTTCAAAGTATAATAGGCATCTGCTGACATTTATATACAAATAATTTTGAATACCTACTTAACACCACAAAACTTGCGCGATTCTTTTTTTGCACTGTTGGTGTCCGATATTAGTCAGACACAGGGTAAAAACAGGACTTTTGACAGATGTCAGACTAATGTCAGACTGTTTTTCAGACGGGAACAGGGGTATTTTCTACTTTTGTCATCAAAAAAAGCGAAAGAACATGAGAAGTATCTTGATGGCAGTTTTTATGTTGAGCGTGCTGAGCGTGACGGCATCCGGACAGGAAAAGAAAGACACCGTGACAATCAGTGAAGTGGTCGTCAAAGGGGCGCGCGTCGTCCGGCGCGTTGACGGTAGGACAATATACCCTACCAAAGTGGAGAAAGAGCACTCCCATAACGGCTACTCTCTGTTGCAGAAACTCACACTTCCCGACCTTCGCATCAACGAGATGTCGCGTTCCATACAGTCGATATCCAACCGGGGCGAAGTGCAGGTCAGAATCAATGGCATCATAGCCAACACCAACGACCTGCAATCGATAGACGTGTCGAGCATCACGTCGGTAGACTATATCGACGCTCCCGGTGTACGCTACGGCAACGGCATCGCCTACGTGGTCAACATCCGGACACGCCGCTCTACCACTGGTTACTCCGTAGGCGCACAGGCCACGAACACGCTGACAGCGGCCAACGGCTTCAACAATGTCTACGCCTCGGTCAACAACAGGAAAAGCCAGTTTCGCATCTTCTACGAACAGGGTTACCGGGACACGAAAGGAAGTCTGACAAGCGAGACGGCCAACTATCTGCTCGCCGATGGCACGCAGTATAGCATCAACCGAAACATGCTGGACAACCGTACTCGCGCTTACAACAACTCCATCGAACTGAGATACAACTTGGCCGACAGTGCCACCTATGTGTTTCAGGCTACGCTCTCGACGGCACTGAGCAACAGTCCCCGCACCTTCTCCCACTGGCTGATCACCGAGACCGGCAAGGCTGACTATACCGCAACCGAAAGCAGCAAGGAGAGAAGTACCACACCCGCACTCGACCTCTACTACCAACGGCAGTTGGGAAAACACCAGTCGCTGACGGTCAATGCCGTGGGAACGTACATCCAAACGTTGGGCAACAACTACTACGATGAGGGCGGAGCCTATGCCTACGACGTGGATGGCAACACCTACTCTCTGATAGGCGAGGCGATATACGAAAACCGGCTCAAGCCCTTCACATTTTCGGCCGGTCTGAACACCACATGGAAATATACCGGCAATCTCTACCGCGGAGACGTGGTCAGCACAAACGACATCCACCGGACGGACACCTACACCTACGTCCAGATCAACGGCACGTTGGGAAAATTGGGATACATGACCGGCATAGGGGCCAGTTATACCCACTACCGACAAGGCGAAAACACATACGACTACTGGCTGTGGCGACCGAAGATGCAGTTGTCGTACCCACTGCCGGCAGGCGTGAACCTGTCATATAGCATCGAGTTGTCGCAACACATCTCGAACATCGCGATGATCTCCGACACGCGCATACGACAGAACAGCATGGAATGGAAGGTGGGCAACCCGGCACTCAAACCCAGCAGCCGACTGGAAAACAATCTTACTGTCTCGTACAACCGTCCGGGCTTTTACACCCAGTTGTCGGCCATGTACCGCCTCAACCACAACTGCAACATGGGAAAATACACCCGCACGGAGGACAACCAGTTTCTGTACTCGTCGACCAACCAGCCGCACTGCAACATGCTCTATCTGAACAGTTATAGTAGCATCAACATCATCGCCGACCATCTCTCGCTGGCCGTCAGCGGCGGCATGGGCCGATTCTTCAACCGTGGAGACGACTACAACCACTGCTACACGGCGTTCGGCGCCTCCGCCTACCTGACCGGATATTTCGGGAAATGGACGGTGCAACTGTCAGCCGACAGCGGATGGCGCTTCATGGAGGCGGAGTTGAAGGGGTACAACGCCGGCGCAATCATGGCGGCAGCCGCTTACCACATCGGCAACTGCGACATCACCCTGTACTGCACAAATCCCTTCCAACACAATCCGCTGACCAACCGCGCCACCATGCTCAACCGGATGGTCAACAAATGCACAAGCCAGTACTCGAAAGATGCAGGCAACAGTGTGCAACTCAGTGTAGCATGGCGGCTGTCCGGCGGAAAGAAATACAAGGAAGCAGACCGGAGAATCGAGAACAAAGACAAAGAGACCGGCATCATGTAACAAGCACTTTGAGGCAGGGCGGAAAAGAAACACGATGCAAAGGCAAGTTTTATAGAACTTTTGTAAATGTTTTCTTATAGTCTCAGAATTAATTACTAATTTTGCAGACTAGTAATATACATATTATCATTTTCTTTTTTTATGAAACTCGATTTGCTGACTGCCATTTCGCCCATTGACGGAAGATACAGAGGAAAAACCGAACCCCTGGCCGAATATTTCTCGGAATACGCCCTGATACGATACAGGGTACGTGTGGAAATAGAGTACTTCATCACCCTTTGCGAACTGCCCTTGCCGCAACTCGCCACATTCGACCACAACCTGTTTGAAACCCTTCGCGACATCTACCGCCAGTTCGACGAGACCTGCGCCCAGCGCGTCAAGGACATCGAGAAGGTGACCAACCACGACGTGAAAGCCGTAGAATATTTCATCAAGGAAGAATTTGACAAGATTGGCGGACTCGACGCCTACAAAGAGTTCATCCACTTCGGCCTCACCTCACAAGACATCAACAACACCAGCGTACCTCTCTCCATCAAGGAGGCCCTCGCCGATGTATATTGTCCGATGGTCGAAGAACTCATCGACCAACTGCGCCAGTACGCCGAAGAGTGGAAAGACGTGCCCATGCTCGCCAAGACTCACGGACAGCCTGCATCGCCCACCCGTTTGGGCAAAGAGGTCATGGTGTTTGTCTACCGCCTCGAAGAGCAGTTGCGCCAACTCCGCGAATGCCGCATGACCGCCAAGTTCGGCGGAGCCACCGGCAACTACAATGCCCACCACGTAGCCTACCCTGAATACGATTGGAAGACCTTCGGCAACAAGTTTGTCAGCGAAAAACTCGGACTTGAGCGTGAACAGTATACCACACAAATCAGCAACTACGATTGTCTCGGCAGCGTATTCGATGCACTGCGCCGCATCAACACCATCATCATCGATCTCGACCGCGACTTCTGGATGTACATCTCTATGGAGTACTTCAAACAGAAGATCAAAGCCGGAGAGGTAGGCTCATCGGCCATGCCCCACAAGGTGAACCCCATCGACTTCGAGAACTCTGAGGGCAACCTCGGCATCGCCAACGCCATACTCCAGTTCCTCGCTCAGAAACTGCCCGTCAGCCGCCTGCAGCGCGACCTGACCGACTCTACCGTACTGCGCAACATCGGTACTCCTATCGGACACGGCATCATCGCCATACAAAGCACGCTCAAGGGTCTGCGCAAACTCATACTCAACGAGCACAAGATCGCCGAAGACCTCGACAACACCTGGGCAGTAGTAGCAGAAGCCATACAGACCATACTGCGCCGCGAAGCCTACCCCCATCCCTACGAGGCACTCAAGGCACTCACCCGCACCAATAAGACCATGACCGAAGAGACCATACACGAGTTTATCAGCACGCTCAACGTCAGCGACGAGGTCAAGGCCGAACTGATGGCCATCACGCCCCACAACTACACCGGTATCTAAAAACATATCATAGTGACGGCAATAAAAAAACATTGCCGTCACTATATATATAAAATGTATTGCCGTCACCTTATTAATATATGAAGCACAAACGGGCATTATAAAAACAGACATCGCCCGATACATATACAAGAAGGATAAGATAAGAAATAAATAAAGAGAAAGAAAAAAAAATTATTAACCCAGGCCGTGAGGCCAACAACAAGAACATATTATCGTTATGGATTCAGAATTCGAAAACAAGCCACAGGAACAGCCGCAATCATCGGCAGAGCCCAAGACAAACACAGAAGGATATGGCCGTCAGTCTAACGGCTACCAGAAAGAGTACCGCAGCGTGAGCGGACGCCGTCCGCGCATTCACTCAGCACGTCCCTACAACAATACAGACAGAAACGAAAGCAGCGACGAGGGCGGATTCCGCCCCGAAGGATTCGGTGCCGGCCTGCAAAGCGGCTACCAGCCCCGTCAGCAAGGTGGCTACCGTCCCCGCTACAACAACAATAACAACGCCGGTGGATACCGTCCCCGCTACAATGCCGGCGGCGACGACCAGCAGCAAGGCGGCTACCAGCCCCGTCAGCAGGGTGGCTACCGTCCTCGCTACAACGCCGACGGACAGCAGGGAGGCTATCAGCCCCGTCAGCAGGGCGGCTACCGTCCCCGCTACAACAACAATCCTGCCAATGGCGACGACCAACAGCAGGGTGGCTACCAGTCACACCAACAAGGTGGCTACCGTCCTCGCTACAACGCCGAAGGCCAGCAGGAAGAAGGTGGCTATCAGCAGGGCGGATACCAGCAGCGCGGTGGCTATCAGCAGCGTGGCGGCTATCAGCAGCGCGGTGGCTATCAGCAGCGTGGTGGCTATCAGCAGCGCGGTGGATACCAGCAGCGCGGTGGCTATCAGCAAGGCGGCTACCGTCAGCACTCAGCCGACTACGATCCCAATGCCAAATATAGTCTGAAGAAGCGTATCGAGTACGCCGAGACCCATATCGACCCCAACGAGCCCATCCGTCTGAACAAGTACCTCGCCAACGCCGGTGTATGCAGCCGCCGCGAAGCCGATGACTTCATCCAGGCAGGAGTAGTGACCGTCAACGGCACCGTAGTGACCGAACTGGGATCAAAAGTAATGCGCACTGATGTCGTGATGTTCCACGACCAGCCTGTCACCCTCGAAAAGAAGGTATACGTACTGCTCAACAAGCCCAAAGACTGCGTCACCACCAGTGACGACCCGCAACAGAGAAAGACCGTCATGGATCTCGTCAAGGACGCTTGTCCCGAGCGCATCTACCCCGTAGGACGCCTCGACCGCAACACCACTGGCGTGCTCCTGCTCACCAACGACGGTGACCTCGCCTCGAAACTCACCCACCCGAAGTTCCTCAAGAAGAAGGTTTACCATGTATACCTCGACAAGAACGTCACCGCACACGACCTGCAGCAGATCGCTGACGGTATCGAACTGGAAGACGGCGAGATACATGCCGACGCCATAGAGTATGCTTCCGAGACCGACAAGAGTCAGGTGGGCATCGAGATACACAGCGGCAAAAACCGCATCGTACGCCGTATCTTCGAGCATCTCGGCTACCGCGTTGTCAAACTCGACCGTGTACAGTTCGCCGGACTGACCAAGAAGAACCTGCGCCGCGGCGACTGGCGCTTCCTCACCCAGAAGGAAGTGGAAATGCTCCAGATGGGCGCATTCGAATAAAGGCGTGTTCTAAAAATCAGAAAAACAATGGAGAAAACAAAACGTACAAAGGTGGTAGACGCTCTCCGTAGCACCAGTTTCGGAGACACCGTCTGCGTGAAAGGATGGGTAAGAACCCACCGCAGCAGCAAGGCCGTTGACTTTATCGCCCTCAACGACGGTTCGACCATCAACAACATACAGATCGTCGTCGACCCCACAAAGTTCGACGCCGACCTGCTCAAGCAGATTACCACAGGAGCCTGCATCTGCGCCGTCGGCACACTTGTTGAGAGCCAGGGCAAGGGACAGACCTCCGAGATACAGTGCGAAAGCCTTGAGATCTACGGTACCTGCGGATCAGACTACCCCATGCAGAAGAAGGGACAGACCTTCGAGTACATGCGCCAGTATGCCCACCTGCGCCTCCGCACCAACACCTTCGGTGCTGTTATGCGCATCCGCCACAACATGGCCATGGCTATCCACACCTACTTCCACGAGCACGGCTACTTCTACTTCAACACTCCTCTCATCACTGCCAGCGACTGCGAGGGTGCAGGCCAAATGTTCCAGGTGACCACCAAGAACCTCTACAACCTCAAGAAGGACGAGGACGGTAAGATAGACTACTCCGACGATTTCTTCGGCAAGCAGACTTCGCTCACCGTATCGGGACAGTTGGAAGGCGAACTGGGCGCTACCGCCCTCGGTGCCATCTACACCTTCGGCCCGACCTTCCGTGCCGAGAATTCGAACACACCCCGTCACCTCGCCGAGTTCTGGATGGTGGAGCCTGAAGTGGCCTTCCTCGACCTCGACGGACTGATGGAACTCGAAGAAGACTTCATCAAGTACTGCATACGCTGGGCTCTTGAGCACTGCAAGGACGACCTGGAGTTCCTCAACAAGATGATAGACAAGGGGCTGCTCGCCCGTCTGCAAGGCGTGCTCGACTCCGAATTCGTACACCTGCCCTACACCGAAGGTATCCGCATACTGCAGGAAGCCATCAAGAACGGCAAGAAGTTTGAGTTCCCCTGCGAGTGGGGCGACGACCTCGCCTCCGAGCATGAGCGTTTCCTCGTCGAGGAGCACTTCAAGAAGCCTGTCATCATGACCAACTACCCGAAAGCCATCAAAGCCTTCTACATGAAGATAGACGAGGAGGAATCCGGCTTCGGCGGCAAGTCAGGCCAGACCGTACAGGGCACCGACGTGCTCTTCCCGCAGATCGGAGAGATCATCGGCGGATCAGTGCGTGAGGAGAGTTATGACAAACTGATGGGCGAGATCGAAGACCGCCACATCCCGATGAAGGACATGACCTGGTATCTCGACACCCGCAAATACGGTTCGTGCCCCCACGCCGGATTCGGTCTCGGCTTCGAGCGACTCATCCTGTTCGTCACCGGTATGCAGAACATCCGCGACGTCATCCCCTTCCCCCGTACACCGAAGTCGGCGGAATTCTAAGACGCACGCCAAAAAATACATACGAGAATTATCACAAAGGGACTATGCCAAAATGCAGGCATAGTCCCTTTGTCTTTACTGCTTACCGGACGTACGCATCATAAAACACAGATTACCGGGAGCAATTCATTCTTGAAAATACGGGAAAGCGGACACAAAAAAAAGCGTCACCCTTATGGATGACGCTCTTCTTTGTTGGGATACTCGGACTCGAACCAAGAATGACAGGACCAGAATCTGTAGTGTTACCATTACACCATATCCCAATAATCAAGCAACTCGTTTTGGAATTGCGATGCAAAGTTAATCATCTTTTCCCGAACACCAAACATTTTTGTCATTTTTTTCAAAAAAACATTGCATTTTCGGGTTCGGCCTTCAGAATACCACCTTATCCGCTCCACTTTTCAGAAGGGAAAACAAGTATTTTGCTTCTGCCATACGACAATACACACCATCCAAACCACCTCCATTAATGTTTTTTACCATCATCAAAGCACAGGAAGCACAAAAGCGGTACGGTTTTTGCAAGACACTCAATACAGTCCGTCTACGCAGGGAGCCAAGCGATATACACATTCTCTAAAAAAAACAAATTGTAAACGGCAAACCGGCGTTTTTCGGATAATTCACTGTATCTTTGTACATTGAATAAAAAGGCTAAATAACAAAGTAAACGCAACAAAACCACAAGCAAAAGACTGAATGGAAAAGAACAACAAACTGGTAGAAGTCATCACCAAAGGCATACAAGAAAAGAAAGGACAGGACATCACCATCGCTGACCTCAGCGACCTCGACGGCACCGTAGCCAACTACTTCATCATCTGCCAAGGCAACTCGCCCGCACAGGTAGAGGCCATCTGCGAGTCAGTAGGCGACATGGCCCGTGAGGAACTCGGCGAAAAGCCTACCCACGTCGTAGGTCTTGGTCTCAGCCAGTGGGTCGCTATGGACTACTCCGACGTACTGGTACACATCTTCCTGCCCGAGACACGCCAGTACTACGATCTCGAAAATCTCTGGCAGGATGCCAAACTGACCCACGTCCCCAACATCGACTAATCCATGCGAAGGCCGGCATACAGATGTCGGTCCGACAAGAAAGAAAGATATGAGCAACAACAGCAATCAACAGCCTGACAACAACCAGCCCAAGATGCCGCGGTTCAATATGAACTGGCTCTACACCCTTATCATCATCGCCCTCGCCGTGCTCTTCTTCACCGGTGGCGATGACGCGCTCATGGGCGGTGCTACCCCTGCTCAGGAAGCCACCTATACCAAATTCAAGACCTACGTCGACAAAGGCTACGCCCAAAAGGTGGTGGTCAACAACGACAAGCGTACCCTCCGCATGTACGTTCGCGCCAAGAATATACGCGACGTATTCGGCACAAGTGCGCGCCAGGTAGGCAAAGACCCGTTCGTCAAGGTCAATGTCGGCCCGATGGACGAACTCGACCGCTACCTCGCACAGGCCCAGCAGTCGCACAAGATAGCCGACTATAGTTATGAGAACGAGACCAACAGTCTCTTCACCAACCTGATTGTCAACTTCGGCGGTTTCTTCCTCATCATCGCCGTATGGATTTTCCTTATGCGCCGTATGGGCGGAGGAGTCGGAGGTGGCGGCGTGTTCAGCGTAGGCAAGAGCAAAGCCAAGATGTACGAGAAGGGCAACGACCTCGGCATCACGTTCAAGGACGTAGCCGGACAGGAAGGCGCCAAGCAGGAAGTGCAGGAGATTGTAGACTTCCTCAAAGAACCGCAGAAATACACCGAACTCGGTGGAAAGATACCCAAGGGTGCCCTGCTCGTAGGTCCTCCGGGAACCGGAAAGACCCTTCTGGCCAAGGCCGTGGCCGGAGAAGCGAGCGTACCCTTCTTCTCCATGAGCGGATCAGACTTTGTAGAGATGTTCGTCGGTGTCGGTGCAAGCCGCGTGCGCGACCTCTTCCGCCAGGCCAAGGAGAAAGCCCCTTGTATCATCTTCATCGACGAGATTGATGCCGTAGGACGCGCCCGCAGCAAGAACCCCTCAATGGGTGGCAACGACGAGCGCGAGAACACGCTCAACGCCCTGCTCACCGAGATGGACGGATTCGGCACCAACAGTGGTGTTATCATCCTCGCCGCCACCAACCGCGTCGACATGCTTGACAAGGCTCTTCTGCGCGCAGGACGTTTCGACCGCCAGATCAATGTCGACCTGCCCGACCTCACCGAGCGCAAGGCTATCTTCAACGTACACCTGCGCCCGCTGAAGACCGACGACTCCGTCGATGTAGACTTTCTTTCGCGCCAGACCCCGGGATTCTCGGGTGCCGACATCGCCAACGTGTGCAACGAGGCTGCCCTCATCGCCGCCCGCCACAACAAGAAATACGTCAGCAAGCAGGACTTCCTCGATGCTGTCGACCGTATCATTGGCGGCTTGGAGAAGAAGACCAAGGTGATGACCGCCGAGGAAAAGCGTGCCATCGCCTTCCATGAGGCCGGCCACGCCACCATCTCATGGTTCTGCGAGCATGCCAACCCGCTCGTCAAGGTAAGCATTGTGCCCCGCGGACAGTCACTCGGTGCCGCATGGTACCTGCCCGAAGAGCGTCAGATTACCACCAAAGAGCAGATGCTCGACGAGATGTGCGCTCTGCTCGGTGGCCGCGCTGCCGAAGAACTCTGCACCGGACACATCTCCACCGGTGCCATGAACGACCTTGAGCGTGCCACCAAGAGTGCGTTCGGCATGATTGCCTACGCAGGTATGAGCGACCGCATGCCCAACATCTGCTATTACAACAATCAGGAATACCAGTTCCAGCGTCCCTACTCAGAGACCACCGCAAAGGTCATCGACGACGAGGTACTCCGCATGATCAACAACCAGTACGACCGCGCCAAGACCATCCTCAAGGAGCACGCCGACGGCCATCGCCAATTGGCTGACCTGCTCGTAGCCCGCGAGGTCATCTACGCAGAAGACGTGGAACGCATCTTCGGCAAACGTCCGTGGGTGAGCCGCTCACAGGAAATCATCGAGGACAACACGCCGAAACTCGAAGATATGCCCGAGGCAGTGAAAGCCGCACAAGCCGAGCATGAGAAGGCACAGGCCGAAGCACAGGCCGCCAAGGAGGCCGCCGCTGCCCAGGAGAGCCACACGGCCGAAGACGAAATCACTGAAAAAGAAAACAAAGACTGAATAAACGCATGAGCGAGAAAATGAAAAACCTCATCACACGCACCATCACGGGCGTGCTGTTCGTCGCCATCATCGTCGTGGGCTTCCGTGTGCCCGAAGGTATGATAGCCCTGTTTGCCCTCATTACCGGACTGGCCGTATGGGAGTTCACCGGACTGGTCAACAATGTGGAAGGCGTCACCGTCAACCGCTTTATCTCGACCGCCGCCGGCGTCTATTTTTTCCTTGCCGTAGCAGGTTTTTGTTCGGGACTGACCCCCAGTGCCGTCTTCATACCCTACCTGCTCACCGTGATTTACCTGTTCATCAGCGAATTGTACACCAAGAGTGCCAACCCTATCATCAACTGGGCCTACACGATGCTCTCACAGATGTATATCGCCCTTCCCTTCTCTATGGTCAACGTGCTGGCCTTTCAGGACACAGGTCACGGCATCGCCTTCAACAGCCTGTTGCCCCTCAGCATATTCATCTTCCTCTGGACCAACGACACGGGTGCCTACTGTAGCGGTTCGCTCTTCGGCAAGCACAAACTCTTTCCCCGCGTCAGTCCGGGCAAGAGTTGGGAAGGCAGCATCGGCGGCGGCATACTTGTCCTGGCCGTAGCCGCCCTCATCGGATATATAGAAAACAGTAGCGAGGGACTCACCCCCGTAGCCCTGAGCATACCCGCATGGATGGGACTCGGCCTTGTGGTCGTGGTCTTCGGCACCTGGGGCGACCTTGTAGAATCGCTCTTCAAGCGCACCCTCGGCATCAAGGACAGCGGCAACATACTCCCCGGACACGGCGGCATGCTCGACCGGTTCGACTCCTCGCTCATGGCCATGCCCGCAGCGGTAGTCTATCTCTACACGCTGACTCTGCTCTGATCCGACCATGCGACGCACCAACATCATCCTGACCGTCTGCGTACTGGCATTGGCCACGCTCTGCTACCTCAGTGTCTCGGCCCCGATACGCTTCGGACGCGAGCAAGCGCGACGGGAGGAGAGCGTCAAGCGCCGCCTCTTGCAGATACGCAGCGCCGAGGAACGCTACCGCAAGGCCACCGGTCTGTATACGGAAAGTTTCGACACGCTCACCGCACGGGGGTACTTAGCCGATAGTCTGCGCTACATACCCTACTCCGGCGGACAGGTATTCAGTCTCGCCGCTACCGTACAGATAGCCAAGTCGGGCCGCACCATTCCTCTGCTGGAGTGCGCCGCTCCCTATAGCAGTTATCTCGACGATCTCGATGCCACATCGGTGGCCAACCTCACAGAGGCGGCCAACACCTCAGGCCGCTACGCCGGTCTCAAAATCGGCGACGTCGACACCCCTACCGACAATGCCGGCAACTGGGAATAGTTCCGCCGCCCACACCATCAACCACACGACATTGTATAGAAGATATGGTGTGAAAGATAAAGAATAGCCTATCAACAATGAGAACGACCATACGCATCAGCCGAAACACCCTGGCCTTTGCCGCCACCCGGCCGCAACAGGAAGGCATCATCAAGTACGAGCGCTATCCCGCCAAGGCGGGCATCTCGCCCGCAGCCAACCTGCGTCAGGCCTTCACCGACAGTCCACTGCTTTCGCTCGGGGCTGACGAGGCGGTCGTGATGGTCGACGCACCCGTATCGCTCATTCCCGCCGAGGAATATTCGGCAGACAAGGCCACTGCCCTCTACAAGTACACCTTCCCTCTACAGGAGAACGAGGAAGTACTGTCGAGCGCAGTAACCGGGCTCAACGCCGTGGCCCTCTTCGCCATACCGCGCGACCTGCGTGTCGTTGTCGGCGACCACTTCCGGCAATATACGTTCATGCCCATCGTACAGCCCGTATGGAACTACCTTCTGGGCCGCAGTTTCTCGGGCACGACACGCAAACTTTTCGCCTACTTCCACGACCGCCGCGTCGAGGTGATGGCCTTCCGACGCAACCGCTTCGAATTCTGCAACGCCTTCGACGCCACCCACTGCGCCGATGCCGCATACTTCCTGCTCAACACGTGGAAGCAACTCGGCTACGACAGCCAGACCGACGAACTGTACATTGTAGGCGGCGTGCCCTACGCTGCCGAACTCGACACGACACTGGGCAGATTTCTCAACCACATACAAAAGACCAATCCTTTGGCCGGCACCGACGCATCGGGAATACTCTCCAAAACCATCATGCCCTTCGACGTGCAGGCCCTATATGCCACGACAAGATGAGAATCATCACAGGAAAATACAAAGGCCGGCACTTCGACATACCGCGCACCTTCAAGGCCCGGCCCACCACTGACTTCGCCAAAGAGAACATCTTCAACGTACTCCAGGGCTACACAGACTTTGACGGTGCCGTCGCCCTCGACCTGTTCGCCGGCACGGGGAGCATCTCGCTCGAACTGCTGTCACGCGGCTGCCAGCAGGTAGTAAGCGTCGAGGGCGACCGCGACCATGCCGCCTTCATCCGCCAGTGCATGAAAAAGATAGAAGCCGACAACGACATCCTCATCCGCGGAGACGTATTCCGCTTTCTGAAGAGTTGCCGACAGAAGTTCGACATCATCTTCGCTGACCCTCCTTATGCGCTTCCCGAACTGGAAGAGATTCCGGCACGCATCTTCGACGCCGGACTACTCGCCCCCGATGGCATCCTCGTCTTCGAGCACGGCAAGCACAACGACTTCTCCGCCGACCCGCGCTTTGTGGAACACCGCAGTTACGGCAGCGTCAACTTCTCGCTCTTCCGACTTCCACAAGCCCCCCAAGACTGACCCAAGGGCCATTACGCCGGCGAGACGCTATCGCCGGACAAGTTCACCAAAATATCACCACCATCTATGAAAAAAACGAAACTCTCCGTCCTCACCCTCGCCCTCTGCCTCACCATGCAGGCATCGGCACAGAATGCCGGAGGCGGTATCTCCGCTTCCATGCTCCACAAGATAGAAGCCGCCCAGCCCTCCACCTCCACCGACAAGGCACTGTTCAACGCCATCGCGTCAAACAAGATTGACAATCTGGCCAAGAACTTCGCCAACCAAGGCTCTTTTGACACCCACTTCAGCATAGAGACCCCCAAGCAGAACATACACGACCAGAAGAGTTCGGGCCGCTGCTGGATGTTCTCCGGTCTCAACGTACTGCGTTCCGACTTCGCCCGTCAGCACGGCGACAGCCTCACCGTGGAGTTCTCCCACGACTACCTCTTCTTCTACGACCAACTGGAGAAGGCCAACCTCATGTTGCAGGGTGTCATCGACAATGCCAAGAAACCGATGGACGACGTCCGTGTACAGTTCTTCTTCAAGAACCCCATCAACGACGGCGGCACCTTCTGCGGTATCGCCGACCTCGCCCCGAAGTACGGCCTTGTGCCCAAGTCGGTACAGCCCGAGACCTTCTCTGCCGAGAACACCTCGAAGATGTCAAGCCTCATCAGTTCGAAACTCCGTGAGTACGGACTCGAACTGCGCAAGATGGTAGCCGACGGCAAGAAAGCCATAGCCATCGAAGCCCGCAAGAGCGAGATGCTCGCCACCATCTACCACATGCTGGCCGTCACCCTGGGCGAACCCGTCAAGGAGTTCACCTACCAGTTCCGCAACAAGGACGGCAAGCCCGTAGGCGAAGCCAAGAAGTACACCCCGCTCGAATTCTACAAAGCCACAGTGGGCGAACCGCTCAAAGGCACATTCATCATGGTGATGAACGACCCGCGCCGCCCCTACCACAAGACCTATGAAGTAGAATACGACCGCCACGTATACGACGGCACCAACTGGAAGTACCTCAACCTTCCGACCAGCGAGATTGCCCAACTGGCCATCGCCTCGCTCAAGGACGGCAAGAAGATGTACTCCTCCTACGACGTAGGCAAGCAACTCGACCGGGAGCGCGGCTTCCTCGACACCGAGAACTACGACTACGGTTCGCTCTTCTCCACCACCTTCGGCATGAACAAGGCCGACCGCATCTCCACCTTCGACAGCGGATCGACACACGCCATGACCCTCACCGCCGTCGATCTTGACGCCGACGGCAATCCCGTGAAGTGGAAGGTAGAAAACAGTTGGGGACCATCGTACGGCGAAAAGGGGTGCCTCATCATGACCAACCGCTGGTTCAATGAGTACATGTTCCGCCTTGTTGTCGACAAGAAGTACGTACCGGAGAACCTACTCAAGGAGTTCGATACGAAACCTGTCACCGTCATGCCCGAAGACCCGCTCTTCTCCGTGGACGACTGATACCTGTCTACAATTAAGTAGGTGTTCAAAATTATTTGATATGGATATGTGCCTTATTTTCGTTTGTATGTTCGGGTAGAAGAGGGAGTGTAGCGGGCTACACGACCGATGAAAGCCGGGCATACAGGCGAAAAGAAGGTGCAGAGACATGTCAAAGTATAATAGACATCTGCTGACCCATATATACAAATAATTTTGAATACCTACTTATGAATATGTTATTCCACCCACTCCATACTGACATACAGCCGCCTCGACAATTCACCTACCCTTTTTGTTATGAGCCTCATCCGCTCTGCCGGATGGCGGCCGACGAGGTACGTCTGCATATCGACGGGCAACGCTTGATGGCGGGCGAGGCAGGTGGAAAAATGTTCGGCGTACTGGTCGTGGCGGATGATGCGAAGCGATGCGCAGCCGACAAGGACGGGACAACCTCGGTCGGATTCTTGGCCGCCTACTCCGGACTGTTGTCCGGGCGAGGCGACAGGCCGTGGTTTGTGCCTTCGGTATACGATGCGCAGGCCCCCGACGGCCCATTCAAGACCGGGGAGCGCCGCATCTCGGATATCAATGCCCGCATCCGCCAAAGAGAACAGTCGTCCCAGCGACAAGAGTTGGTACGCGACCGCGATGCCGCCACCACCGCACGCGACCGCGACCTCGCCACCTACAAAAAAGAGATGGCAGAAGCCAAGGCACGACGCGACCGCCTACGCAAGGCCGACCCACCACTGGATGCCGACGGACAGGCTGCGCTCATCCGCGAGAGCCAGTACATGAAAGCCGAACTGCGCCGTCTGCGGCAGGCCCACGCCGCACGCATCGAGGCCGCTGAGGAGAGGCTCAACGCCTACGATGCCGAGACTGACTCGCTCCGGCATCAACGGCGCGAAGCCAGCGAGCGGTTGCAGGCCTGGCTGTTCGACCAGTACGACCTGCTCGACGCCAACGGCCACCGCCGCCGTCTGCCTGACATCTTTGCCGACACGCCCCAGCATACGCCGCCCTCGGGTGCCGGCGACTGCTGCGCCCCCAAACTGTTGCAGTACGCCTACCTGCACGGACTTCGCCCGCTCTGTATGGCCGAGTTTTGGGTAGGACCTTCGCCGACGGGCGAGATACGACACGACGGACAGTACTATCCGGCCTGCCGCGGCAAGTGTCTGCCCATACTGACCCACATGCTGCGCGGGCTCGATGTGGAGGCCAATCCGTTGGCCACCGACAGCGGCAAAGCCATAGAGGTGGTCTACGAGGACGAGGCACTGGCCGTAGTCTACAAGCCCGACGACCTGCTCAGCGTACCCGGCACCACCGACAGAGAGTCGGTATACAGCCTCGCACGCCGACGGTGGCCGGAGGCCGACGGTCCGCTCGTGGTACATCGGCTCGACATGGCCACCAGCGGACTGATGCTCATCGCCAAGTCGCTCGATGTATACCGCCACCTGCAAGACCAGTTTTTGCGCCACAGCATACGCAAAGCGTACGAGGCCGTTCTTGAAGGCACGCCGAAGGCCGCCCCCCGGGGACAAATCAGCCTTCCCTTGCGACCTGACCCGACAGACCGTCCTCGCCAAGTGGTCGACCCCGTCTATGGAAAACCGGCCATCACCGAATACGAGATACTCGGCACCGACGGCCACACCACCCACATACTGCTCCGCCCCGTGACAGGCCGCACCCACCAGTTGCGCGTACACTGTGCCCACGCCGATGGTCTCGGTTGTCCCATCGTGGGCGACACGCTCTACGGCCATGCCGCCCAGCGGCTCATGCTGCACGCCGGCCGCATCACGTTCACCCATCCCACAAGCGGCGAGGAGATGACCTTCTGCCTGAAACCGCGCTGGTGACTGCCAGCGGATTATTAAGTAGGTATTCAAAATTATATAAATGTCAGCAGATATTGTTTATACAAATAATTTTGAATACCTACTTAAAAAAAGTGTTTCCCAGTACCCACCGTCCCTCATTTGCCGTACAAAAGGAAACTTTTCCATCGTCAGATACACAAAATCGAAAGAAAATGCGTAAGTTTGCATAGAGTAACGCCATGACCATGACCAACCTTGCCTCATACTTTCCCATCACCGACCCGACACTCATCTTCCTGGTGGTGCTCATCATCATCCTGTCGGCACCTATCATCATGGGAAAACTGCGCATTCCGCATATCATCGGCATGGTGTTGGCAGGCGTACTTGTAGGCCGATACGGACTCAACATACTGGTACGCGACAACTCCTTCGAACTCTTCGGCAAGGTAGGTCTGTACTACATCATGTTCCTCGCATCGCTTGAGATGGACATCGAAGGCATACGCAAGAAGAGCCGACGGTTTGTCTTCTTCGGCTTGGCCACCTTCACCGCTCCCTTCATCCTCACCTACGCCGTCAGTCTGTTCGGGCTGGGATACAGTCATCAGGCTTCGATGTTGCTGGGCTGCATCATGGCCTCCAATACGCTGGTGGCCTACCCTATCGTCAGCCGCTACGGTCTACAACGCAAACCGAGCGTTGCCCTGAGCGTAGGGTCGTCGATGCTCTCGCTGCTCATGGCCCTTGTCGCCCTTGCCGCCCTTGTCGCTTTGCACAACGGCGGAGGCGGAGCCACGTTCTGGTTACTGTTCGCCGCCAAGTTTGCCATCTACTGCATCGCCGTCACCCTGGCCGTACCAAGGCTGGCACGATGGTTTCTGCGCCGCTACAGCGACGCCGTCATGCAGTTTATCTTTGTACTCTCCATCCTCTTTCTCTGCGCCGCCCTGAGCGAAGCCATCGGCCTGGAAGGTATCTTCGGTGCGTTCATGGCCGGCTTGATCATGAACCGGTACATACCGCACGTATCACCGCTGATGAACCGCATCGAGTTCACTGGCAACGCCCTCTTCATCCCTTACTTCCTCATCGGTGTCGGCATGCTCATCAACGTACGTCTGCTCTTCGCCGGCGGAGCCGTCGTCTGGGTGGTGCTGGCCATCACCCTGTGCGGCACACTGGGAAAAGCCGTGGCCGCCTACGTCTCGGCCCGCCTGTTCCGTCTGCCCAAGTCGTCGGGCAACATGATGTTCGGACTCACCTCGGCCCACGCCGCCGGCGCTATCGCCATGGTGATGGTGGGCATGCAGATGGAGGTGGCACCAGGCCAGTATCTCGTCACCGACGATATGCTCAACGGGGTGGTGATCATGATTCTCCTCACCTGCATCATCTCATCGATGGTGACCGAGGCCTCTGCCCAGCAGATTATCCTCCGCGACAAGGACATGCCCGAAGACACGCCCCACGAGGAGGAGCGCATGCTCCTGCCCATACGCTACCCTGAATACGCCATACGTCTGGTCAACCTGGCCATACTCATGCGCGACCCGAAGCAGGGCCGCGAACTGGTCGGCCTCAACGTCGTGTACGACGATGCCGACATGCGCGCCAATCAGGAGCGCGGCGAGCGCCTGCTCGATCAGGTGGCCAGTTACGCTGCGGCCGCCGACGTGCGCATGACGACCCAAGTGCGGGTGGCTGCCAACATCGCCAACGGCATCAAGCACGCCTTCAAGGAGTTTCATGCCTCGGAGATTATCATCGGCATGCACATGCACAAGGAGGTGTCGCAGAAGTTCTGGGGGGCCTTCCATCAGAGTCTCTTCAACGGACTCAATGCGCAAATCATCATGGCCCGGCTCCGCCAGCCGCTCTCCACCATCCGCCGCATACGCGTGGCCGTGCCCTCAAGGGCGCAGTTCGAACCAGGCTTTTACCGATGGCTGGAGCGCATCTCGCGCCTGGCCGACAATCTGGAGTGCCGCATCGAGTTCCACGCACGACAAGACACGCTCGACCTCATCCGCAACTACATATCGCGCCGCCACCCCGAGGTGCGCAGCGAATACACCCCGATGGAGCATTGGAACGAGTTGCCCACGCTCGCCGAGTCGGTGGCCGAAGACCACCTGTTCGTTGTCGTTGTGGCCCGCAAGGGTACCGTGTCCTACAAGACAGCCCTCGACCGGCTGCCCGAAGAGATCACCGAGCACTTCTCGGGCAAGAACATCATCATCGTCTTCCCCGACCAGCACGGCGACGCCATGGACGAGATGACCTTCGCCCAACCGCAGCACACCGAGGACAGCAGTGCATACGAGGCCATCGGCAAGTGGGTGAAGACACGGCTGGGACGCCAAGGCTGACCCACACCGTCCCCATCAAGGAAAAAGAAAAGAAAAAACACTATGATAGACATCAAAGGCATCACCAAGAGTTTCGGCCCGCTGCAGGTGCTCAAAGGCATCGACTTGCACATCAACAAAGGCGAAGTGGTGAGCATCGTCGGGCCCAGCGGCGCCGGCAAGACCACCCTACTGCAAATCATCGGCACGCTCGACCAGCCCGATAGCGGCAGCATCACCATTGACGGCATCGACGTGCGTAGCCTCAACGGTCGACAGGTGAGCGACTTCCGCAACCGCCATTTGGGATTTGTGTTCCAGTTTCATCAACTCCTGCCTGAGTTCACCGCCATCGAGAACATCATGATACCGGCCTTCATCGCCGGCAAGAAAACTTCTGAGGCCAAGAAGGAGGCCCGCGAACTGCTCGACTTCATGGGACTCGCCGACCGCGCCGACCACAAGCCGGCCGAACTGTCGGGCGGTGAGAAGCAGCGCGTCGCCGTGGCCCGCGCCCTCATCAACCGTCCTGCGGTCATCCTCGCCGACGAACCGAGCGGCAGTCTCGACTCCCACAACAAGACCGAACTGCACAACCTCTTCTTCCGTCTGCGCGACAAGTTCGGACAGACCTTTGTCATCGTCACCCACGACGACCAACTCGCCTCCATCACCGACCGCACCATCCACCTGCGCGACGGCATGATTGTCGACACGACCACGGCCACACAGTCCGATGGCACCGATACCACAGCACCCACCCAAAAACAAGAAAACGAAACGATATGAACGGCATACAACTCGGAAAATACAATACCCTCGAAGTCGTCAAGCAAGTAGACTTCGGACTGTACCTCGACGGCGGCGATGAAGGAGAGATTCTTCTGCCCAAGAAGTACGTGCCACGCGGCACAAAGATAGGCGACCAGCTCGAAGTGTTCATCTATCTCGACGGCGACGAGCGTCCTGTAGCCACCACCGAGCGTCCGCTGGCCACGGTCGGCGACTTTGCCTTCCTGGAGGTGGCTTGGGTCAACAAGTACGGTGCCTTCCTCAAGTGGGGACCGCTGAAAGACCTTTTCTGTCCTTTCCGTGAACAAAAGATGCACATGCAGCAAGGACACGCCTACATCGTACATGTGCATGTCGACGAGGAGAGTTACCGTATCGTGGCCTCAGCCAAGGTAGAACACTTCTTCGCCCCGTCGCCCCGGCCCTACAAGCAAGGCGATGAGGTCGATGTGCTCGTATGGCAGAAGACCGACCTCGGCTTCAAGGTGATCATCGACAACGAGTATCCCGCACTCGTCTACGACGACCAGATATTCAAGGAGGTGCACACCGGCGACCGCCTACGGGGATATATCGCCGCCCTGCGGCCCGATGGCAAGATAGACGTCACGCTCCAGCCCACCGGTCGCCGCCACACCCTCGACTTCTCCGCCACCCTGCTCGACTACCTCCAGAAGCACGGCGGCTACTGCGACTTGGGCGATAAGAGCGACGCTGAAGACATCAAGGCCCGCTTCGAGGTGAGCAAGAAGGTGTTCAAGCGAGCCGTCGGCGACCTCTACCGCCAGCGCCTCATCACCATCGGCGACGACGGACTGCATCTTGTCGACGAGGACTGACGGGCCCACAGCGGGCCCATCAATACCGACATAAAAAACCGATTTTCCCAACTAAGACACCCTATAACAATCTTTTATTAACCTTTTAAACAACATTCATTATGGGATTCAGTGAATCAGTGAAGAGCGTATTCTCGAAATACGCCACATTCTCCGGACGGGCCAGCCGCTCCGAGTTTTGGTACTTTGTATTGTTCAACATCCTCGTGTCCATCCCTGTCTCCATCGTCGGTGTCATCATCGGTTGTCTTTTCAGCAAGGGTCCGGAAAGCGTAATGACAGCCCTCCTTGTCATCTACTCGCTGGCCGTCCTCATCCCCAGCATCGCAGTAACCGTACGCCGTCTGCACGACAGCGGCAAGTCGGGATGGCTCTACCTGCTCATCCTCATTCCGTATCTCGGCTCATTCATCATCTTCATCTTCACGCTCCTTGAGAGCGCACCCGACAACAAGTATGGACCCAACCCCAACAATCAAGACTATACCATAGATGTATATTGATGAGCCGACTTGACGGCTATGCAGTGGTTTGAAAGTAGACGCACCAAGCGTAGTCCCCTGAGGTAGGATTTTCAAAATCGGCAAAAAGCGCGAGACCATTATCAGCCCTACCTGACTTTCCTTATCCATCCCCTCATACACAAACGCCGCCCGCTGGAATAACAATTCCGGCGGGCGGCTGAGATTTTTATGAAGTAAAGCCGTGTGCTTTATTTACTGACGGTGAAAAACAACTTCGCATGATTTGCGGTTTATATTTTCACCATCACTTCGGCGGATGCTGAAATCTCCGCCTTTGGCAAAACCGTACGGCACTACTATTTGTCGCGCACGGGGAGGGCGGCGGCCCAATTCTCGTTCTGGTCTTTCATAAATCCGGCGTTGATTTCTGACGACGGTATCGGGAAGACAAACTTGGCGGGCTTGAAGGTGGTACATCTGCTGCCCATCACGGTGATGGTCTTGTCCAGACGGCGGGCCTCGAAGAGGAAGTGACCCTCGCCGAAGAACTCACGCACACCTTCTTTCCAGATGAAGTCGAGCAGACCGTCCTTGTCGGAAGGCAGCAGACTGAGGTCGCAGGTGCCGTCCTCGGCAGCGTACTGGGTATCGCGCTTGGCGGTATAGCCGAGATACTTCTTGGCCTCGTCGATATTGCCCTTGCGAGCCTCACACTCTGCGATGATCAGCGCCATCTCCGACTTGCGGAAGATGGGGATGTTGCTGGCAGCCTGGGCTCCCTCAAGTCCTTGCCACTTCATGCACGACCCACTGTTACCGTCGACCCTACCGATCAGTTCGGCACGCTTATCTGTGCTGCTGAAGAACGTCTTGCAGTAGGCCGACACCTTGCAGTAGTACGATCCGTAGAGCGTATTGAGCGAGTTGGCCGAGAGGTTGTCTGCCTCGGTCTTGGAGAGGGTGAAGATATCCTCGTCGGTGATGTTCACCGAAGCCCACATATTGAGATAGGTTTCATCGGTCGGGTCGAGGTCGGTGCTGGTGGCGTCGCCCTTACCCTTGAGGGCGATGGCGAGTTTGGCCTCTTCCTCAGCCACGTCATAGTTGCCCATGTGCATGTTGACGCGGGCCTTCAGTGCATGGATGGCAGCCACGTTCATGTAGAAATACTGCATGGTGCTCTGACCGGAAAGTTCGTTGTAGTAGAGTGCGCTGTCGATATCGGCGCAGATAAACTTGTACGTCTCGCCCACCGTTGCACGGGTCAGCGTCTCGAAAGCGTCGACGGGCTTGTCCTTGACGATAGGCAGGCCCTTGTTCTCCGTACCCTGGTTGTAGGGATAGCAGAAGTACTGGCTCATGGTGAAGTAGGCCAAGGCCCGCATAGCGTAGCACTGCGACTTGTCGTAGTACAGGGTAGCGAGGTCGCTCTCAGAGAGCGACTTGTTGTTGGCAATCACTTCATTGGCACCGTTGATGGTACGCACGCAGCGGTCGGTGACGATAAATCCGTACTGCCAGATGCCTTCCGTCTCGGCATCGTCCTCGGTCACCGTCCAGTTGCTCACGGTGTAGAAGTGTCCCGTGTTGGAACTACCGTCGGCCAGACCGCCGGCAAAGTCGGACATCGCGATGGCGTAGTTGCCAAGGAAGGGATAGTTTGCCAAGGCCTGGTAAGCACCGATGGTACCGTTGTCCACGTCGCGCACCGAAGCGTAGGCCGACGAGGTATCGGTATTCTGCGACAAGTCGGTATCGAAGTCGCACGAGGCGAATGCCACGGCCAAGGGAAGTATGAGGGATAACTTATGTAATGTCTTCATTGTCTTTTCCTTTACTTTACTTGATTTGTACATATGGCGTGTTCTGAAAAAATCCACGCACAGTTATACTCTTTTTTTAGGCGGATTGTCCGGCACCGCATCAGAAGCCGAGGGTCAAACCGAACACTACCGAACTGGCCAGCGGATAGTTCCACCACTGTACACCGTTGGCACCTACACCCGAGGGATCGAAGCCGCGGTAGTTCTTGGCGGTCCAGGTATGAAGGTTCTCAGCATTGACAAATACGCGGGCGTTGTCGATAAACTTACCTTTGAGCCATGCCTTAGGCAGGGTGTAGCCGAGGGCGATCGAGCGCAGTTTGAGGTAACTGCGGTCCATCAGGTAGCGTGACGATGCACCACGGGCATAACTGTCGTCGGAGTCCATACGCGGCACGTCGGTCACGTCGCCGGGCTTCTGCCAGCGGTTGTTGTAGACGTAGAGCGTGAAGTTCTGGTAGAAGGAGTCTCCGGTCTGCTCGTCGTAGCGGAGGGCGTTGCCGTAGATCTTGCCGCCCAGCGAGTAGTTGAACTGGAAGGAGAAGTCGAAGCCTTTCCATTTGAGTGTACTCTGCAGGCTACCGAAGAATGAGGGGTTGGCATCGCCGAGATAGCGCTTGGCAGCCTCATTGTAACTGGTTGTGGTCTCGTCGCCGGTCTCGTTCTTGTACCACAGGGCCACACCGGTCTGGGGGTCTACGCCAGCATACTCACGCATCTTCCACTGGTAGAGCGGACGTCCGGCTTCGGTGATGCTTACAGAAGACTCGATAGGATCGTCGGTAGAAAGGGCGATGACCTTGTTCTTGTTGTGCGAACCGGTGAAGGTGACATTCCAGTACCAGTCCTTGTTCTGCAGGATGTTCACACCCAAGGAGAGTTCGATACCCTTGTTCGAGAGCGAACCGATATTCTTGTAGTACTCCGAAAGACCTGTGAGGTAGGATACCGGTACGGCGAACACCATGTCGGTGGTCTTGTGGTTGTAGTAGTCTACCGTGAGGAACACGCGACCGAAGAGGGTGGCATCGATACCGACATTGAACTTGCCGGTCTTCTCCCACTTCAAGTCGGCGTTGCCAAACTGCTCATGGGCCGATCCGGGCTTGCCGTTGTAGTTGTAGCCGTAGCCGAACACGTCGCGGGCAACAATCCAAGAGAGGTAGTCGGCATCGGTGTGGTCGCCCACATCCTGGTTACCGGTCGTACCGTAACTGGCACGGAGGGTCAGGTCGGTGAGCCACTTGTTGGTGGGCTCCATGAATTTCTCGGCCGACAAACGGTACTTGGCACCTACTGACCAGAATGAGGCCCAGCGGTTGTCCTTACCGAAGCGTGAAGAACCGTCGGTACGGTAAGATGCCGAGAGGTAGTACTTGTTGTCGTAGTCATACTGCACATTGGAGAAGAATGAGGCCAGGAGCAACTTGTACTTGTATGTAGCTGCCGTAGAAGGGATAGAGGCCAGACCCAGTTCGCCGAGCACCTCAGAGGGGAAGTTGCTGTTGGCCAAATCTGCACGGCTGATGGTGGTCTTCTGTCCTTCTTGTCCTACGAGGGCATTGAGATGGTGCATGCCGCCGAAGGTCTTCATATAGTTGAGCGTATTGGTGATGGTGAGCAACGTACGCATGTTGTGGTAGTTGGCACCATAGCCGCTGGCACTTGCACCCTCGGGATCGAGGAACGACATGAAGGAGTATTCGTCTACATAGTACAGGTCGAGACCGCCCTTGGTCATCCAGGTCAGTTCGGGAAGGATATTAAACTGTACATAGGGCGATACCGTAGCCTGGTACTGCTTGGCGGTGTTCTTGTCACCGTTCTCGCTGCGGAGGGCCACCGGGTTGTATCCGCCTGTAGCGTTGTCCGTGTTCCAGTTGCCGTTTTCGTCATAGACGGGTGTGAGCGGGCTCTGCATGTAGACCTGCGTGAGGGGGTCAGAGAAGTAGCCGCCCGATGTACCGTTGTTGGTGATGGAGTAGTTGAAACTGGTGTTCAGTCCGTACTTCACCCACTTGGTAGGCTGCTGGTCGAGGTTGAAACGCAAGGTGTGACGCTTGAGGTCCTTGCCGATCATGTAACTCTGGTCGCTCAGATAGTTGTACGAGAGGTAGAACACGGGGGCCGACTTGTCCTTGGCACCGCTGTTGATGTCTATGCCGTACTCCTGCACGAGGCCCTTGCGGGTGATCTCCTTGATCCAGTCGGTAGACTTGCCGGTCTTGCGGTAGTTCTCTACCCAGTTGCTCTCTACATACCAGTCGATGAACGACTCTGCACCAGCCTTGTCATAGGTCAGTCCGAGACCGTAGGCCTCGTTGTAGTAGCCCATCGTCGAGTTGCTGCCATAGTAGTTGTAGGCATTGAGCAGGGCCTCGGTAGCCAACTCGATATTCTGTTCGGCGTTACAGAGTTTGTAGTTGTCGGTATAACTGGGCAATGACTCCCAACCCACCTTGGCTGTGAAGTTGACTTTCGTCTTGCCCTGTCCGCCGTGCTTGGTGGTGATGACGATGACACCATTGGCGGCACGCGAACCGTAGATAGAGGTAGCGGTAGCATCCTTGAGTACGGTGATCGACTCGATGTCGTTGGCATTGAGGTTGGCCAAGGGACTCAGCGTGATACCCTCGTCCATACGTGCGCCCACAGGGTCGGCGTTGAAGGGAATACCGTCGATGACGTAGAGTGGCTGCGTACCCGAGTTGATGGAGTTTCTACCACGGATGAAGATGGTCTGCGGAGCACCCGGCTGACCTGATGTGGTGCTGAGTTGCAGACCGGGAACGGTACCTTCAAGCGACTTGATGGGGTTGGCATCGTTGCGCTTGTCTATCGTGGTCTTGCCCACGGTGGTGGCGGCACCGGTAAATGCGGCCTTGCGGGTCACGCCGTAACCCGTGACCACTACCTCGTCGAGACTGTGCGACGAGGGGATAAGTGTGACGGTGATGTTCGTTCCCTTCACCTGCACGGTCTGTTCGTCCATGCCGATGTACGATACTTTGATAGTCTTTTCACCCGCGGGAACGGAAAGGGTGAAGTTTCCGTTGACGTCAGTGACGGTGCCGACATTCGAGCCGGCTACTTTCACGGAGGCACCGATGACGGGTTCGCCGTCTTCCTGCGACACCACCTTTCCTGTGACGTGAGACTGTGCCAAGGCTGTTCCGACTGCCAGAGACAGCGAGGCAAATAACATGGTTACCCTTTGTTTCATCTTTTTACAACCTCTTAAAATTAATAAATTATGTTTACCTATTCCTAATTCGACTGCAAATATATGCAATTATTTACAAAACAACCAAATATTTTTCAAAAAATGTTGAAAAGTGACAGATAGATACACTTTTTATACAAACAAAGTCATAAGAATACGATTTTCTTGCAAAACAAGTCAACGATAATAAAAAGTGCGAAAACACACCCAAATATGTTTTCGCACACAAAATAAAACGGGTGGCTCCCATGCAGAAGCCACCCGTATATTTATGCAATCTAAGGGAAAGATTACTTCAGTTTGGTATAACCGTACTTGGCGTTGTCACCCAGTTCTTCCTCGATGCGGATGAGCTGGTTGTACTTGGCCATACGGTCGGTGCGGCTGAGCGAACCGGTCTTGATCTGACCTGAGTTGGTAGCCACGGCGATGTCGGCGATAGTGGTATCCTCAGTCTCGCCGGAACGGTGAGAGGTGACAGTGGTGTAACCGTGACGGTGAGCCATCTCGATAGCGTCGAGAGTCTCGGTGAGCGAACCGATCTGGTTGACCTTGATGAGGATAGAGTTGGCGGCACCCATCTTGATACCCTTCTCCAGGAACTTCACGTTGGTCACGAACAGGTCGTCGCCTACCAACTGGCAACGGTCGCCGATGGCAGCGGTCAGTTTCACCCAGTTGTCCCAGTCGTTCTCGTCGAGACCGTCCTCGATAGAGTCGATAGGATACTTGGTGATGAGTTCCTCAAGATACTTGATCTGCTCCTCGGCGGTGAGTTTCTTGCCGTTGGGATCCTTCGGCATACCGCTCTTGAGCTGACGGTAGTCATAGTACCACTCGCCATTCTCGCAGGTAGCAAACTCGCTGGCGGCGCAGTCCATAGCGATCTTCACGTCCTTGCCCGGCTCGTAGCCAGCGTCCTTGATAGCCTGGCAGATGCTTTCGAGGGCATCCTCGATACCGTCGAGTGCGGGAGCGAAACCACCCTCGTCGCCTACGGCTGTAGAGAGGCCGCGCTTCTTGAGCAGTTTAGCCAGTGCGTGGAACACCTCGGCACCCATACGGATAGCCTCACGCTCGGTGGGAGCACCTACCGGACGGATCATGAACTCCTGGAAAGCGATGGGAGCGTCAGAGTGAGCACCACCGTTGATGATGTTCATCATAGGTACGGGCAGGGTGTAGGTGTTGCTGCCGCCGATGTAGCGGTACAAGGGGATGTTCAGGGCCTGGGCTGCGGTGTGGGCTACTGCCAGCGATACGCCGAGGATGGCGTTGGCACCGAGTTTGCTCTTGGTGGGTGTGCCGTCGAGGGCGAGCATCTTGCGGTCGATGGCACGCTGGTTGAGCACGCAGTCACCCTTGAGGGCGGGGGCGATGATGTTGTTCACGTTCTCCACGGCCTTGAGCGTACCCTTGCCGCCGTAGCGCTGCTTGTCGCCGTCGCGGAGTTCGAGAGCCTCGTTCTCACCGGTAGATGCGCCGGAGGGCACGCTTGCGCGACCCATTACGCCATTCTCCAATGTCACTTCCACCTCTACGGTAGGATTGCCTCTTGAGTCGAGGATCTCTCTTGCATGAATTTTTTCGATCTTCATAATTTAATTGTTATATATAAAGTATGTATTTTGGCTTTTTCTTGCCATATTTTGCTGATGGGCGTAGCCCATCTTCGCATATACGCAAAGATACTCCAATTCGGCGGAACGGCAAAGTCGGTTTTGCGCTTTTTGTAATCTTTTGCACTTAAATAATCATTTGTAGGTACTCATTTTCAGGGGTTTTCTCCGCAATTCCCCACAAATGATGACTATATGACAGGTTCGCTTTTTACAAAAAAATATTGGCTATTATTAAACCATCCTATACAGAAAAACAATACCTTTGCATGTAGCGCTGAAAAAAGCGTACATTTACTTCAACAACCACACTACTACCCCATACATCCAGGCACACGTTCCCCTTTTCGGGAGTAGCCTCTACAAAACCGTTCATTCCATCTCTATGACCACTCTCATCATTCTGCTACAGTTGGCCCTTGTCATCTACCTCATATTCAAAGGTGCGCGCGTAGGCGGCATCGGTATGGGTATCTACGGCATGGTCGGCGTGTTCATCCTCGTTTTCGTTTTCGGCATGAAGCCGGGCAACCTGCCCATCGACGTGATGCTCATCATCGTGTCGGTCATCACCGCTGCCGCTACCTTGCAGGCCGCTGGCGGACTCGACTATCTCGTGGGTCTGGCCGCCAAGTTTCTGCGCCGCCATCCGGAGAAGATCACCTACTACGGACCGCTCACCACATGGCTCTTTTGCATAGTGGCCGGCACTGCACATACGAGTTACTCGCTGCTGCCCATCATCTCTGAGATAGCCACCAACTCGAAGATACGCCCGGAGCGACCGCTGAGCGTGGCCACCATCGCTGCTTCGCTCGGCATCACGGGCAGCCCGGTATCGGCGGCCACAGCCGCCCTCATCAGCGCCGACCTGCTGGGCGGCAAGGGTATCGAACTCAAAGATATCCTCCTCGTCTGCATCCCCGCTTCGCTCATCGCCATTCTCGTGGCTGCCTTTGTACAAAACCATGTGGGCAAGAACCTCGAAGACGACGAGGTGTACCAAGAGCGCATACGCCAGGGCCTCATCGACCCGGAACGCGACAGCCGTCTCATCGACGAGATGATTAAGAATCCCAGTCCGCGCGCCAAGTATGCCGTGGGTGCCTTCCTGCTCGGCGTGATACTCGTCGTGCTCTTCGGCAGTGTGCCCTCGCTGCGTCCCTCCTTCATGGTCGACGGCGAACTGCGCCGCATCACCATGCCCGAGACCATCGAAATTGTGATGATGTCCGTCTCCGCCCTCATCCTGTGGGTAGGCAAGACCAACGTACACGATGCGGCCAAGGGTACGGTGTTCGCCGCCGGCATGAATGCCATGGTGTCTATCTTCGGTATCGCCTGGATGGGCGACACGTTCTTCAACGGCAATATCGAGTTCTTCAAGGAGCACATCTCCAACATCGTCACCCAGTATCCCTTCCTCTTCGCCGTGGCCCTCTTCATCATGTCGATCATGCTCTTCTCGCAGGCCGCCACGGTACGCACGCTCTACCCGCTGGCCATCGGCCTCGGCATATCGCCGCTGTCACTGGTCGCCATGTTCCCGGCCGTCAACGGATACTTCTTCTTGCCCAACTACCCGACAGAGGTGGCTGCCATCAATTTCGATCGCACCGGGTCGACGCACGTCGGACGGTTTGTCGTCAACCACTCCTTCCAACTCGCGGGCTTCATCACCACGTTTGTCTCCATCGGTGTGGGCTACCTCATCATCACACTGTGCTATTGATGCTCACTCAAATTATTGTTATCTCAAATTATTGTTATCCAGTAACACGCAATAAAAACTGACCTAAAATCAAAGATTATGAAAAAGAGAATTTTTTCCATGCTGACCCTCTTGTTGGTGGTCGCTATCGTGGCAGTAGCCAAACCGAAGATTCGCATCATCGCCACTGGCGGTACCATCGCCGGAGCCGGCACATCGGCCACCGGTTCTGCCTATAGCGCCGGACAGGTAGGCGTACAGACCCTCATCGACGCCGTTCCCCAAATGCTCGACCTCGCCGAGGTAAGCGGTGAGCAACTCGTCAACATCGGTTCACAAGACATGAACGACGAGGTATGGCTCAAACTCGCCAACCGTATCAACCAGTTGCTCAACAATGAAGGCTACGACGGCGTTGTCATCACCCACGGAACCGACACCATGGAAGAGACCGCCTACTTCCTCAACCTCACCGTACACAGCGACAAGCCGGTAGTGCTCGTCGGCAGTATGCGTCCGAGCACCGGCATCAGTGCCGACGGTCCCGCCAACCTCTACGGTGCTGTGGCCGCCGCTGCCAGCGCCAACTCCAAGGGGCGCGGCGTGATGTGCTGCATGAACAACATCCTGCTCGATGCCAAGGACGTCATCAAGACCCACACCACTGACGTGGCTACCTTCCAGGGTGGCAACTACGGCAAGATCGGCTATGTATACAACGGCGAAGCCATCTACAACCGCACACCGGAGAATCTCCACACCACCAAGAGCGAGTTCGATGTCAAGGGTCTCACCTCCCTGCCCAAGGTCGGCATCGTCTACGGCTATGCCAACTGCTCACCCCTGCCCATGCAGGCTTTCGTCGATGCCAAGTATGACGGTATCGTGCTCGCCGGCGTAGGCGACGGCAACTTCTACAAGGACGTGTTCGACGTTGCACTCAAGGCCCGTCAGAAGGGTATCAACATCGTTCGCTCCAGCCGCGTGCCCACTGGTCCTACCTGTCTCAACGGCGAGGTAGACGACACCAAGTACCAGTTTATCGCTTCTCTGACACTCAATCCCCAGAAGGCTCGCGTCCTGCTCATGCTCGCCCTGACCAAGACCCACGACTGGCAGAAGATACAGGAGTACTTCCAGAAGTACTAATCCTGAAAACTGAATCAAGCGCACAATTCTCATTTTTTTACGCCGCAGGCTGTGTCTGCCTCTACAAGGGGGCACAGCCGCGGTCTTTCACTCGCCACCACCGGCAAACTTAAACCACCTAAACCACCTACAATCTATGAAGAAACTATTGATGACTGCCGCCGTAGCCACACTCTCGCTGTGCGCCTTCGCACAGGGCGGCAATACAGGAATGGGCGGCAACGACAACGGCATACAGTCACTCGCCGAGCGCGTCGCCAAGATCGAGAAGAAGAACGATATGTTCAACGTCTACTTCAACTATGCCGCCTCCTACCAGATGGAGAGCAGCAGCCTCGACAAGAAGTGGTCGTCACACTTCGCCAACAAGCAACTCCGCATCGAAATCAAAGGTAATCTCACCGACCATCTGTTCTACCGTTTCCGCCACCGCCTCAACAAGGCCACCGACGCCAAGAGCCAGGACAACTTCGCCAAGGCTACCGACATCATGATGGTAGGCTACAAGTTCAATGACAAGTGGTCGATACAGGCCGGTAAGATGTGTCAGATTTGGGGCGGATTCGAGTTCGACGAGAACCCGATGTATATCTACCAGTACTCCGACATGGTCGACAACATGGACAACTTTATGGCTGGTGTCACCCTCAGTTACAAGCCCGTACCCTCACAAGAGATCGCCGTGGAAATCAGCGATGCCAACAACGGTAAGTTCGAAGATGAGATCGGCAACAAGACCGCCCTCATCTCCCACATCGGAAACGGTGGCATAGAGGCCCTGGAGAAGGCCAACCACCCGCTGACCTACATCGTCAACTGGAACGGTAGTTTCTTCGACGGCAAACTCAACACGCGCTGGGCATGGGGTCTGCAGACACAGGCCAAGAACAAGTACAGCCGCATGATCACCCTCGGACAGCAACTCAACCTGAAGAAGGTACAGTGGTACGTCGACTACATGGGTGCCTTCGACGATATAGACCGCCTCGGCATCGCCACCTCCGAACTGGGCGATATGGTAGGCACCTCCCTCGCCAACGTACGCCTGGGCAAGGTACACTACAACAGTTTCATCACCAAACTCAACTGGCAGTTTGCTCCCTCCTGGAACCTCATGCTCAAGGGTATGTACGAGACCGCCAGCGTGTCGAAGATCGAAGAACTCAAGGACTACCGCAAGAGTTTCGCCTACATGGGCAGCATAGAGTACTACCCCGTCAAGCAGCAAGACTTCCGCGTATTCCTCGCCTACGTCGGCCGCAAGTACAACTACAATGACAAGTGCACCCTGACCGACTACAATACCAACCGCATCGAGTTGGGCTTTATGTATCGCATCAAGGCCTACTAATTTCACGCCCCGAAAAGGCATAAGTGTCTCCCACGAAAGTACATTCCCGGCAGTTCGCTTTTTACAAATAAAGATACACATTTTGTAAACCACAACCCGCCGAAACAACGTAATTTTGCCCACAGAAGGCCGTCCCACACCACGAACGGCCCTTCAAAAGAGAACAAAGTGAAAAACAAGTAAAAAAAACGAATACCATTATGGCAAACGAAAAAGAATACCGTGTAGAGGCCGACCTCCTGGGCGAACTCAAAGTGCCCGCCGAAGCACTCTACGGTGTACAGACCCAACGCGGCATCAACAACTACCACATCTCACGCAAGAAGATGCGTGACTATCCCGACTTCATCGCCGCCATCGCTTATGTGAAACTGGCTGCCGTACAGACCAATCACTCACTCGGCGTGATCAACGACGAAATCTCCGGCGCCATCTCACAGGCTTGCCGCGAACTCATCGACGGACAGTGGCACGAAAACTTCCCCATCGACATGATGCAGGGCGGTGCCGGCACATCGGTCAACATGAACGCCAATGAGGTCATCGCCAACCGCGCCCTCGAAATCATGGGACACAAGAAGGGCGAATACCAATACTGCTCACCCAACGACCACTGCAACTGCGGACAGAGCACCAACGACGTCTACCCCACCTCTATCCGTCTGGCCCTCATCCGTATGAACGCTCACCTCGTGGGCGCACTCACCGGCCTGATCAGCGCCTTCCGCTACAAGGGCGACGAGTATGCCGATGCTATCAAGATGGGCCGCACCCAGTTGCAGGACGCCGTGCCGATGACCATCGGACAGGAGTTCAACGCCTACGCCAACAACCTCGAAGAGGAGATTCTCAACCTTGAGCGCAACATCAAACTGCTCCATGAGATCAACATGGGCGGTACGGCCATCGGTACCGGTCTGAACGCCGTGCCGGGCTTCGCCAAACTCTGCGCCGCCAACCTGAGCAAACTCACGGGCGAGAACTTCACATCGGCTTCCGACCTCGTAGAGGCTACTCCCGACACCGGCGCCTACGTCAGCTACTCGGCCGCTCTGAAGCGTCTGGCCGTGAAACTCTCCAAGATCTGCAACGACCTTCGCCTCATGGCTTCCGGTCCCCGCTGCGGTCTCAACGAGATCAACCTGCCCCCGAAGGCTCCCGGATCATCCATCATGCCGGGCAAGGTAAACCCCGTCATCCCCGAGGTCACCAATCAGGTCTGCTTCAAGGTCATCGGCAACGACACCACCATCTGCTTCGCCGCCGAAGCCGGACAGCTTGAACTCAACGTCATGGAGCCGGTCATCACCGAGTCGCTCTTCGAGAGCCAGATATGGATGAAGAACGCCATCGAGACCCTCACCGAGGAGTGCGTGCTGGGCATCACCGTCAACAAGGAGCGCTGCTACGAGATGGTGAAGAACAGTATCGGTATCGTCACCGCCCTCAACCCCATCATCGGCTATAAGAAGAGTTCGAAGGTGGCCAAGGAGGCCCACGAGACCGGCCGCTCGGTATACGACATCGTCATCGAGCAGGGACTCATGAGCAAGGAAGAACTCGACAAGGCCCTCGACCCCAAAGAGATGCTCCACTCCCACAAGTTCACCTTGAAATAAGACTGATCCTTTTCAGCCGGGCTCTGAAACACACCATCTTTAGAACCCGCCTGAAACACGGGCTCGCACCGCGGCCCACACGTCAAACATAAAAAATGCCAATTTTCGGTCTGCACGACAGACGTTCACCCGAACGCCACATCGTGCAGACCTTTTTTTTTGCGCAAGTAGGGGAGCCTCACATTTCTTGCCAACGCAAATCTACCGAGCACCTATAACTATTTTTCCTTTATTCCCCACAATTCCCAATTATTTTGTATACCTTTGCCGTCGTAATGTTTCTTTTTGAAACGGAAGGGGAAAACAACATTCCCACTCCGTCATTATCCACTAAAAACTCAACTGCATGAAACAAACCAACGCAACAAGGAGACTGTCGGCATGGCTGCTGACACTGCTCCTCGCCGTCTGCGTCCTGCCCGCACAGGTACTGGCGCAGTCTACGGTCAGTTTCCGCGAAGACTTCGACTACAACGTAGGCGACCTCTTCGGACAAGGGGCCTGGGTACACTACGGCACCAACACGGCCGACCCGATACAGGTGGTCGACAAGTCACTCACCTATGAGGGCTACTCCGACGGCACCGTCGGCAAGTGTGTCAAGCTCGGCAGCACCAAGTCGGGCGAAGACCTCCAGACCCGCTTCACCGACAACGACGAGGGCATCAAGTCGGGCAACATCTACCTCTCTGCCCTTATCAGCGTCGAGAGCCAAGCCGTAGGCAACTCCTACGTCCTGGGACTCGTGCCCCGCACCAAGGCTTCGGTCTTGGCCGAAGGTACTGCCGCCACCGAACTGGGCCGTCTCTTCCTGGGCAAGGGCGACAATGACGATGAAGTGAAGGTCGGCGTCGAGCGTGGCGGTGCAAAACCGGAATTCTCCGACACGCCGCTGAAAATCGGACAGACCTACCTTATTGTGCTGCGCTATGAGATCAACGCCGCCGCACCCAAATACGACAACGTATACCTCTACATCAATCCCGCCAGCCCCACCACCGAACCGGAGACGCCGAGCGCCTACGTCGATGGCCCCAACAAGACGGGATCTGGTATGGGCAACTACGGTTTGCAGGGTATCGAACTGCGTCAGGCTACCAATGCCTCCAACACTGCACCCGAACTCTACGTCGGTGCACTGCGCATAGCCGATACCTACGCCGGACTCTTCGGCGACAAGGGCGAGGACAAGACCCCGACCATCAAGACCTCGAAGAAGTCGGTCGTACTTGGCGAGGTATACGCCGGCGATGAGTATGACGAGGAGATCACCGTCACTGGTACCAACCTCACGGGCGACATCACCGTCACCTCTTCCTCACCGGCCGTCACTGTCACTCCCGCCACCATCACGGTAGACGAGGCCATGAGCGGCGACGGTGCCCGACTGGCCCTGCACGTAGACTACACCGAGGGCGCACAGGATGCCACCGTCACCCTGCAGAGCGAGGGCGCGGCCGACATTGTACTGCACGTCACCTGGACGGGCTACACCGTACCCGAGATAGCCACCATCAAGGCACTCTACAGCGAAGACCCCGAGGGCGGACTCACCTACCGCTACTCCGGACAGGCCGTCATCACCTTTGTCGACAAGGGTGGCGACCATCCCGTATACTATCTTCAGGACGCTACCGCCGCCATCCCCGTGAGCGACGAGTACGGCATCCTGTCCAAGACCTATGAGGTGGGCGACAAGATCACCGGCACTGTCTTCGGCCTGGCCAGTTCGTTTGGCACGCTCAGCGCCGTGGCCTACAACACCGTACTCGGCAAGGTCGTCTCTCAGGGCAACACCGTAGAACCGGCCGAGATCACCCTCGCTGCGCTCAAGGCTGCACCCGCCGACTATGTATCGCAACTCGTGCGCGTCAGCGGCGTACACTTCAAGGACGTGACCTCCGGTGCTACCTTCGCCGAGGGCATGACCCAGCCCGTCGTCACCGACGGCAGCGACGAGGCCAACGTGCGCATCTTCAAGAAGACCACCCTCATCGGCACCGCCATACCCGAGGGCAACGTCACCCTCACCGGTCTCTCTACCTCCGGCACATCGAGCATCATCGCTCCCCGCGGTGCTGACGACGTAGTGACCGAAGAGGAGCCTCAGGAACCGGCCCTCGTCATCACCCCCGACAAGACCGAGACCGTAGCCGGCACCGTAGGACAGACCACCGAGGTGGCCACCTTCCACATCTCGGCCACAGCCATGCCCGACGTCACCCGTCTGGAGATCACCGGCGCAGGCAAGGCCCAGTTCTCGCTCTCCACATCAGAGATTGCCGCCGGCAGCAGCGAGACCGATGTCACCGTATCCTACACCCCGACCGCCGTCGGCAAGCACCGCGCCTATCTGATGATAGACTGCGACGCCCTGCCCGCCGTATCGAAGATGATCATGCTCGATGCCTACGCCATCGACGCACAAAACCCGCCGACCATCACCGTCAGCCCCGCCACCCCCGCCAAGTTCACCGCCAAGGTAGGCGAGGAGCAGGATCAGACCCTCACCGTGACCACTGCCGGTCTGCCCGACTACGCCTATGTCAAGGTAGCAGAGGTTGGCGCATTCCGCGTGGGCAGTTCGATGCTCCTGCGCAACGCCGAGAACGCCCTGCGCGTGACCTTCGCCCCGACCACTGCCGGCACTTTCGCCACCGACATCATCATCACCACCCTCGGTGTCGACACCGTGAAGATACACGTCGAGGGTGAAGCCACCGAGAGTCAGGTAGATCCCGAGAAGGAAGGCGACGAGTTTGCCCTCGATGCCACCCACCCGCTCACCTTGCTCAACGAGACCTTCAGCACCGTCACTGAGCACAACAAGCCCTTCCACCTCGACGGCTGGACCAACGCCGCCCTCGACGGCACCCGTGCCTGGTGGGGCTACACCTTCCCCGACACCGATACCTCAGCCGGCGAGAAGGTGGCCAAGGTGACCGCCTACGACTCGATGGTAGAAGAGGGTGCCGAGACCCCGGCCAGCATGATGCTCGTCACACCCGCCCTCGACTTCAAGAACGCCCAGTCGAAGATGTTCACCTTCCGTGTGCGCGGCGACTATCTGGCCGACAACCAGACCGACACGCTCGAACTCTGCTACATCGACCTTGAAGACGGCGAGCCCTTCATCGCTCCCGTCGGCGGCTTCACTATGCCTTGCACCAAGGACGAGAGCGGCGAGTGGATGGAGTATCACATGGATCTCGACGGCCAGAACCTGGCCGACGTCTTCTTCATGGGCTTCCGCTTCAAGAGTGCCCGCGGACGCAGCAACTCTGCCACCTACTACATCGACGACGTGACCTACGGCCGCACCGACATCCCCGTACTGCGTCCCGACCAGACTGAAGTGGCCTTCGCCGCCTCACCCGGCAAGGATGCCACCTCGACAGAGATTGCCGTCGCCACCGAGAACCTCACCCAACCGGTGACCCTCACGCTCGGCGGTACTGACAAGGCGAAGTTCAAACTCTCTACCTCGCAACTCGAAGCCGATGGCGGCTCGTTCACCGTGACCTTCAACGCCGATGAGGAAGGACAGTACGAGGCCTACATCAAACTGGCTTCGCGCGGCGCCGCCGACAAGTACGTCATGCTCATCGTCGACAATAGCGTGCCCACCTCCATCACCACACTGGAGCAGACCGCCGGACACGTCACCGTCTACGACCTCAACGGCCACACCGTAGCCGACAGCGAGCAGACCACACCAGCCACCGCCGTCAGCACGTTGCCCACCGGCATCTATGTCGTCAAGACCGTCACCGACGGACGCATCAGCGTACGCAAGGTACAGCGATAGACAACAAATCGCGACAACACGATAAATCGTGATAAACGATGATATCGCAATAAACACGATGATGTCGGGATAAACGATAAAATCAGAGAACACGATAATATCGTGATAAAAAGCATTCACCAGCCCTGAAAGGGCGTAACGACCGTAGCCCAGGGTGAGCCGTTTGCGCCAGCAAACGGTGTAACCCTGGGTTTAATGTACCAACGCAAGGTCTGGCCTGTAAGGTCAGCACAATACCAGCATGGATGAAATGACACCGTGCTTGCAGTGCTGACCTTACAGGCCAGCCTTCTTCTCATACCGTGAAAACCCAGGGTTACAGATGTCACTACGTTCCATCTTCACCCTGGGCTACGGTCGTTACGCCCTTCCAGGGCTGATGATGGTCCCGCACTTTTGCCAATTTTGCCCCCTTCTACATTTCTGACCGATACTGACCTCACGATTTTTTGCCCCCCCCCCTATATGCTCCTATCAATGAACTTTCCCTGCTTTCCCCGATGAAATGGGGAATTTTTTGAACATCCTGGTTTTCCTCCGATGAAATGGGGGAAAATGGCGGTATCGTCTCTTTGGGGATATATTATGCCTATCCTTTTGTTGTATATTTTCAATAAAAAGTGTACTTTTGTCAAAGATTGTATACTTTCTTGATAAAAATGCGGACCCGTTCTTCCGCCCGAAACCAAAACCAAGTCTTTATGAGTAAAAAAACACAACAACTCGTACTTATCTTCTTGATGGCGCTGCTCTTCGCACATCCCGCCCAAGCCCAATCTACGGTGCGGCCACTCGCCCCGGGCGACAAGGCCGATGCCCTCACCTCACTGCTGCATGCCGGCCGTGCCGCGACCCACGCCGGACCGCTCGGTACACTCCATGCCCGTGGCGGACATTTCCGTCAGGTGGTGACCCCTCGACTCTCCACCACTACGGCGACAAGAAATGTTCCGCGGCTGCTGGCCGACACCGGTGTCGGTACCGAACTGTGGGGCGTGGTGCTCGCCAGCGACTCGTGGAGCGACATCGACTACTGGGACTATCCCTATGGCGTGTACAGCCTGGCCAAAGGTGCCACAACGCTCTCGCCCCTCGTCACCGACACCTACAATCTCAACATCAACGGCGGTGGCGCCTTCTACGATGACAAGTTTCATGGCATCAACTACTACGAGTACGACGGTACCTTCTACTATGCCACCTATGTAGAGTACGCCACCGACACATGGGAGACCACCGACAACTCCAGCCAGTACTCCTACGACGCCGGCATCGTGGCCTATGCCACGGCCTACGACCATACCTCCGGCACCCTCTATGCCCTGCTTCGCGCCGATGCCTCAGACAAGATGAATATCGGTACGCTCGACTATTCGTCGCTCTCGTCGCACGTCATCGGTGCTGCAGAGCGTATCTATGTGGCCCTTGCCGCAGGCACCGACGGCACGCTCTACGCTATCGGCACCGACGGCAGTCTCTATCGGCTGTCGAAGACCGACGGCACGTCGACGCTCGTGGGTAGCACAGGCGTGATGCCCGGAGCCAAACTGCAAAGTGCTACCATCGACCAGGCCACAGGCACGATGTACTGGGCTGCGGTCAAATCAGACAATACCTCCGCCCTCTATACGGTCGACACGGCCACTGGAGCAGCCACCAAGATGATGGACTTCTCCGACAATGCCGAGATTGTGTGCCTCTATGCCCCGGTGAGCGCCAGTCCCGATGCCCCTGCTGCGGTGCAGAATGTGGAAGCCCTCTTTGAGGGTACATCGCTCACGGGTACCGTGTCGTTTGACCTGCCCACCACAACCGACGGCGGCACCGCCCTCTCGGGCCTTCTGACCTACACCGTGACCGACGGTGCCGAGACCGTAGCGACAGGCACGGCCGCTGCCGGAGCCCACGTCGAAGCGACCGTGACGCTCGCCGCCAGCGGCAAGCACGAGATATCGGTCTTCGCCGCCAATGCCGCCGGACAAGGCAAGAAGACCACCGTCCGCACGGAGTGGCTCGGTCCCGACGAACCGCTCCCGCCTTCGGAGGTGAGCCTCACCATCAGCGACAAGGGACACGTGCTGCTCACGTGGACACCCGTGTCAGAAGGTATGAACGACGGTACGGTAGACCCCACCCACGCCCTTTATACCGTCACCCGCGAGACCGATGGCAAGGTGGTGGCCGAGAATATCGCCGACACCTGCTTCGAGGAAGACCTCGATATCACCACCTACGCTCCCTACCGCTACTCGGTGAGCGTCGTCTGCGACGGCATTCCCAGTCCGTGGGGCTCCTCCTCAAATATCGTCAAGACAGGTGCCGCCATTGAAGTACCTTGGGCCGAGGATTTCGGCAGCACTACGGCACTCAATATCTTTGAGACGCTCGACATGAACGGACATAGCGGCTGGCGCTACGGCTACCAGTTTGTCAGCAACCAGACCGACCGCTACGGACGCTACGCCTCCGACTCATGGCTCATCACGCCACCCCTGCACCTGCTTGCCGCCCGCGCCTACTATCTGCGCTTCTCGGTATGTAGCGGTGAGGAGACGACACAACGTGTAGAGGCCGCCTACGGACAGGGTGTCGACCCGACGGCCTACACCCGTGTGGTAGACCCGATGGAGGTCAACTCGTCCCTGACCTATATCCCCGTAGAACAACTCGTGCGCATCGATGCCGCCGGCGACTACCGCTTCGGTATCCATGATATCAGTGCGGCCGGTGCTGGCGAGACCCGCATCAACCGAATAGAGGTGGTGGCCGGACCGCTCTACACCGCGCCCGACTCTGTGACCGCCCTCACCGCCACCGCCGCCCCGAAGGGCGAACACCGCGCCGCAGTGACCTTCACCGCTCCGACACGCACCTTTGCCGGACAGTCGCTCGCCTCGCTCACCAAGATTGAGGTGATGCGCGACGACAGTGTGTCGGTGGCCACCGTCACGCCAGCCAGTCCGGGCAACACCTATACCTGCACGGACGCCTCACCTTCGCTCGCCGATGGTTGGCACACCTATACGGTGACGGCCTACAACGGCGACGGCCTGGGCTTGAAACGTACCGTCCGTGTCTATGTGGGTATCGATGTGCCGCAGGCACCCCAAGACTTCACCATCACCGACCAACTCGACGGCACGGCCCTCTTCTCATGGCACGCACCGGTCTCAGTCGGTGTCAATGGCGGTTATGTTGACACCACCGCCGTATACTACAACATATATAGTGTGGGCGACGAGGAACTCGTGCCCGTAGGACAGACCGCCGACCACTCTGCCACCACCTCGGGCATACCGCAGACAGGCGCACAGGGCGTGATGGCCTATGCCGTCAGTGCCGTGTCGACTGCCGGCAGTGGCGACTATGCTGCACAGTATATCATCGCCGGAGCACCCTACACGGTGCCCTTCCATGAAGGATTTCCGGAGGGTAACCCCGAAAATGCCTTCTGGCTCTCTACCAATACGGGCAACGGCACGTTTGGTACCTACGACAGTATGTCGGCAGACGGCGACGGCGGTTGCGCCGGATTTATCCCGACCGTCGACGGCGACAGTGCCGCCTTCACCAGCGGCAAGATTGCGCTCGGCGAGACAGGCACCCCCGTGCTGACCTTCTCCTACTACGCCATCGCCAAGGCCAAGGCCGCGCTCACCGTGCGTATCGCTACGGGCAACTCGCGCCAGACCACCGCTCTGCGCACCATCGACTATCGCAACATCTCACGCGACGGATGGCAGAAGGCCGCCGTCGACCTCTCGCCCTATGTAGGCAAGGGCTACGTCACCCTCTCCTTCTGCGCCAAGGCCGAGGACGGCAATATGCCCGTTGTCATCGACGATATACGCATCGGCGAACTGCCTGCACACGACGTGGCCGCCTCGCTCACTGCACCGGCCCGTATCAATATGGGAGCCGACGGCGAGTTTGTGGTCGGGGTCGACAATATGGGATCGGCCGATGCCCGTGGGGTGAAGGTGTCGCTCTATGCCGGCGACGAGGTGGCCGACGAGCAGACCGTCGACGTGCCGGCGTTCACCTCCCAGGAATTGCGTATGCACTTCCGTCCCACACCGACCAGCAAGGACAGTATCGCCTTCCATGCTGAGGCGGTCTACGCCGAGGATGCCGACAATACGAACAATACCACGTCGACGGCTGTCGTGGCCATCGTGCGTCCAGTCTATCCTACGGTCGACGACCTCTCGGCCGTACAGACCGGTAGCGACGTATCGCTCTCGTGGAGCGCGCCCGACCTCAACGGCGGCACCGTGACCGAGACCTTTGATACCTACACCGCCTTCTCTATCGCCAACGTGGGCAACTGGACCCTCTTCGACGGCGACGGAGCAAAGACCACCTCTATATATGGCGCGTCTACCTGGCCCCACTCGCAGGAGCCCTATGCCTATGTGGTGTTCAATCCCACAGATGCCGGACTCAATCTGACCGACCTGCCCAAGTACGCTCCCCACTCCGGCACACAATACATGGCCGCCTTTGCCTGCGACTATACCCAGGCACCGCTCGGCCACAACGACGACTGGCTCATCACGCCCGAACTGTCGGGCGAGGCACAGACCGTATCGTTCTATGCCAAGTCGGTCGACTCGGAATGGTGCACAGAGAGTTACGAGGTGCTCTACTCTACGACCGATACCGACACAGCCTCCTTTGTCAAGGTGGCAGAGGGAGAACTCGGTGACGAGTGGACCGAAATCACCGCCACGCTGCCCGTCGGCGCGAAGTACATGGCCATACGCTGCGTGTCGCAAGACCAGTTTATCTTCATGGTCGACGATGTCACCTACCAGGGCGTCATGCCCCAGATCACAGGATACAATGTCTATCGCGACGGTCAACTCCTCGCTACCGTCACATCCGGCCACACCGCCTACACCGATGCCGGTGCCGGCAACGGCGACCACGAATATGTGGTGACCGTGGTCTATGCCGACGGCGAATCGGCTGCATCCAACGTCTGTCATGTCGTGGCAACAGGTATCGGTGATACCACCGCCGCCGGACAAGTCGCCGTCTGTGGCGGCAAGGGCGTGATACGCATCACAGGGGCTGAGGGCAAGGCTGTCCGCATCTACACCGCAGACGGCCGTCTTGTAGCCTCCGCCGAGGGCAAGGCAGACATGACGGTTGCCGCCCACGCCGGACAGTATCTCGTCACGATAGACGGCCAGACCGACAATGTGGTCGTAAGATGACGGGACGAAACTGACCGTGTGACGATGGAAAAACAATCCGTAAATCCTGCCAAATTGTTTTTTTATCGTCACTATACGGTTGTTTATTCAGAAAAAATAGGAAATTCTTGTGCGTATGCGGAATAATTAGTAATTTTGCAGCGTTCAGTGGAATGAGGGGCTCCGGGAGAGCTCCTCATTTTTTAATAGTGAAAATCACCGTATGATAAACAAGAACACCGTAAAGGAAATCGTCGACGGATGGCTCGACGGCAAGGAGTACTTCCTCGTGGACATCGACATCAGCGCCGACGACCGCATCGTCGTCGAGATCGACCATGCCGATGGCGTATGGATCGAAGACTGCGTGGAACTGAGCAAGTATATCGAGGAACACCTCAGCCGTGACGAGGAAGACTACGAACTCGAAGTAGGATCGGCCGGTCTGGGCCAGCCCTTCAAGGTGCCTCAACAGTACGTCTGCTGCATCGGCAAGGAAGTAGAAGTGCTCGATGCCGACGGCAAGAAAGTGCGCGGCATACTCAAGAGCGTCGACGGCAACGCCTTCACCGTCACCGTACAGGAGAAGGTCAAGGTGGAAGGCAAGAAACGCCCCCAAGTGGCCGATGTCGACCACACCTACGAGATGGACAAAGTGAAATATACAAAATATCTAATCAATTTCAAATAAGGCAATGGCAGCAAAGAAAGTAGATGAGGGCATGAACATGCTCGACACCTTCAAGGAATTCAAGGAGACCAAGAATATCGACCGCACCACACTCGTGAGCGTGCTTGAAGAAAGTTTCCGCAACGTGCTCGCCAAGATATTCGGTAGCGACGAAAACTTCGATGTCATCGTCAACCCCGACAAGGGCGACTTCGAGATCTACCGCAACCGCGTCGTTGTAGCCGACGGCGAGGTAGAGGACGAGAACAAGCAGATCTCCCTCACCGACGCACAGAAGATAGAAGCCGACTTCGAAGTGGGCGAAGACGTGTCAGAACGTGTGGAGTTCTCCAAGTTCGGCCGCCGCGCCATCCTCAACCTGCGCCAGACCCTGGCCTCGAAGATACTCGAACTCGAGCACGACTCGCTCTACAACAAGTACAAGGACCGTGTCGGACAGGTCATCGCCGGCGAAGTATACCAGGTGTGGAAGCGCGAGGTGCTCATCATCGACGACGAGAACAACGAACTCCTCCTGCCCAAGTCTGAGCAGATACCCTCCGATGTCTACCGCAAGGGCGAGACCATACGCGCCGTCATCGCACGCGTAGACAACGAGAACAACAACCCCAAGATCATCCTCTCGCGTACCAGTCCCATGTTCCTCCAGCGTCTGCTTGAGGCCGAGGTGCCCGAGATCAACGACGGACTCATCGCCATCAAGCGCATCGCCCGTATGCCCGGTGAGCGTGCCAAGATCGCCGTCGAGAGTTACGACGACCGTATCGACCCCGTAGGCGCCTGCGTCGGTGTCAAGGGTAGCCGTGTACACGGTATCGTACGCGAACTCTGCAACGAGAATATCGACGTCATCAACTACACCGCCAACACCAAACTCTTCATCCAGCGCGCACTCAGCCCCGCCACCATCTCCAGCATCAGCATCGACGAGGAGAACCACAAGGCCGAGGTATACCTCCGTCCCGAGGAAGTGTCGCTCGCTATCGGACGCGGCGGACTCAACATTAAACTGGCCTCCATGCTCACCGAGTACACTATCGACGTGTTCCGTGAAGTACAGGAAGGCGAAGAGGAGGAAGATATCTACCTCGACGAGTTCTCCGACGAGATCGACCAGTGGGTCATCGATGCCATCAAGGGTATCGGTCTCGACACCGCCAAGGCCGTCATCAACGCTCCTCGCGACATGCTCGTAGAGAAGGCCGACCTCGAAGAAGAGACGGTAGACAGCGTGCTCAACGTGCTCCGCGCCGAATTTGAGAAGTAATCCCCGCCGACAGGCCGCAATACCCCTTGCGGCCTTCCGCGGTATATTATAATATCTGCGGAGCGCAACGACAAACACCAAGAAAAAAAGAAAACGTATCACGAAGAAATAGACAATGAGCATCAGGTTAAACAAAGCATTAAGTGAATTGAACATCGGACTCCAGACGGCAGCGGAGTTCCTGGCAAAGAGAAGCGATTTGGGCGAATTCAAGTCTGAACTGAGTTTCAAACTCAACGACGCCCAATACAACGCCCTCGTCGCCAATTTCCAGCAGGACAAGGAAGTGCGTTCCCAGGCGGAGAAACTCTTCCAGAAGAAGCCTGTGAAGACCACCAAGCCGCACACGGCCGAGAACAAGGAAGGCCGTTCCGGTCAGCCTCTCACCTCGACACAGAAGCAGACGTACAAGCCGCTGGGCAAGATAGACCTCAGCGCCTTCGAGAAGAAGCCTGCCGCAAAGGCACCTGTCGCTCAGTCGTCGACCACCGCTACTCAACCCAAGGCTGCTGCCGTCAGCCCCGTAGCGGAAACATCCGCCCCTAAGCCCGCTGCTCCCGTAGCAGCCGCTGCACCCAAACCCGCACAGCCTTCGGCCCCCGTCGCCGAGCCTAAGCCCGCCGCTCCCGTAGCCAGCGAGCCTAAGCCCGCTGCACCCGTGGCTGCACCTGTCGCTGAGTCCAAGCCCGCTGCTCCCGTGGCTCCCGCTCCTCAGCAGGCTGCTCCCGCCGCCGCTGAGTCGGCCACTCCAGCACCCGCTGCCGCTGAAAAAAGTCAGTCGGCCGTGTTCACCACCAGCGCCGAGAAAAAGATTCTCGGAGCCACCAAGGTGAACATCCTCGGCAAGATAGACCTCGCCACGCTCAACCAGAGCACCCGTCCCAAGAAGAAGTCGAAGGAGGAGCGTCGCAAGGAGCGTGAGGAGAAAGGCCAGCAGGGAGGCGAGCGCAAGAAGCGCGAGCGTATCAGCAAGGTGCGCGTCGATGTCACCGCCGCTGCCAACCAGCAGGGCGGACAAGGCGGTCAGCGCAACAATAACAACAATAACAATAATAACAATGCTGGCGGCAACAACAAGAAGAAAAAGCCCCGCAACCGCTCGCAAAAGCCCACCGAGGTCAACGACGTCGACGTAGCACGTCAGGTGAAGGAGACACTCGCCCGCCTGACCAACAAGCAGAACCAGAACAAGAAGGGCGCCAAGTACCGCAAGGAGAAGCGCGAAGCCGTGCAGGAACGTCTCGACGCTGAGATGCGCGAGGAGAGCAAGGACAGCAAGACACTCAAACTCACCGAGTTTGTGACCGTCAGCGAACTGGCCAACATGATGAACCTGCCGGTGAACAAGGTCATCGGAACGCTCATGAGCGTCGGCATCATGGTGTCTATCAACCAGCGCCTCGATGCAGAGACCATCAACCTCGTGGCCGACGAGTTCGGTTTCAAGACCGAGTACGTCAGCGCCGAAGTACAGGAAGCCATCACCGAAGTAGAAGACGACGAGAGCGATCTCCTGTCGCGCGCGCCCATCGTCACCGTCATGGGACACGTCGACCACGGTAAGACCTCACTCCTCGACTATATCCGCAAGACCAACGTCATCGCAGGTGAGGCCGGAGGTATCACCCAGCACATCGGTGCCTACAACGTCAAGTTGGAAGACGGCCGCCGTATCACCTTCCTCGATACCCCGGGTCACGAGGCCTTCACCGCCATGCGTGCCCGCGGTGCCCAGGTCACCGATATCGCCATCATCATCATCGCAGCCGACGACGCCGTGATGCCCACCACCAAGGAGGCCATCGCCCATGCCCAGGCTGCCAACGTGCCGATGGTGTTCGCCATCAACAAGATCGATAAGCCCGGTGCCAACGCCGACCGTGTGCGCGAGGAACTCGCCGGCATGAACCTCCTCGTAGAAGAGTGGGGCGGCAAGTACCAGTGCCAGGAGATCAGCGCCAAGAAGGGCGTGGGCATCAAGGAACTCCTCGAAAAGGTGCTCCTCGAAGCCGAAATGCTCGACCTCAAGGCCAACCCCAACCGCAAGGCTACCGGTTCTATCATCGAGTCGTCACTCGACAAGGGCCGTGGCTACGTCTCCACCGTGCTCGTGTCCAACGGTACACTGCGCGTGGGCGACAACGTGATCGCCGGAACAAGTTACGGACGTATCAAGGCCATGTTCAACGAGCGTAATGCCCGTATCGAGTCGGCCGGACCTGCCGAGCCCGCCATCATTCTCGGTCTCAACGGCGCACCTACCGCCGGCGACTCCTTCCACGTGCTCGACACTGAGGTAGAGGCCCGCGACATCGCCAACAAGCGTCTGCAACTGCAGCGCGAACAGGGTCTGCGCACCCAGAAGCGACTCACCCTGTCGGACATCTCGCACCGTATCGCCCTCGGATCGTTCAAGGAACTCAACATCATCGTCAAGGGAGATACCGACGGAAGTATCGAGGCCCTCTCCGACTCGTTCATCAAACTCTCGACAGAGAAGATCAAGGTCAACGTCATCCACAAGGCTGTGGGACAGATCTCCGAAAGCGATGTCACCCTGGCCGATGCCTCCGACGCCATCATCGTCGGCTTCCAGGTACGTCCCTCTGCCGCTGCCCGCAAGCAGGCTGAGCAGGAGGGGGTCGAGATCAACACCTACTCGGTCATCTACGACGCCATCGACGACGTGAAGTCGGCCATGGAGGGTATGCTCGACAAGGTGAAGAAGGAAGTCGTCACCGGACAGGTAGAGGTACGCGAGGTATACAAGATATCCAAGGTCGGTACCGTTGCCGGTGCCTACGTCACCGAAGGCAAGGTACACCGCACCGACAAGGCCCGCGTCGTACGCGACGGTATCGTCGTACACACCGCCCCCATCAACGCCCTCAAGCGTTTCAAGGACGATGTCAAGGAGGTCGGCGTCAACTTCGAGTGCGGTATCTCACTCGTCAACTTCAACGACATCCAGCAAGGCGATATCCTCGAAACCTTCATGGAGATCGAGGTCAAGCAGACACTCTAATATCCCTATACCGTCACCCATAGTGGATGCATCATTGCCCCTATGGTGGATGCGTAAGGACGTATCATTGCCCCTGTAAGGGGCGCATATTTCGACTCTACGAGAATTTGAATTATGCGCCCCTTACAGGGGCAATTGTTTGTATAGGGATGCGAGACGTAGGGGCGCGCTCGACTTTGTCGCTTGCCTTAGCAAGAACCCCTACGCTATAATATGTCGTCCCTACGGGACTCGCCGATTGCGATGTTTTTACCGGACACCAATAGTTGATAATAAGAGAAAGGGAACTTGAGAGTTATTAACGACAATAGAGACAATAGAGACAACGGGCCTCGTTGAGGTAACTTAAAAATTTGTCTCTATTGTCTCTATTGTCGTAAAAAAAGAGTTGATAATTATTGGTGTCCGGTAAAAATTTCTTATAACATTGTAAGTCGTTGAATATCTGGTCCTTGCAATATTTTTAGTGTTTGGGGCTTACCCTTGTTCATTGCGCAGTTTCTCTATCCATAGCCCCTGTAGGGGGCACATATTATAGGGTAGGGCCTTGGCCCTACTTTTCATCGTTATCACAAACGTTGCCCCTGTAAGGGGCGCATATTTTATTCACATACAATGAATTATGCGCCCCCTTCAGGGGCGATGTTATAATAATTAAACGAAAAACGTAGGGGCGCGCTCGACTTTGTCGCTTGCCTTAGCAAGAACCCCTACGCTATAATCTGTCGTCCCTACGGGACTCGCCGATTGCGATGTTTTTACCGGACACCAATAAATTTTAAAAATTAGTTCCAAGAACAAAAAGGTTGTCTCTATTGTCTCTATTGTCGTTCATAACTTCTAAGTTTTGGCTTTTTGATTCCGTAAAATATACTCAGGCTACATGGAATCTAAATCCGAAACTTGAAAAACCGTATAGAATCCCGGCTTGCCACCGCCCTCCTTAACAATTCTGAACACTCGGCGGTGAATACTAAAAAAGTGTTGTGTTCGTACACAGATTTCTGATTTAAATCAAAAAAGAAACTAAAAACTGCGGATTTCTTCTCCGTATATTTGGCGATAAGCACAATCTGTCGTACCTTTGCATCGTCAAAAGGTTAATAGATTGTTTAGGTTAGTAGTAATAGATTTAGGTTTTTAGTTATTAGGTTTAAGGTAAATTGAACTTCTTCCGTGTCGGATACGCTTCGTGAGGTCGCTCACTGATAGCCCCGACAATGAGAAAAGTTTTTGATGATTGTTTAACAGGATACGATGAAGACCGTGAGGCTCTTCATTGATTTTCGAAAGAATTTTAAGTTAAACATAGGAACTGTGCCACCGCTCGAAGAGAGTAGTGGCACAGTTTTTTTTGCGTAACGTTTTATTAGCCCCTTTGGTAGGGTGTTCAAAACTTTTTGTGATTATAAAACACGCAAAAAGCAAGACTACCATTAGCCCTGGAAGGGCGTAACGACCGTAGCCCAGGGTGAGCCGTTTGCGTCAGCAAACGGTGTAACCCTGGGTTTAATGTACCAACGTAAGGTCTGGCCTGTAAGGTCAGCACAATATCAGAGGCCATGCTTGCGGTGCTGACCTTACAGGCCAGCCTTCTTCTCATACCGTGAAAACCCAGGGTTACAGATGTCACTACGTTCCATCTTCACCCTGGGCTACGGTCGTTACGCCCTTTCAGGGCTGATGATGGTCTCGTGCTTTTTGCCTGTTTTGGGCACCCTACCTGGAAGAGTTGATGATGGTTCACGTTTTTGCCGATTTTGAACACCCTACCGAAGGGTGCTGTTAGATAGATTCTAAATCCGAAACTTGAGTCGTCAATATTTTCTCTATTGTCGTTAATATTTTTGTCTTTTTGTCGTTAATATATAAAAAACTGTTTATAATCACTTACCGCAATCGCAATGAAGAGAATCCTGACCGTGGCTATCCTCAGCCTGATGCTTGTCACAAGCAGTTACGCACAGTTCGAGAGAAAGGTGTTCAATCATCTCGGCGTCAATGTCGGCATCGGAACAGAAGGTATCGGTGTGGGCGTGTCAGCGCCGCTTACCAACTTTCTTGAATTTGAGGCAGGTGCCAACTTCATGCCCGCCTTCAAACTCAACGGTGACCTCGACCTCAACGTGAAGGGCAGTGTCAATATCGAAGGGCAGCAGGTGGAAGTGCCCGTGTCTACCGTCAAGGCCAATGCCGACTTCTCCCGCACCACCTTCAATTTCAAGGCCAATGTCTATCCCTTCGGTGGAAACAGCAAGATGTTTGTCGCCGTCGGCTTCTCCTTCGGCGGAAGCAAGATCGCCAAGGTAGGCGGACACAGCGACGAACTGCAGGCGTTCGTCGATCAGTATCCCGACTACAAGCAGGCCATCCTCGACCAGGTAGGTGTGGCCGTTTCCGACTACGACCTGCGGCTCAACGACAACTGCAGCATCAATGGCGACATCCGCTGCAACTCGTTCCGCCCCTATGTAGGTCTGGGCTTCGGCCGCCTCGTACCCAAAAACCGTGTCGGTTTCCGCGTCGAACTCGGTTGCCAGTTTATGGGCAAACTGAAGGTGTACCAGGACAACAAGCAGTTGGACATCAACAAGATCATGGCAGAAACGTCGGGCAGCGCCAAGGACGACATCTCCAAGTTTATCGACAACTGGAAATACTATCCCGTCCTCAAGTTCCAGTTGGTGGGTCGCATCCTGTAAGGACGTTGCCACAATATTTTGCAAGGGCTTTGTACGGGTTCGTACAAGGCCCTTGTAGCGTTCGTACAAGGCCTTTGTAGCGTCCGTACAAGGCCCTTGTACGAACCGTACAAAGCCTTTGTAGTTTTTCGCAACAGTGTAGTCGCATTCCTATGCGGCAGACTATGGTGTTGGCATGCCGAAATCCGTGCCACCCACCCAGTCTGTCTTTCGGAGGGCGCAGAAAAATCCCGTCATCCAACCGTCCCCTCTTCCTCGCCTCATGGTCGCCATGACCAAAAAGTAGGCTGAATATTCGGTAAATAGGGGCTTATTTCGTAATTTTGCAGTTTAAAACCGATGGACGGGAGCAGTCTCGTCTGCAAGATAGAAAATGGAACAGAACAACGAGAAAAACGCGTTTGTACGCCAGGTGGCCGAGCAGAAGTACGAGTACGGCTTTACGACCGACGTGCACACCGATATCATAGACAAAGGACTCAGCGAAGATGTCGTGCGGCTCATCTCGCAGAAGAAGGGCGAGCCCGAGTGGATGCTCGACTTCCGCCTCAAGGCATTCCGCCATTGGCAGACCATGAAGCAGCCGACATGGGGACACGTGCATCTGCCCGAGATCGACTATCAGGCCATCTCCTACTATGCCGACCCGCTGGCCCGCAAGAAAGACGAGAAGAAGGAGATCGACCCCGAACTGATGAAGACCTTCGACAAACTCGGTATCCCTCTCGAAGAGCGGCTCGCGCTGAGCGGCGTGGCCGTTGATGCCATCATGGACTCCGTGTCGGTGAAGACCACCTTCCGTCAGCACCTTGCCGAGAAGGGCATCATCTTCTGCTCCATCGGCGACGCCATCAAGACCCATCCCGACCTGGTGCGCGAGTACCTCGGATCGGTCGTGCCCTACCGCGACAACTTCTTCGCTGCGCTCAATAGTGCGGTGTTCTCCGACGGATCGTTTGTCTATATCCCCAAAGGCGTGCGCTGCCCCATGGAACTCAGTTCCTACTTCCGTATCAACGCCCGCAACACCGGCCAGTTTGAGCGCACGCTCATCATCGCCGACGACGATGCCTACGTCTCCTACCTTGAAGGCTGCACCGCCCCGATGCGCGACGAGAACCAGTTGCATGCCGCCATCGTCGAGATCATCGTCAAGGACAACGCCGAGGTGAAGTACTCCACCGTACAAAACTGGTATCCCGGCGACGAGCAGGGACGCGGAGGTGTGCTCAACCTCGTTACCAAGCGCGGCGACCTGCGCGGCGTCAACGCCAAACTGTCGTGGACACAGGTAGAGACCGGATCGGCCATCACCTGGAAGTATCCCTCGTGCGTGCTGCGCGGTGACGGTTCGCAGGCCGAATTCTATTCCGTCGCCGTCACCAACCACTATCAGGAAGCCGACACCGGCACCAAGATGATACACATGGGTCGCAACACCAAGTCGACCATCATCTCCAAGGGTATCTCCGCCGGACATAGCCAGAACTCCTACCGCGGACTCGTGCGCGCCACATCCAGTGCCGACAACGCCCGCAACTACTCCTCGTGCGACTCCCTCCTGCTCGGGTCGGACTGCGGTGCCCACACCTTCCCCTATATGGACATCCACAACGATACGGCCGTCGTCGAGCACGAGGCCACCACGTCGAAAATATCCGAAGATCAACTCTTCTACTGCAACCAGCGCGGCATACCCACCGAGCAGGCCGTCGGACTCATTGTCAACGGCTACGCCAAGGAGGTGCTCAATAAACTCCCCATGGAGTTTGCCGTCGAAGCCCAGAAACTGCTCAGCGTGTCGCTCGAAGGAACGGTCGGGTAGAACAACAACAATAGAATCATGTCTGTCAGAAAACTCCTCGCTCTCCTTCTCTTTGTCGTCTCGGCCGCCACAGTCTGTGCCGACGACGAGACACCGCACCGCTGGTCGCTCATCGGCGGTATGGACATCTCCTGTCCGACGGCGGGCAGTCATACCGCGCCCGACTTCCGCACGGAGAAGGCCGCCACGTTTGAGTCGCCCGGTACTGTCGTGCTGGCAGAGTACTATCTGCCCAACGACCATTTCTCCGTCTTGGGCGGATATATGTCGGAAACGCTCGAATGGTATGAGGGCGACGTGTCGGTCAAGATGCACAATATCGCCCTCGGTGCCCGCTACTATCCCCTGTCACGCCGCTGCGTCATACAACCCTACGCTGCGGTGATGGCCTACGGCAATGTGGGTCGCCGCCATGACTCGGGTAGTTTCGATCTGACCTATGGCAATCAGAGCAGTCAGGGCTACAAGCGCGACTATACCGTCAGTGCCCCCTTCCTGAGCGTTGCCCCGACGGTAGGTTTCGATGTGTATATCCTCTCGTCGGTCGCCCTGGAACTGCAATACGGTTTCCCGCTCGCCGTGGCCGGAAAGACCGATATCAGTACGACCTACGCCGGTCACTCCGGGGTCTACGATCTGCACCCCAACATGAGCCGCCACAACGTCCAGGTCGCACTGAAACTCACCTTCCCCTTCCGTGTCAGCGGCAAGGAGATCAGCAATTCCCTCTACGACCTCATCTGTATGGCGATGGGCATCTACGACCCCAGCGAGTCGCCCAAGAAGGAGACCAAGACCCAGCAGCGCAAGACCAGTCTACACCGGGCGCTCGACTCCTATTGATCCACCGACAGACCGTAGGCAGGCGGACGCTGAATGTGTGTCCGCCGCAAACGCATAGAACCCACGAAAAGAAAAAATAGAAAACGAAAGATATGTTAGAAGTTAAGAACCTCCATGCCTCTATCGCAGGCAAGGAAATACTGCGCGGAATAGACCTCGTCATCCCCGACGGAGAGATACATGCCATCATGGGCCCCAACGGGTCGGGCAAGTCCACCCTCTCGGCCGTTCTCACCGGCAACCCCCTCTATGAGGTGACCGACGGCGAGGCATGGTTCGGCGGCAAAGACCTGCTGACCATGAAGCCCGAAGACCGCGCCCACGAGGGTCTCTTCCTCTCCTTCCAGTATCCCGTGGAGATCCCCGGCGTGTCGATGACCAATTTTCTCAAGGCGGCCGTCAACGAGAAACGCAAGTACCAGGGACTGCCCGAACTCAAGGCATCGGAATTCATGAAACTCATGAACGAGAAGCGCCGCATCGTGGAACTCGATAGCAAGTTTACCCGCCGCTCCGTCAACGAGGGTTTCTCTGGCGGTGAGAAGAAGCGCAACGAGATCTTCCAGATGGCCATGCTCGAACCCAAACTCTCCATCCTCGACGAGACCGACTCCGGACTCGATGTCGACGCTATGCGCATCGTGGCCGACGGTGTCAACAAGATGCACACCCCCGAGACCTCGGCCATCGTCATCACCCACTACGAGCGTCTGCTCGACATGATCAAGCCCGATGTCGTGCACGTGCTCTACAAAGGCCGTATCGTGAAGACCGCCGGCCCCGAACTCGCCAAGGAGATCGAGCAGCGCGGCTACGACTGGATCAAGGCTGAGGTCGACGCACAGGACTGACGCCCTCTCCGCCACCCACGATAAGTAGGTGGTCAGAATGATTTGAACACCTACTTACGACAAGACACCGATAAACCACAGCAACAGATGGAAATGCAAAGCGAACAGCAATACATCGACCTCTATACCCAGTCGCGCGAGATCATCGCAGAGCACAGCGCCGCCGCTCTCAATGCGGTGCGCGACAAGGCCTTCGACGACTTCCGCCACCTGGGATTCCCCACACGCCATGTAGAGCGGTACAAGTATACCGACATGCAGGCCCTCTTCGCCCCCGACTACGGACTCAACCTCCAGCGGCTCGACATCCCCGTCGATCCCTATGAGGCTTTCCGTTGCGACGTGCCCAACCTGAGCACACAACTCTACTTTGTCGTCAACGACAGTTTTTACAATCGGCTCCTGCCCAAGGCGGCTCTGCCCGACGGTGTGGTGGTCGATTCGCTCTCGGCCTACGCCGAAGCCCATCCCGAGTTCGTCGCCAAGTACTACTCCCGATTGGCCGACACGGCCGACGACGGCATCACCGCCCTCAACACGATGTTGGCCCAGGACGGTCTGCTCGTCTATGTGCCTCGCCGCGTGCGGGTAGAAAAGCCGTTGCAGATCATCAATATCCTCCGCTCCGACGTACCGCTGATGGTCAACCGCCGCGTGCTCATCGTGGTCGAGGAGGGTGCCGAGGTGCAACTCCTCTTCTGCGACCATGCCGCCGACGACCGCCAGTTTCTGACCACGCAGGTCATCGAGGCCTTTGTCGGCGAACGGGCCGCTCTCGACCTCTACTGCATGGAGGAGACCCACATCCACAACACGCGCGTCAGCAATGTCTATATCGACCAGCAGGCCGCATCGCGTGTCAATCATCATGTCATCACCCTGCACAACGGCACCACCCGCAACCGTCTCGACCTCACCCTCAGCGGCGAGGGAGCCGAGTGCTGGTGCAACGGTTGCGTCATCGCCGACAAGACCCAGCGTGTGGACAACAATACGCTCATCGACCACCGCGCTCCCCACTGTGCCAGCCACGAACGCTACAAGTATGTGCTCGACGGCAAGTCGGTCGGTGCCTTCGCCGGACGTGTGCTCGTGCGCCACGGAGCGCAGAAGACCACCTCTGAGGAGGTCAACCAGAACCTCTGTGCTACCCGCGAGGCCCGCATGTATACCCAGCCGATGCTCGAAATCTATGCCGACGACGTGAAGTGCTCGCACGGTTCTACCGTGGGCCAACTCAACGATGCCGCCCTTTTCTACATGCGGCAGCGAGGCATCAGCGAGCGCGAGGCCAAACTGCTGCTCGAACTGGCCTTTATCGGCGAAGTCATCGACAGTATCCGCCTCGAACCGCTGCGCGACCGCTTGCACTATCTCGTCGAGAAACGCTTCCGCGGCGAACTCTCCAAGTGCGACGGTTGCAAACTCTGCAAATAAGCAGGTGTTCAAAATTATTTGATAATTAAAACCCTGACAAAAATTCCCGCCATGTACGATATCGAAAAAGTCCGCGCCGACTTCCCCATACTCTCCCGCACGGTCTACGACCGTCCGCTCGTCTACCTCGACAACGCTGCCACGACCCAAAAACCGCTCTGCGTGCTCGACGCCATGCGCGACGAGTACCTCAACGTCAATGCCAACGTGCATCGCGGTGTACACTATCTCTCGCAGCAGGCGACCGACCTGCATGAAGCAGCCCGCGAGACCGTGCGCCGCTTCATCAATGCCGGAAAGACGGAGGAGATCATTTTTACGCGCGGTACGACGGAGAGTATCAACCTGGTGGTGTCGTCCTTCTGCGAGGAGTTTATGCACGAGGGCGACGAGGTCATCGTCACCACCATGGAGCACCACTCCAATATCGTGCCCTGGCAGTTGCAGGCTGCCCGCCGCGGTATCGCCATCAAGGTCGTTCCCATCGATGAAATGGGCGAAATTTCGATAGACGACTACCGCAACCTCTTCACCGAGCGCACCCGCTTTGTCAGCGTCGCCCATGTGAGCAACGTGCTCGGCACGGTCAATCCTGTGCGCGAGATGATCGCCATCGCCCATGAGCACGGCGTGCCCGTCATGGTCGACGGTGCCCAGTCTACCCCTCACTTCCGTGTCGACGTGCGCGACCTCGACTGCGACTTCTTCGCCTTCAGCGGACACAAGATCTACGGTCCGACCGGTATCGGCGTGCTCTACGGCAAGGAGGAGTGGCTCGACCGCCTTCCGCCCTACCAAGGCGGTGGTGAGATGATAGAGAGCGTGAGTTTCGAGAAGACCGTCTTCGAGCGCCTGCCGTTCAAGTTTGAGGCCGGCACGCCCGACTATGTGGCCACCCACGGTCTCGCTACCGCCCTCGACTATGTAGACCGTATCGGTCTCGATGCCATCGCCGCCCATGAGCGCGACCTCACCCAGTACTGCATGGAGCAGATGCAGACCATCGATGGAATCAGACTTTTTGGTACTTCGCCCGACAAAGATGCCGTAGTATCGTTTTTGGTCGGCGATATCCATCACCTCGATATGGGTACGCTGCTCGACCGCCTCGGCATCGCCGTGCGTACCGGTCACCACTGCGCCCAGCCCCTCATGATACGCTTGGGCATACAGGGTGCCGTGCGTGCCTCCTTTGCCATGTACAACACGCGCGAAGAGATCGATGCGCTTGTCGCCGGAGTGCAACGCGTCAGCCGTATGTTCTGATCGCCTATGAAGCGTATCTTCTGCACCCTCGTCTTGCCGATACTCTTCTCCGCCGTGTGTCTTGCGGTGGGGCGGCAGAATGACGTGGAGCGGGGCGAAGCATTGGCCGAGAAGGGAGAAACAGCCTCCTCGCTTCTCGTTTTGAACCATTTCATCGAGGCTTTCCCTTCTTCCGGTGCTGTGCGTGCCGACTCGGTGCTGCTCATGCGGGCCCTTATGTGTGCCGCATCAGACTATCACGTACTGGGCAACAACCACCAGACACTTTCCTACTACCGCCGTGCCATCAGTCTGGCCAAGACCCTCGGCGACCGTCAGCGGCTGGCCTCGCTCTACAACAGCGTGTTCGGCATCTACTATGCCCGCCGCGAATACGAGCAGGCCGCCGACCTTCTGCAGATGTCGCTTGACATCAACCTCACGCTCGGCGATTCTACCGCCATACGCAACAACTACAACAATTTCGGGCTTATGGCCGCCGAGCGCGGACAGTATGGCCGTGCGCTTGAACAGATCAACCTTGCCCTGGTCTATTCGCCGCAGGACGACCCGCTGGGCCGGTCGATGATACTGACCAATAGGGCCGATGTGTACTGCCGTCAAAACCGTCTTGCTCTCGCCGAGCAGGAACTGCAGACGGCCCTCGACCTGCAGACCGGACAGCCGTTTGACTACCGCACCGTGCAGACCTCGCTCAATATGGCCATCGTCAAGGCTTGGCTCGGTCGCCGCAGTGAGTCGGTGCACATGCTTCCGTACATCTATTCGCTTATTTCCCGCGTGCCGCTCGACATGCAGGTCAACTCCTATGCGCAGTTGGCCGAGATACATTTCTGTCTCAACGACTCGCTGGCCGCCCTCCGCGACATCCTCCGCTACCAGGAACTCTCCGACTCGCTGCACAAGTCGAGCAGTGAGGCTCAACTCCAGCAACTTCTCGTGGCCTATGATGCCGACCGACTCAAGCAGCGCAATGCCGGTCTGCAACAGACCGTGGCGAGCCGCACTACGCTCGTCTATGTGGTGCTTGCCTTTCTTGCCGTGCTGGCAGTACTCGTTGTGATGCTGCTCCGCCGGCAGCGGGCCGACAAGCGCAAGAATGCGCTCATCCGCGAGCAGCAAGACCGTCTGTTCGCCTATGAGCAGGAGGAGCATAACCGCCGCCAGCGCGAACTCTCGCTGGAGATTGATCACAAAAACCGACAACTCACTTCGTATACGCTCGACTTGGCCACCGTCAATGAGTTTCATCACCGCGTGAGCGACGAGATCTCCGCCCTCCGTGCGGAGAAGGGCATCCCGGCAGAGGTTGCGGCCAAGATGGGCGAGGTGGTGCGCAGTCTGCAACACTTCAATGACCAGCCGCTCGGCGACGACTTCCGTGTGTACTTCGATGAGGTACATCCGGGTTTTCTCCTCCGCCTCTCGCAGCGGTATGCGCTCAGCAAGTCAGACCTCCGGCTCTGCGCTTATCTCCATCTGGGCATGACCACCAAGGAGATCGCCGCCCTCACCTTCAAGGAAGTGCGTAGCGTGGAGTCGTCGCGCAACCGTCTCCGCAAGAAACTCGGACTTGCTCCCGAGGCCAACCTGCAGCAGTTTCTTGCTCAGGTGGCCACCGATGAAATGGGATAAAATCATACCTTGCTTTTTACTGCCGTAGTATTGCCGTACCCTTAAATATAGAGGTAATGGAAGAAAATTGCTACTTTTGCGGCGGATTTAATTACAAAAAGTAGCCTATGAAAATGACTTTATTTCAGATTGGGCGAAAGGTGCTGGTTTCTGCGGCACTGACGCTGCTCTCTACTGCATCCGCCTTCGCTGCTGCGGGTGACAGTATCTTTGAAGAGACATTTGGTACCAAGGACGCTTTCGAACAGTGGACCATCGTCGATGGCAACGGTGGACGTTCTTGGGAGTATCTCAGCGGCAAGGCTTCCTACATGCTCGACTATCAGACCGGACTGCCCGGCGACGACTGGTTGATCTCGCCCGCCTTCCAGTTGGATGGCGACAAGGTCTACGAACTCGAGTTCTATATGGGTATCATGTCGCGCACGGAGAATCTGCGTGTGCTGCTCGGTACCAGTACCGACACGACCACCTTCACCAAGGTGCTGGCCGACTTTCCCAATGTGGTGAAGGCCAACTCGGGTACCAAGTATGCCAAGATATACGTGCAGGCCTCGGGCGAGTTCCGTCTGGCCTTCTATGCCTACAGTGCCGCCAACATGCACCGTATAGATATAGACAATGTGCGCATCACCGAGGTATCGGCCAAGGGCGTGCCCGCCCATGTGGAAAATATCTCTCTGACCCCCGGCGACAAGGGTGCGCTCAGCGCCGCCCTCTCGTTCGCTGCCCCCACCGTGTCGGCTGCCGACGAGACCCTCTCCGGCAATGTCGATATCAATGTCTACCGCAACGGTGGCGAGACAGCCGTCACGACCTTCTCTGGAGTTGCTCCCGGTGAGACGGTAGCGTGGACGGATACCGATCCCGAGCATGGCACCAATACTTACAAGGTAGTGACCAGCAATGCGGCCGGAGAAGGCGAATTTGTAGAAATCTCCGATTTCATCGGTCTTGATATTCCGAAGCCCGTCACCGGACTGACAGCCCGTGTCAATGCGCAGCGCGGCGTGTCGCTCTCGTGGACCGCACCAGCTGGCTCTGCCCATGACGGATATTTCGACACCACACATCTCAAATACTCTGTCTATCGCGATGGCGAAAAACTGGGTGATGCCGTGAGCGAAACCACCTTCACCGACGCCAACCCTGTCGACGAGGGACAGCGTGCGCTGGTCTATAGCGTCGTGCCCGAGGCCGACGGTGAGGTAGGCGAAAAGGTCTCCGCTTCCAGCGTAGTGACCGGTCAGCCCCTCCAGTTGCCCTATGCAGAGTCGTTTGCCAAGCAGAAGATGACCACTCCCTGGTCGCTCGATGTCGACGTGCACGACTTCGGATGGACACTCATGCCCGACGATGAAGACGGTGAATACGAGGAAATCTCTTCACAGGACGGTGACAACGGTATCTTGCGTGCCGAGTCGAAGACCGCCTATGCCGGTGAGCAGTCGCGCTACGTCTCTCCGTTGCTCGACCTCTCTACGGTGAGCAGTCCCACGATGACCTTCTGGTTCTACTACGCCCGCAGCCAGTGGTACGACCCCGACTACGAGGGAGCCATCAACGACAACCTGCGCATACAGGTGCAGACCGACGGTGGCGAGTGGAAGGATGTGGAGAACGCCCAGTTCTTCCTCAACGACAACTCCAAGGGTTGGACCAAGTGTGAGGTACACCTGCCCAAGCAGGAAGGCACCTTCTCGCGTATCGGTCTGCTGGCCACTGCAGATGCTGAGGAAGTAGCCTACCGCAATATCTATGTCGACAATATCACCATCGACGAATCGTCGTATGCCAACGATCTCGCCCTCGACTCCTTCACGGTAGACAACCACCGTGTGAACATCGGTGAAACCGGTCATTTCCGCGTGTCTGTCTTCAACCGTGGTACTTCTGCCAACAGCGAATACAGCGTGCTCATCTATCGTGATGGCGAGGTGGTAGACACCTTGGCAGGCGTGGCAGTAGAGCCCGGATGCAAGCAGTATATCGACTACGACGTCACTGCACGTCTGGCAGATGCACAGGTAGACGGCTATCGCTACTTTGCCGAGATCGACAATCCTTCTGACGAACTCATCGCCAACAATATCTCCGATGAAGTCGAGTTCTCCGTACGCCGTCCCGATGTGCCCGCCACCGACGGACTGCAAGGCGAGCGTGGTACCGACGGCAAGGTGCGCCTGACCTGGAATGCCGCACAGAGTGTGCCCGCATCCGAAGGCGAGGAGATGTCGCCCGTGACCGATGACTTCGATACATATACTCCGTTTATCATTGACGGTATCGGCGACTGGACCGTCTACGACGGCGACGGTGCCACCACCCTGGCTTCACCGCGTATCCCCAATGCCTACGAGCATGAGGGCGAACCGATGGCCTTCCAGGTGTTCAACAATGCGGATGCTGGCACATGGGTAGAAGATAACTACGACGATCCCTTCGAGGCCCACTCCGGCAACCAGTACCTCATCTGCCCCTCAACCAACTATCCTGCTGAGAACAATGACTGGATCATCACTCCGCGTCTCGACGGTAAGGAACAGACCGTATCGTTCTGGGCCCACAGTGCCACCTACGACCTGGAGTGGATACAAGTACTCGCTTCGACCACCGACAACCACCACGACAGTTTCGTCAAGATCAGCGATGGTGAGCATATCTCCGTACCTGAGCGTTGGGCACAGTATACGTTCACCGTACCCGCAGGCACACGCTATGTGGCCGTGCGCTGCGTCTACCCGAAGGTGATGCTCTTTATCGACGACTTCACCTATACGCCTTATGGCGGCGCAACCGACGGTTGCACACTGCGCGGATACAATGTATATCGCGACGGACAGAAGGTGAACGTAGGACTGGTGAAGTCACCCGCCTATACAGACTCCAAGGCCGACGAGGGTACACATACCTATCGTGTGACCGCCGTCTACACCGAGGGCGAGTCAGACTTCTCCAATGAGGTGACCATTGCTGATACCGCTACCGGTATCGGTGAAGTGACAGAAAACGGCGGTTTCACCGTTGCAGAACGCTACAACGTAGCCGGCCAGCGCATCGCTGCTCCTGCTACAGGCGTTACTATCGAGCGTGCTACCGACGGAAAGGTACGCAAGACAGTACGCAAATAAATGTTAGGCGAAATGCGAGTTAAATAGTACAAGCGAGTTTGTAAAAAGGTACAAGCAAGCCTGTAAAAAGGTAGAAGCAGCCTGTAAAAGAATACAAGTAAGTCTGTACTCAAAAGCCCGCAAAAAAAGCCCGCAAAAAAAGCCCGCAAAAAAAACGGATGCGGCACTCGCGTGCGGCATCCGGATAAAAAACAGAAACCGAGGTATAGGGCCGACAACAGGAGGCCCTATATCTCGGCTTTGCATTTCAGGAGGGCGTGTATGAGCCACGCGAAGGTCAGCACGCGCACCATGGCGGGCGCGTCTGCCGGAAAAACGGTCAGAAAGAACGCCGTCTGCGCATTGACAATCAGCGCCGTCTGGCGGAGCGTGAACTCCTGGCCCATGGTCGACGAGTAGTGGCTGCGCACCGCCTCTGCTGCGCGGAGAGCGAGGCTACGCACTTGTTGGAGAAGGGAGAAGGACGGCGCTGCGCTGTCCTGTCTGACGGTGATGTTCTTTTCCATATATATAAAAGTTTTGTGTGTTTGCAGTTCCGGTAGAGCCGCTGCCGCATTGTCAGATGAGCGGGGCGGCGATGGCCGGTGTTCTATTCTCGGTTGCAAACTTACGGAGATAGTTGGAAATAACATTTCCATCTGAAAATACTTTTGTTAAACAATATTATATCCACATCCCCGTTTTAGGTTTGATGCCCCATTCTTCTTACCTTCATTAGCAATCACCCGTATTTGACAGAAATACCATGTTAGAATCCCATTACTATAAAGGCCTCATAGAGGCCGGATGCGACGAGGCCGGCCGCGGTTGTCTGGCCGGCAGTGTCTATGCGGCGGCCGTCATCCTGCCGCCCGACTACAACAACCCGTTGCTCAACGACTCGAAGAAACTCACCGAACGCCGCCGTTACGCCCTCCGCGATGCCATCGTAGAGGAGGCCGTAGCGTGGGCAGTGGGAGTGGTGACCCCCGATGAAATCGACAAGATCAACATCCTTCGGGCCAGTTTTCTCGCCATGCACCGCGCCCTTGATGCCCTGACCGTGCGTCCTGAGGCCATCATTGTCGACGGCAACCGCTTTGTGCCCTACCACGACCTGCCCTATACCACCATCGTCAAGGGCGACGGCAAGTATCAGGCCATCGCTGCGGCCAGCATACTGGCCAAGACCTTCCGTGACGACTATATGGACGACCTCGCCCGCCAATATCCCTACTACGACTGGGAGAAGAACAAAGGCTATCCTACCGCCCGCCACCGCGAGGGCATCCGTCTGCACGGCATCAGTCCCTATCACCGCAAGTCGTACAATCTGTTGGGTGACGGCCAACTCTCCTTCGACTTCGGTGACGGAGAGGAAGGCACAAAATAGTCGGGCATCGCCACCTCATCCCGACACCGTCACACATCTCTCTCCCTAAGCCTACTTACCACTATGCGCATGGACAAGTACGGTCGAGAACTCGACCTCATCCTTCTGCTCACTGACAACAACCGGTATACGGCCCAGCAACTGGCCGACCGCCTCGGCATCACGCGGCGCAACCTCTACTACTATTTCGAGTATCTGCGTACCTGCGGGTTTACGCTCATCAAGAGCGGCGTGACCTACCGGCTCGACCGCAATGCGGCGTTCTTCCGCCGTCTGCACGAGAATATCGCACTCACCGAAGACGAGGCGGCCTACGTATGTCGCCGTCTTGACACGACAGATCCCGACGGATATATGTCGAAGAGCGTGCGTACCAAACTGGCACGCGCCTACAACCTCGCTGATGCCTCTACGCCCGAGATACTCCGCCGTGTAGACCGCAACCTCAGCACCCTGCGGCGAGCCATTGCCGAGAAGCACATGGTGACGCTGCACGACTATTCGTCGCCGCACAGCGGGTCGGTGACCGACCGTGTCGTGGAACCCTTCATGCTCGGCGATGACAATCGTGACGTGCGTTGTCACGAACTGCGGTCGGGGGTGAACAAGACTTTTAAGTTGGCGCGTATCGGTAGTGTGGAGATCCTCGATGTGCCGTGGCTGCACGAGGACGAGCACCGCACGGTGTTTACCGACATCTTTATGTTCAGCGGCGAGGAGCGTCTGCCCGTATCAATGCGGTTGGGACAGTTGTCACACAACCTCCTCATGGAGGAGTATCCCGCCTCGGTCGCCTGCATACGCGACACGGGCAACGGCCACTGGACGTTTGAGACCGAGGTGGCCTCGTATCTCGGTATCGGCCGCTTTGTGCTCGGTCTGTATCACGACATCGAAGTGACCGGAAGCGACGACTTCCTCCGCTATCTTGACCGGAAGGTGGAGGAGATGGTGGAAAGAAGGAAGAAATAGAATTATTGGTGTCCGGTAAAAACATCGCAATCGGCGAGTCCCGTAGGGACGACATATTATAGCGTAGGGGCTCGCCCCTACGTTTTTTCGTTTAGTTATTACAACTTTGCCCCTGTAGGGGGCGCATAATTCATTGTATGTGAATAAAATATGCGCCCCCTACAGGGGCAAAGCATGATAAATTCGATTGAGATAGGGGCA
>CAVCSC010000009.1:0-63621 GCA_963604975.1 Lachnospiraceae bacterium | reverse complement strand
TTAAACTGAAAAAGAGGACTTTACCACCGTAAAGACCTCTTTGTGCTTCAATTTCCTTAGAAATATACCTTGTGATTCCGCAGGAATCTCTGTGATCCGCTTGGGGCTCGAACCCAAGACCCCAACATTAAAAGTGTTGTGCTCTACCAACTGAGCTAGCGGATCTCCGTATTGCTTGTTTCTCAAAAGCGAGTGCAAAGGTAGGTGTTTTTTTTGAAACTTCCAAAAAAAACGATGATTTTTTTTGAAAAAAGGTCAACGTCTTCCTCAAGGATAAATGTCACACTATATTTTACCTACAAAATAATCGCTTATATCTTGCTCAAAGAAAGCAAGTTATGAGCGATTTTTATCACACTTGGACAATCCATTCACCAAATAAACCATTCTTGGGTCGCGGACTGTGGCGGTAGAAGGTTAAGGCGATGCATCTTTGGTGGAGTGGGGTGGGGCCTCCCAAAGAATATCAATTTTAGAATTTATAGCCTAAGGTGAGTACAAGTTGGTTGCGCTTGTACTTGACCTCAGAACTCTCTGCTATGTTGTTGAGGCTTTTATCCTCGTTTGCGCCTGCATAGTAGTTCATGAAAGGATAGAAATCACCGTTGGTTTGGCTGTATTGGTAGGCGAAATCAATACTGAAACCTTTGTGTGCATATCCTGCACCAACTGTAAATCGGTTGGTGGCTTTCCAATTTGTATAGTCTGTCGTAGAACTATAGTACGTACCATACGACTCTATCGTACCGTCCTTGTATCCCGTCTTTTTGTACATAGGCGAAACGTAGTTGTAGCCAAGGCGTACAGACCATTTGGGTGCGGGTTTGAACTCAACACCGACTTTCATTGTCGATACTCCGCGAAGTGAAGTCTTGGTATTTGACTTCATTGCCTTGTCACTTGAACTGGTTTCGTAGTATGATCCCCAATCGTCATAGTAGCCTCCGTCATTGATACGATTGTCGAGCGTACTATAGTCTGTCCATTCATAAGTGGCACCGAGTGCGAGGTAGTTGCCTACGGTGTGTCCAAGACTAAGTCCGAATTTCCAGGGGGTGTAGAGCTTGAAATCGTAACTCTCGCTGATTGAACCTCTGGCGGCAGACTCTGTGGTAGTTCCTCCATTGCCGGTAGGGACATAGGAGAGTGTGGTGTTATTGGATGTGGTGAGACTGTACCATGTTGGGGTGTGTACATAGAGACCCATTCGGAATGGTGATGTGGCTACGGGGCGGACGATGATACCCAATTTGGCGTCAATTCCATTTCCCGTGATTCGGCGGTCATCGCTTACTGCGACAGTACCGGCGGTATTGCCGTTTGCATCAACGAGTTGCTCGGAGTATACGGAGCGGTCCTTGTAGTGGACATCGTGAAGGCCACATGTGATGCCGATATAAAAACGGTCGGATATGTTGGCGCTGATGCTGAAATCATATTCTCCGATATAGCCGCTTGAGTAGCGGTTCATACCATAGGCATTGGCATCGTTGTAGTAGGCATACCCAGTGGAGTTGTCCACCAACAAGGTGTTGTAGTACAGGTAGTCGAGTTGGCTATAGGCTGTTGACTCGTAGTAACTGTTGCCATACTTGTTGACACCGAGCCATGCTCCGCTTCCCGTACCGGGTGTAGCCTCTGTGAAGTAACCGTTGTTGTCGGTACGTCCGTAGCGTACGGCATCATAAACTCCAGCGGCACCTTTAAGATAGGACAACTTGTTCTGTGAGGCTCCGTTCAACGTTCCTGCGGTAGAGAGTATCTGATCGAAATTCTTGCTTTTGTGATAGTTGAATGCGAAGTTAACATATGAGTTTCTGTTGCTGCGCATGCTGTACACAAAACCAGCCTGGTCGAAACTCATGTTGGTGCCTTTGGCTCCATCAAAACTTTTCGCATCTTCTTGGGAAACGAGTCCGAAAGACGTGTTTACTGAACTTTTGCGGAACATGCCGATACCGGCAGGATTGGATGCAATGGTGGAAATGTCTGCACCGAGGGCTTCCATTGCACCGCCCATTCCTATATATCGGGCAGTACCGTTGAGGTCCTCGTTTGCCAGTTGGGCGCTTTGGTAGGTTTCCTGGGCTTGGCTTGCGGTGGCAACTAAGGCAACCGCTGCTATAAATATTTTTCGTTTCATGATTTATTGGCGTGTTCTGAAAATTCCACGCATTGTTAAATTTCTTCTTTAGACGAATTTTTCTTTTTTAGACCCCGCCTATTGTCTTTGTCGGGATAGATTGACAAATTGGTGTGTTCATTGTTTTGGGGGACACCTACTTATCAGCGTCTTCCGCCGAAATGTCCACCACCACCGCCACCGCGGTTGCCGCCACCGAAGGAGCCTCCGCCAAAACTACCTCCTCCACCGAAAGAACCTCGGTTGCCGCCGAAGGAACTGTTGTTGCGTATGGGTTGTGGGGTGGTGTTGCGGCGGTCGTTGGTACTTGTGGTGCGTTGTCCACCGAAACGGGCTGAATTGTTGTTGTAGGTGCTGTTGTTGCGGTCAAAACGGTTGGTAGAGTAGGAGCGTGAACCGAATGTTCCTCGGCTATTGGTATGTCCATTGTTTCTGTTTCCGGCCATATCATTGTTCCGGTCGAAACGGTTGTTGCCTATGAAATTGCCTCGCGAGTGGTTGCGCGTTCCTGTCGGGCCTGCATGATAACTATATATTGGGCCATGTACCGGTCCGTACCATCCACCCCATGCATAGTAGGGATATCCCCAACCATAGTATCCATAGAACCAAGGATCATACCATCCACCCCAGGCATAGGTATAATAATTCCAGGGGGAGTACCATCCGTTCCATGAATGCCAATAGGGACTATGCCAGTAGTCGTAGAAGTATGGATTGTACCATCCGTAGAAATCGTCAAAACGGCCCAATCTGCGACTGTATGTGTAGTCTTCATCGCCATTGTCATAGTCATAGTAGGTTTCGGAACCCGGATATATATATCGTATAGTGTCTATCGAGTCTGTTCCGTAGGTGCCGTCGCCGGGGTGAAACTCAATGATGTCGTTGCCCAAAGAGTCGGTGCCGATTTTTTGGTAGTAACTTTTGAGTTGTCCGCGGCGGTTGTACTCATCGATATCGCGGTTGCTACCGCAATAGTATGTTTCGCGGGGACGGGAATTTGTGGTGTTGGTTACCTCGGTTTTTATTTTCTTTTTGGGGGTAAAATAGAGATCGTCGTCTTGGGCAAAAGATACCAAAGGCAGTGCGCTCATCAGGGCATATAAGATAAATGTGCGTTTCATAACAGTATCTCCTATAATATTTTTACTTCTTTTGGGTTTGTCACGTTGCAAAATTAGTGTTTCTTATACTGCAAATTTACGGAAAAACCCTAAAAGAGGATAGGCTTTCCCCTATTTTTATGCTTTTTTTGAGCAACCGCAAAGGTGCTTTTGCTTTGCTTGTATCCTATTTTGTGGTATCTTTGCAGGCGAGTTGCGGAAGGATTTTTACCGTAACAGAAAAACGTAATACAAATGAAATATTTAGTTGCAACATTTACAATAGACTGTTCCGAAGATATGGGACAGGTTGCCCGCGATTTGTTGGCAGAAGCCGCAGGAGAGGTCGGTTTTGAGGCATTTGAAGAAACAACCGATGGATTGTCCGGATATGTGCAAACCACGCTTTTTTCGCGCAGTGCGCTCGATACTGCCATAGCCGGATTGCAGTTGCCGGGTGTGAAAATCACATACGATGTAGCAGAGGTTGCCGATCAAGATTGGAATGCCGATTGGGAAGAACAGGGTTTTGAACCGATACGTGTGGAGGACAAATGTGTCATCTACGATGCAAAGCATACCGACAAACAGGCATCTACTGAAGAATGTGCCCAGTCGGGATGCATGGCTTTGTTTATTGAGGCCCGACAGGCTTTCGGAACAGGTACCCACCAAACAACGCGCATGGTGTTGGCCGAACTTCTCGCTTCTGATTTACATGGTGCTGCTGTCCTTGACTGTGGTTGTGGTACAGGTATTCTTGGAATAGCAGCGGCCAAAGCGGGTGCGAGTCGTATTGTCGCTTATGATATAGACGAATGGAGTGTGGAGAATGCCAAACACAATGCAACAATCAATGAGGTTCGTGATCTGCAAGTACTTTTGGGTGACGGACGTGTGCTCGATGGATTGCAGGATGCATACGATGTAGTTGTTGCCAATATCAACCGTAACATACTTTTAGCGGATCTTCCCCGTTTCTTCCGTAGAATGAAGAAACAAGGCAGATTGGTGCTAAGCGGTTTCTATGAATCGGATATCCCGATGTTGTCTGCCGCTGCCGAAAAATTGGGAGGGCATGAGGTACGGAGATATACCGATGAGGAGTGGGCTTGTGTCGTGTACCAACAATAAAAGAATCCCGTCGTATGGAAACCATTTCCAAACGACGGGATTTACTTGGTAACAGGAAGGCAATAAGTTACACAACTTATTAACACCTACTTAACTTCGGCTTACTTGAAGTCCCTTGGTGCTGAGGGTCATGTCAACGAAGCGGGCCTTATCGTTAGGTCTGTGCTCGGAGAGTATTTGCTTGATACGGGCTGCAGCATCAGGGTCTTTGGCAATCATATAGAGGTAGCCGCCACCGCCAGCCCCGGGAAGTTTGTATCCGAGGCAGAGATCGTCTACCAGTCGGGTCAGACTGCGTACAGCATCGGGATTGGTACCATTGTCGAGCATTTGGTTTTGTGTCCAGGTCTTGCGTACCAGTCGGCCCATACGGTTGAAGTCCATACGCTGAATGGCATCAAACATATCCATAGCGTGGCTTTTCATTTCGCGGAGCAGCATCAGTTCGTCGTGTTCGTTGAGGAACATTTTTCTCACGATTTCTGAAAGGATGGTCTTGGCAGTACGGGTGATACCGGTATAATACAGCAGATGGCAAGCCTTGTATTCGGGTTGGGTGAAAAGGTCGGATGGCAGATAACGTGTTTCTGGAGTCTGGCAGAAGCCCTTGTCAGTCTGTAGCAGTTTGATGCCAGGCAGTAGTCCGCCGAACTGGTCTTGCCATCCTCCACCGGTGGTGAGCAATTGCTCAAGAACGAGTGTGCGGTGTCCTATTTCGCTTTTGTCCCATCCCAGTCCGCAGAAATCGCTCAGAGCGCCAAGTACAGTAGAGGCCAAGAGGCTACTTGTCCCCAATCCTGAACCGGCAGGAATGGCAGAGAGGAGTGTTACCTCAATGCCACAACCGAAAGCATGTAGTTGTGCCTCAAGTGACGCATATTTCTCCTTGCAGAACGCTGGGAGAAATCCAGCCAGACACAAGGCAGCTTTGGGTATGGAGAAGGGTGATCCTACCTTGTCGTATGCAGAAAGTTCCTCGTAGGAGGATATGGTTTCCGTCGCGCCAAGGTCGATACTTCGCAGTATGATATGAGGTTGGGCACAAGGCTTGACATAGGTTTGGAGAGGGGGCTGTCCGTTGAGTTCTATGGCCAAGTTTACCACGTTTCCGCCTTCAGTCAAGCAGAATGGAGGTGTGTCTGTCCATCCGCCGGCAATGTCTATACGTACGGGCGAACGTCCCCATACTATTTGGTCGGCGTAGACAGACATCTGAGGTTGCATACGTTCGGTAATGGCATCCTTGGTAAGTCCTCCGCGGAGTAGGGCAAAGGCCTTCTCTTCTTGCTCGCTTCCGTCTTTTCCATTGAAACGGTAGACTTCCGATCTGAACATGGCATCGCGTGACTGGATGAGGATGGGAGTATCATCGGTGAGTGGCGTAGGCAAGGGTATCGCTTTTTGGGCATATTCTTGAGCCGCATGCTCAAGGTCGGCTTGATAGAATACGCTATGCCGCCAATTCTTGGCCAATGTCTGCCAATTGTCGGCACGATAGGCTTGACGTTGCTTGACGAGCCGGCGAAGATTGGCTTCGTTGCTGATTTCGTCGGCACATAGTCGGCGGGATTTTGTCCATAATTCTATACCTGCCTTCAAGTCTGGTTCGGTGAGCATCCATCGAAGTAGGGTGCCCATATCTTCAGTGTTGTCTACAACGGGGAAAATGCGTGCGGCCTGCAAATCTTGAAATCCTTCAATACCATGGATGTCTATGCCACGGTCTGCTGCCCATTGTGAAAACGGAATGCCGAGATATTCTACGGTGTCGAGCGGACCACGGAATTTGTCATTGAAACCATAAGGACGGACGACAAACGCCTTTTCTCCGATAGGAACGATATCTATACATTGTCCTTCTGTCAACGTGATAGACCAGTCGTTGGCAGGCACGCCAGTGACTATATTGTTGCCGGTGAGCGTCCAGTGTTTCCCGACGGATGCATTTTCGATCCAAATGTCGTGGTTTGATGACGTCCAACTTATTCGGGTATCACTGTTTTGTGTGAAAATCGAAGAGTGAGGCTTGCGGTCGTGATGCATGATTTCACGCTGGTCGTTGACCAGGTTTTGTATGGAAAGCATGGAAGACAGCAATTCGTGTGATGTGCCGAAATGATAGAATTCTCCCCCCGGCAATGGAAGGATGGCTACCGACAATGCACTTATTTCTGAGTCTTTGATAGTGGGGTGAGTGCCGAGGGCACAACCAAACTCTCCGTAGAGATCGTAATTGATGATGTCTGCTCCATTTATAGAATGTTCCATAAGTACCTTCACGGCGCGGTCGGACAGTAGCCAGACCCCAATGTCTGTCAGGTAGAGATGGTCGCTCAGCAATCCGGACAACGTTTCGACAGAAGGCTTTTGGAGCATACATTTCAGGTGGGTCGGATCTTGTCGTGTGGAAACGAAAACACCATGGTCTTTGGCAATCTCCGGACCGAGCCATAGTCCGTAGCATACAATGTCTGCATCGGGAATCGGTTGCAATGGTTGTGTGGCACGGATGAAAACATCGCCACTCACGATCATCGTGTTGAGATGGTCGGGAGTGATGTCCATGATGCGTTGGTAGAGTGGAACCTGTAGGGAGAGAAGGTCTTGGGAAAGGCGCTGGCCGCGTTCCCAACGGAAGATGGGTAATGGGGTGAGTACCTTTCCTGAAGGTGCATATGAGGGAAGACGACGGCTCTGTCCGCCTGCGTGGAGTAGAAGGCGTTTTTCGCTTTTAAGCCATTCGTCGAACGATGTTGTCTTGGGAGTAGCATTGTAGGCTTTTTGGAGCAACCATGTTGTTCCGCCTCCGGATCCCAGTTTGCGACCCACGGGATCATTTGTACAAAACCAGTCTTCAGTGGATAATCCGGTGATGTCATGAAAACAATCTACCAAATTGGGAGGAAGAGAGAGTAATTTCTTCATTTTCTATGTTGTTGTAGGTGGGTTCAAAATACTATATTTATCAGATTATTTGCCGGACATAGTGCCATTCCATACGAAATGTTCTTGTCCTGCTCCAATCTCGAAATGTAGTTTTGCGATACCCAAATCCATTTTTGTATATCCGACGATGGAGAACAGTCGTTGTGCCTTCACAACCGGTCGTCCGTCTACGATGTCGTCTGTTAGGAGAAACCGGAATTTCTGTTGGTTGACGGCAGTCGGAGCGAGTAGGGCAGACTCAATACCTTTTCTGAACCATGCCGGAGAGTGGTCTGTACAATTGCTCACCTGGCTGATATCCTTGCTACGGTGTTGCACACCTTGTGTTTCTCCATACCCTAAGGCAATCATACAGGCTATCTTTTCTCCATCCGCAAGTTGATAAGCCGACGGCACTTTCTTATAAGTCAGACCTACCCAGCAAGTGTTCAGTCCCATAGTCTGGGCCAACAAAACGAGTTTTTCGCCATAGTATCCGATCCTTTCTTCGAGATGGTCACTTTTCGTTCCGGCCATAACGAGATAGTTGGACACGCCTGTGAATTTGCCATAAGAGGCAAAGCGGGAAAATGCTTTTGGTTCGTCGGTGACCAACTGTATGTGTAGTTGTCCCTGTTGATTGTATTCACTAATGTGTTTGCGCAGGGACTGCACTATCCGGTCGGGGATAGATGTCGCTTTGTATTTGCGGACACTATGCCTGGAAAGTATGGCTTCTTCTATTGTCATCTTTATTCGTCAGTCGAGTTACCGTATTCGTACAGATGAAACATACGTTCCATCATCTGCCATTTTTGGTCGGAGGTGGCATTTGCTGCGCAGTCCTGAAATTGTGCGACATGTTGTTCCCATTCCTGCTGGTGCGGCAATGTAGCGAGGCGGGCCATCGCTTTCTTCCAATCGAAATCGAGAGGAGTGTCGACAATCATCACCAAGCGGTTACCCAAGATGTACAGTTCCATCTCAAGAATGCCTACGGCCCGGATTCCTTCTCCTATTTCTGGCCAGAAGTGTTCCTTGTCGTGTACTTTTTTGTAACCTTGTATGAAATCGGCTTCATCACTTTTCAGATCAAGTATCTGGACATAACGTTTGGTGGGTTGTCCGTACTCTTTGCTTTTATATCCGTTGATCTCCATATCTTCCGTTTTATGCTTGTTGATGATCTATGTTGGATGCTAAAAAATTCCGTCTCTATCAAATATTATAAATAGACAGTTCTGTCAAGGTGTGGGCTATCTCTTGCAAAGATAAATAATTTCTTTTGGCGCTCAAGCAAAAAATACGTACTTTTGCAATCTTTTAGTAAGTATCTTAATGATAATAAGGTAAAAATTATGTCTGAATATTTGTCTTCAAACAACAAAAAAGTTACTGCCCCTCAATTTTTCGATATGAAGCATAGTGGTCACAAGATCAGTATGCTTACAGCCTATGATTATACGATGGCATCAATCGTTGATGCAGGTGGTGTGGACAGCATACTGGTGGGTGACTCGGCTTCAAATGTCATGGAAGGAAATGCCACCACATTGCCCATCACCGTTGATGATATGATCTGTTATGCCAAGTCGGTTGCTCTTGCTGCCAAGCATGCTTTGGTGTTGTGTGATATGCCGTTTGGAAGTTATCAGGTCTGCCAGGAAGATGCCTTGCGGAATGCTGTGAAAATCATGAAACTTACAGGAGTAGACGCATTGAAACTTGAAGGCGGCATAGAAATTGCGGATACGATACGCGCCATGGTAGATATGGGTATTCCCGTGTGTGGCCATCTGGGGCTTACCCCACAGAGTGTACATAAGTTTGGTGGATATGGACTGCGTGCAAAGAACGAGGCCGAGGCAGAAAAATTGCTCAGTGATGCAAAGGCTTTAGATGCCGCAGGTTGTTTTGCCATCGTATTGGAAAAGGTACCCGCAGCCTTGGCCGAGAAGGTGACTGCCAGTGTGTCGTGTGCCACCATTGGTATAGGTGCAGGAGCAGGAACAGACGGCCAAGTATTGGTTTCTGCCGATATGCTCGGGCTCAACAAGGGCTTCCGTCCGAAATTTCTGCGTCAGTATGTCGATGGATTTGATATATTGACAAAAGCAGTGGCACAGTATGTGAGTGACGTGGAGTCGAGCGATTTCCCCAGCAAGAGCGAGAGTTATTGATAACTGAGAACCCAACGTATGGACACACAGACGACTCCCTATCACGCACGGTTATGGCATAGTGATTTTGTCTTGCTGTTGGTAGCACATTTGCTGATCAGTGTTGCTGCCTATTATGCAGTCTTTCTCATGCCATATATGCTTGGTGAACACGGGCTTGGAACAAAAGATGCCGTATGGATTGCCGGAAGTGTGGGTATAGGAGTCTGTCTGTCAGGTCCGTTCGTTGGAGGCTTGGTGGAGCGTTACCGCCGGAAACAAGTTTTCTTGTATACGGCCATAGCATTTGCCTGTGCATTTGTCGTAGTCGGAATGCCATTGCATATCGGCTCGACCAGTTTTTTTCTTCTTCCTCTTTTAGGTTTTTGGGTTGGTGCTTCTTATGGACTTTCCCGTCGGGTACTGGCCGGTATACTGATGATAGACACTACTGAGTCTTTTCATCGTACAGAGGCCAATTATGTGGCCGGATGGTTTTCCCGATTCTCTCTTTCTTTGGGACCATTGTTGGCCCTCATTCTGAGCAGTGCGAATTCGCAAACCATCGTGTATGGTGTCCCTGCTTGTATAGTTTTGGTGGCGTGCCTATGCGTGAAAGTGGTGAAAATACCATTTAAGACACCTGTAGAAGACGTCAAGACAGTTGGCATAGACCGTTTCTTTCTGCCACAGGGAACAGTACCTTTTGTAATGCTGGTATTTATTGCCACTTGTGTAGGTATCGTGTTCGTGATGCAACCCTATCCATTGTTCTACGCCATGCTGATGCCGGGTTGCCTATGTGCCATCATATTGGAGAGAATGAATGGGGTAGGGCGAAGAACTCATGTTGTAACTGCTTCTTCTATCTTGTGCTTGGTTGCGGTTTTATTCCTTTTCCTCCCATCTACAGCAATGTTTTCTCCGAAGGTATGTCGGCTGATTATCGCCCCATTATTGTTGGGGACAGGTGTCGGACTCCTCGGTTCTCGCATATTGGTGCGTTTGATATCTATCAGTAAGCACTGTCAGCGTAGTTCGGCTGTGAGTACTTATTACCTTTCCTGGGATATGGGACTTGCCGTGGGACTATGCTTAGGATGGTCACTCGAACGGATGGTATTAGGCATGCTTGCCGTTGCTTTCTGTGTGGTCGTTGCAATAGGCGGACTTGTGATGGATAGCCATCGGTTGGAGAAACTGAAAAAATAAGTAATATAACAACAATGCGTGGATTTTTTAGAACACGTCTAATACAATAACACAGATGATACTGAATTTTGATCAAATCGAAGAAGCGAAAATAGAAGGCTTCAAAGGCGGTCAGGGACTGCTATTCACCCGAAATTATGTAGACGATAATTGCAAAATTATGCGTAGTACCCTTGCACCGGGGGCTTCAACCGGATGGCATGAGCATGAGCAGAACTGTGAGATTATTCTCGTATTGAAAGGTACACTGACTTTTCATTATGACGACCAGACAGAAGATTGTGCTGAAGGCGAGGTGCATTATTGTCCCAAAGGTCATGCACACTATATGGAAAATCTTACTGCAGAACCAGTAGAGTATTTCGCCATTGTCGCTGAATTGCGATAAGCACATCTATTTACTGTTTGACTGTCATTTGTAGTCAAATCTTTTCTCAAAATGGCGGTGTGGCAGTCTTCGGCCTTGTATACTCGAGTATTCGGGCCGAATACTGCAGTAGTTAAGCCCGAATACTGTTGTATTAGAGCCCGAATACTCGAGTCCTCAAGGCCGAATACTACAGTATTTCGGGCCGAATACTGTTTTGTTTGTTTTTCTCCGGCACTCATTCTCCGTATTTAGTATACTTTAATCAGTAATTAAGGTAACTCCGATTACGGATTTCCTGTATATTTTTGCAACTGAATTTTATTGGTTACAAAAGAAATAGGAAAATGAAGAAAATACTGATTGTTGCGATGACAATGGTGGGTGCGTTGGCAATCCATGCTCAGTCGGTGGTCTATATGACCAAGGAGATAAGCCCGGAGGCTTTGGTTCGTATCTATAAAGCATTGGGTGTACCAGCCCACGGACGGGTGGCGGTGAAGATCAGTTCTGGCGAGATGGGTGGAAACAACTATCTGAAGCCCACACTGATACGAAATCTTGTAGACGAGGTAGACGGAACGCTTGTAGAGTGCTGCACCGCCTACGGTGGAAGCCGTCAAGACAAGAGTAAGCATTGGGAGACCATCCATGCCCACGGTTTCGACTCCATTGCTGCCGTCGATTTGATGGACGAATACGGACAGATGCGAATTCCTGTAAATGACAAGAAGCACCTGAAGTATGACATCGTAGGCGACCATCTCGCCAACTACGATTTTATGGTCAATCTTGCCCACTTCAAGGGACATGCCATGGGTGGTTTCGGAGGTGTGCTGAAGAACCAGAGCATAGGCGTGGCCTCCACAGATGGTAAGGCTTATATACATACGGCTGGAAAGGTGCAGAATGCATCGCAACTCTGGCAGAACCTGCCCGAGCAGGATGACTTTCTGGAGAGTATGGCGGCGGCTGCCCAAGCCGTGCATGAGTATTTCGGTCACGGTCAGAACATCATCTACATCAATGTGATGAACAATATGAGTGTAGACTGCGACTGTGACAGTCATCCCGCCGACCCTGAACTCAAGGACATGGGCATTCTTGCCAGTACCGATCCCGTGGCGCTCGACCAGGCCTGTCTTGATCTTGTGTTCAATCACAAGGCACAACCCGGAGATGATGAAAAACCGCTCATTGAACGTATCAATCGGCAGCATGGTACTTACATCACTGACTATGCTGAGAAGATAGGATTAGGGAGTAAGAAGTATAAGTTGGTAATGGTAAAGTAGATGAGTAAGATGAAGAACAAAAGATTTCTGAATATCGCTATGTTGGTGATGACGGCATCATCCATGTTGGGCGCAAATCACTTGGCGGACACCACTCGTGTGTACGACATCAACGAGGTCGTAGTGACCGGCAGCAATCAAGCCATATCCCGCAATCTGCTGCCCTATACCGTTTCCGTTATCAACGACCGACAGTTGGCGGCTTCTGGTCATACACAGTTGCTTTCCGCCATCTCTGGCGAGGTGCCAAGCCTCTTTGTCTCTCAGCGTAATATGTTCGGGTTCGGTGTGAGCAACGGTGGAAGTGGAGGTGTCAAGATACGTGGTGTGGGAGGATCGCCTACCAACTCTATCCTGATGATGGTGGACGGACAACCGCAGTTTGCCGGCTTGTATTCTCACCCCGTAGCCGACTTCTACGCAACGGAAAATGTAGACCATGTGGAGGTGCTGCGCGGACCAGGTTCTGTGCTTTATGGTTCGAATGCCATGGGTGGCGTCATCAATGTCATTACCAAGCAAGCCCGGAAGGACGGCGTGCACACCACGCTCACCACACAATACGGAAGTTATAACACTTGGCTCAGTTCGCTCACCAATACCGTGCGCAAGGGCAAGTTCTCGTCCCTTGTCTCCTTGGGCTACAATCGCACTGACGGACTGCAGGAGAACTTCGACTTCAAGCAGTCTAACCTCTACGCCAAGGTGGGGTATGACTTCAGTAGCAAATGGAAGGTTGCCGCCGACTATTCGCTGATGAACTTCATCGGCAACGACCCCATCTATGCCAAGTTGCGCAACCCCGAATTGAACGACATCTACCACCAGAACATCACGCGCGGTGAGGCTTCGCTCACGCTGAACAACCAATATGCATCTTTGGCGTCAGCATCGGGCACCAACGGAGCCGTACGCCTCTACTATAGCTACGGCAACCATTACATTGATGATCCGAACCACTTCCACAGTCTTGACGACCGCTTCGGCATTCTTGCCTACCAGAACTTCACGCCGTGGAAAGAGGCAACAGCCACTTTGGGCTTCGACTTCAATACCTATACGGGAAAGATTCCGATGTCGGGCGGACATGCCTATGGCGACGGAAACCGTCCGGCGCAAATGCAGACCATCGGCCGCAAGAGCATTACCGAGTATTCGCCCTATGTCACGCTTCAGCAGTCGCTCTTCCAGGGATTGTTGACCCTGAGCGGCGGACTGCGTATGGCAAACAGCGACCGCTTCGGCACGCACTGGTTGCCGCAGGTGGGCTTTTCTATGCATCCGGGACAAGACTGGATGCTGAAGGCATCCCTCGCCAAGGGCTACCGCAACCCTTCCTTCCGTGAACTGTACCTCTATGCCGTGGCCAATCCCGACCTCGCCCCAGAGAGTATGATGAACTATGAGGTGACCGTGGGCAAGCATTTCTCACGTTACTTCTCGATAGACTTGACCGCCTACTTTTCCAAAGGGAGCAACATGATTCAGACGGCGAGCGTGGTGACGGCAGACGGCGGCACCACTAATCGCAACATGAACACAGGCTCGTTTATTAACAAGGGCATTGAGGTGAGTGCCCAAAGTCATCCGCTCGATATCCTTACCCTGTGTGCCAATTACAGTTACATGCACACCTCTCTTAGCAATCTTACGGCGGCACCAAAGAACCAGTATTTCTTAGGTATCGGTTGGCAAGCCCTGAAGCAGTTTACCGTGGACGCAGAGTTGAAAGGTATCGGTGGTCTATACGTAGCCGATGGTGTGGCGCACCAGAACTCCGCCCTGCTGAGTCTCCGCCTTACCTACCAGCCGATACGTCAACTCGACATCTTCGCCCACTTCGACAATCTCACCGATGCGAAGTACATGATCAACAATGGCTATCTGATGCCGGGATTCAACGTGATTGGAGGTGTGAAAATAAGTTTGTAGGAACGAATTCCACAACCTTATTTTATAAGTAGGTATTCAAAATTATACGTATATATGTGTCAGAAGATGCCTGCATATCCATACCAAATAATTTTGAACACCTACTTACGTCAAGTCATTTTCTTATAGTTGGTAAATACAGCAAGATTGTTCGTGAAGGCAATGTTGAATTTACGATTTATTTCCTTACATACATCATGATTGATGGCAATACGAAAGGGCCGGATCTCATTCTTCAATGGATGCCGGCCCTTTCCGATTTATGTAGATAGTAGGTTTCAGTATTGAAACTGTATCTTAGAAATTCTTGATTTTAGAGTTTCTTGATGATGCCAAGAAGTTGTTCTCCCAATCCGATGGTATAGCCTTGTGATGAGAATACCACACGGTTGAAGGTGTCAGCGATGAGGAACATCGGAAGTTGTGTGGCGTTCTGGAGTTTCATTTCGCGGACAATCTGATTTCTGATGGCTCCATCCTTGTCAATGGCAAATATCGTTGTAGACGGAAGTTTTGAGAACTCAGCACTCTTGAACTTGCGTGCTGCGGCTGCATCCTCGAAAATCAAGACGATGGGACGTCCCCACTTCTCAAATGAGTCTTTCAACTTCTCAATGTCGTGCAAAGCATGGTTTGTCGGTTCCTGGCCGACGCCGATGACTCCGACGACATAATATCCACGGCCAGTCATAGAAAGAATGGATACGTCCTTTCCGTCTTTTGAAACAGTAGACTCGCTATTAAACGAGCCGATGACACTTACCTCGTTGGTGCTTTGGCGAATGTCGAGGTCGAAAGCGGTAGTTTTTCCTTCTTCGATATTGAAGATTCTTGTTGTGGCCAATACGCTTCCATTGGCCATTCGGCTTCCGGAAGTCAATATATAGGTGCCGACATCAAGTCTGTATCCATCCTTGAATGTGCTTTTCCATGTAGCGCCTTCACCCATATCGGCATCACCCTCATCGAAGGTGAGAAGTCGGGCAGTGCCGTTCTCGATACGTGCGATGGTGAAGTGGTTGTAGTATTTCGGATTGTCAAGAAATTCGGAGGGCGTATAGTTCAATTGCAGTGTTCCTGTCGGGGCAGTCTTGGAAACTTCAGTACCGAACTGCACATCGTGCCATTGACCGTCTTTCTTGTACTGGACTTTTCCGGTCACGGCATCTTTCTGTGCCTCAATGCCTATACTCCGGGCAATATCGACGAAGAGAATGTCGCGGGAGCGCTCGTCGGTCATACGGGCTTGCCATGCGCCAACTGGTGTTTGGGCGATTTGGAGGGCTTTTTTGTCAGGATTGAGACGCACGTTCTTTACAATCCATGCGGCTAATGTCTCAGGGTTGTTGCAGAAGGTTGCTGCCTGCTTCTTGGTAATACTCTTTTCGAAAAATTGCTTGAACGGCAATGTTATCATCTCATCTTCTACACGCGGACTGAGTTGATTGCTTTTGGCATTGTAACTGTCTTCGAGTATGTTTTCGGGAATGTCGCGAAGGTCTTTGTCGCTCAAAGTGGCAAGAAGGCCGAGTGTGCGGTCAGGGTTATCGCTGTGGCGACGGATGAAGGAGGTGATAACGTCGTGGTTGCCGCGTGACTTGACAATATATTCCGCTCCCTTGACACTGATCTTTTCGGCTTGCTCGCGAGTAAGGAATGTGGCGGTGTAGGCGTGGCGGATGGAGTCCTCGTAAGCCAAACGCTGCTCGTTGATTTTTCGCATCTCGTCTGTCACGGGAGGAAGAATGGCACCCTCTGCAGGAGGTACGATGTCTATCTTCTCTTCTGTGGATATGAGAGCGGCCTTGTCGGTCTTTTCGGAATGTGTCAGTGTGATGGTGACCGTTTTGTCTTTGCTGAATGATGCTTTGGCATAACCATACTGTCCATCTTTTGAGGCCCATACGAGCAGGTCGCCGCATCCGGCGGAAAGGGAGGTGCGTCCATTGGCATCGGCGTATTTGGTGACAGCGGTGTAGAATTCGGCGTAATTGTATATCTTGAATTCTACTTTCGCTCCGGCTACGGGGTTGCCGTTGGCATCGGTGACAGTAAACTGTATGCTATCGGTTGGGGCATAATTGGCGGTAAGGTTGATTTCCGTGAAGTTGGTTGTACGCAACATGACTTCTTCGGGGCCACGGTAGTCGCCGAATGCACGAGTATGCATAAGCATGGCCCGTGACGCTGGAGCATTGAACCATCCCAGATTGAGCACGGCCTCAGGCTCGCATGCACCGAGGAAATACCATTTACCGTCGGCCCATGCTTCCACCCATGCATGATTGTCATCGGTATGGGCCCATCGTGGAGTATACACTTGTCGGGCAGGAATACCTACAGCACGCAATGCGGCTACGGTGAATGTGCTTTCTTCTCCGCATCGTCCTGTTGCGGTACGAAGAGTCTGAAGAGGGGAAGAGGTACGGGCGTCGGCCGGTTGGTAGGCTACGTGTTCGTGGCACCAGTGGTTGACTTCGAGAATGGCATCGTACATATTCATACCGCGGACCCTGTCTTTGAGAGCGGCGTAGAATACGGTGCGTGCCGAATCAAGGGGCTCGTTGTTGACGCGCAACGGAAGTACAAAGTGGCGGAACAGTAATTCCGGAATTTTTGCACCCCATGTCATTTCTTTGCGGGCAAGCAAGGAGGCACGCACGTTGGAGAGGTAAAAGGATGTAGGGTAGTCAGTGACATCGGCCAATGGCATATATGCGTAGAGGAAATGTAGGGCTTCGCTTTCTTCTTGACTAGGATTGAGTTTTTTTGTTTGGAAGAACTGCTGTCCGATAGTCTGAATGCGCTCGGAAAATATTTTCTCCACCTGTTGGCGATAGCCGGCATCGGTAATGAAGTGATCACTGGCTGTAGCAGTCAGCAGGGTCATGGCCAAGCCGAGCGTAAAAAATAGTTTTTTCATTTCTTGATACGTTTCGGTGTAAACGGTTGTTTGTCAAAAAACGAGGAAAAGTGACAATGATTCCATTGGCACTTCCCCTCGTGAGAATGTCGCACAACTTTAGACTTGTGCGTCAATTTTTTCGATGCGACGTTGGTGGCGTCCGCCTTCGAATGTTGCTTTGAAGAACTCGTCCATTATAGCGGCCGCTTTCTTGTTGTCGACAAATCGGCCTGGCATAACGAGGACGTTGGCATCATTGTGCTGACGGATGAGTTCTGCGATTTCCGGTATCCATGCCAATCCGGCGCGTACTCCCTTGTGGCGGTTGAGTGTCATCGCCATTCCTTCTCCGCTTCCGCAGATGGCGATGCCAGGGTAGACGTCGCCTGCGGCGATGCCTTTGGCCAACTCGTGTGCAAAATCGGGGTAATCGCAACTGAGGTCGCTGTAAGTTCCGAAATCCTTGTATGCGTAACCATGACTTTCAAGATATTCTACAACGAACTTCTTGAGGGGGAAGCCAGCGTGGTCGCAGGCTAAACCTACTGTTTTTATTTCCATAGTGGTAAAATTTAGATTAAGGCGTGTTCTAAGGCCCACGCTTGTCATTAGTTATTCTGGGGAATCAACATCCTCCCAAGAATTCTTTAACTCTCTTGTATATATTTTCAGGTGTAAAACCTAATTTCTCGTCGAGTACTTTGTAGGGTGCTGAGAAACCGAAAGACTGTAGTCCGTATATGCATCCTTCGGTGCCGACAAGTCCCAACAGATTGACGGGGAGGCCGGCGGTCAGACCGAATTTCTTGGTATTGGAAGGCAATACACTTTCTTGGTATTCCTTGGACTGACGGCGGAACAATCCTTCTGACGGTGCACTGACAATGCGTACGCCAATGTCGTCTTTGCGTAGGATGTCTGCGGCTGCAACCAAGGTGGATACCTCTGAACCGGAAGCGATAAGGACAACATCGAATTTTTCGTCGGATCCTTTTACAACGTAGGCGCCATGGCGAGCCAGGGTGTAATCGTTGCCCTCCGGTAGGCTGACAATGTTTTGGCGGGAGAAAATAAGGGCGGTAGGAGTGCTCATGTTTTCCATAGCCATCTGCCAGCAGACGGTTGTTTCGTCGGCGTCAGCCGGTCGGAATACGCGTACGGAATCCTCGCCATTGTGGTTCTGTAATTTTTCCATCAAGCGTATTTGGGCCTCCTGCTCAACGGGTTCATGGGTCGGTCCGTCTTCGCCGACGCGGAATGCGTCGTGGGTCCAAATGAACTTGATAGGAACACGCATGAGGGCAGCCATACGTACAGCCGGTTTCATATAGTCGGAGAAGACAAAGAATGTACCGCAAGCAGGAATGACGCCACCATGCAGGTACATACCGATACATGCACACGCCATGGTCAGTTCGCTGACTCCAGCCTGGAAGAATGCGCCACTGAAATCACTGGCCTGGAGGTCGTGGGTCTGCTTGAGAAATCCGTCGGTCTTATCAGAGTTGCAAAGGTCTGCCGAAGAGCAGATCATATTGGGTACCTGTTGGGCAAGTACTGACAAGCAGGTTGCCGATGCCGCGCGTGTGGCGCTATCGCGCTTTTGTATCAATGTGCTCCAGTCTACTTTGGGGGCATTGCCTGAGAACCATTCGTGCATGGCTGCGGCTTTCTCCGGATTCTCACTTTCCCATACCTTTTCTTCTTCATGGCGCCGGCTGACAATGGTTTTCAGTTCTTCGCGTCGGCGCTCATAAAGGGCTTTTACATCATCGAAGATAACGAATGGGTCGGCAGGGTTGCCACCGAGATGTTCTACGGTCTTGATATAGGAATCTCCACCAAGTGGTGCACCGTGGGTCTTGACATTATGTTCGTAACTGGTGCCGTCATCCTTGAGTGCGCCCTTACCCATGACGGTATGTCCAATGATGAGTGTGGGTGACGTTGCATCTTGTGCAGTCCGCAAGGCTTCACGTATCTGGTCGGGGTCGTTGCCGTTGATTTCCATGACATTCCATCCCCATGCTTCATATTTCTGACGGGTATTTTCTTTCATCACGACATTACATTCGGTAGAGAGCTGTATGTCGTTGGCGTCGTAAAACATGATGAGGTTGTTCAGACCGAGTACTCCAGCCAAACGACCCGCTCCTTGAGAAATCTCTTCTTGTATACCACCGTCGGAAATGTAAGCATATATTTTGTGCTGGATCATAGTGGATCCCAATCGCGCTTCAAGAAATTTTTCTGCAATGGCAGCACCGACAGCGAATGTGTGGCCCTGTCCCAATGGACCGGACGTATTTTCTATGCCGCGTTCAATATCGCGTTCGGGATGTCCGGGGGTAACAGATCCCCATTGGCGGAACTCTTTCAGTTCGTCTATCGTGAACTTTCCTTGAAGGGCGAGTGCCGAATAGAGCATGGGGGACATATGGCCCGGATCAAGGAAAAAACGGTCACGTCCTTGCCATGTGGGACACTCGGGGTCGTAGACGAGAAATTCCGAGAAAAGAACATTGATGAAATCAGCACCGCCCATGGCACCGCCAGGATGTCCGGACTTGGCTTTTTCTACCATTGATACCGCGAGAATACGGATATTGTCCGCTGCGCGGCTCATCAATTTAGCATCGTTCATTTTTATGATATTTTGTGGTTTACTTCTGTTTCTTCATGGCGGAAATCTTGACCCTCCGCTTTCAGGTCTATACATTTCTATACATTGCAAAGGTATATGAAATATTGTAATAGACCAAATCCTTTGTGGCTTTATTTTGGAAATGTTCATAGGCAATCAACCTTCAAATGTTCGCATTGCCTGTCAAAATGCGATTTTCTTCTGTTGATTTGCTTGGCTTGCTGAATTTTATTAATTTTGCAGACATATTTGATGTATACTAAAAAATCATTATATAATGAATATATCATACAAATGGCTCAAGGAGTATGTCGATTTTGATTTGACACCGCAACAGACCGCTGACGCATTGACTTCATGCGGACTTGAAGTGGATGCTCTTGAGGAAGTACAGAGTATCAAAGGCGGATTGAAGGGTCTATATGTAGGCGAGGTGCTTACATGCGAAGTACATCCCAACTCCGATCACTTACACGTCACTCAAGTAAATTTGGGACGTGAGACACCTAGTCAGATTGTTTGTGGCGCTCCCAATGTGGCTGCAGGACAAAAGGTTATTGTCGCAGATTTGGGTTGTGTGCTATACGACGGTGACAAAGAGTTTGTTATCAAGAAATCGAAACTGCGTGGTGTAGAGAGCTTCGGTATGATTTGTGCGGAAGATGAGATAGGAGTAGGTACAGACCATGCTGGTATCATCGTATTGCCTGAAGATGCACCTGTCGGACAGCCTGCTGCGGAATATTACCATTTGGAGAGCGATTGGATTATAGAAATTGACATTACTGCCAATCGTTCTGATGCGCTCAGTCATTGGGGTGTAGCACGCGACCTGTACGCATGGCTTGTGCGCAATGGTCATAAGACACAACTGCATCGTCCGGATTGTTCGCAGTATACGGTAGACGACCTCTCACTTCCTATAGATGTCGAAATAGAAAACACAGATGCTTGCAAGCGATATGCTTGTGTGAGCATCAGTGGTTGTGAAGTGAAGGAAAGTCCTGAATGGTTGCAGGAAAAACTGCGCGTCATAGGTCTTCGTCCTATCAACAACATAGTGGACATCACCAATTATATAATGATGGCTTATGGTCAACCGATGCATTGCTTTGATGCAGATATGGTAAAGGGTCATAAGATAGTTGTCCGCACTCAGGCTGAAGGAACAAAGTTTGTCACGCTTGATGGCGAGGAGCATACGTTGGGTGAACACGACCTGAGTATCTGCAATTCCGAAGAGCCGATGTGTATTGCTGGAATCTTTGGAGGAAAAGGTAGTGGTACGTATGAAACCACTTGCAATGTGGTGCTCGAAAGTGCTTATTTCCATCCTACATGGATACGCAAAAGTGCACGTCGACATGGTTTGAGTACTGATGCAAGTTATCGCTTTGAACGAGGCATTGACCCCAATGGTGTCATTTACGCCTTGAAGCAGGCGGCCATCTTGTGCAAGCAGTTGGCTGGAGGAAAAGTGAGCATGGAGATAAAGGATGTATATCCCACTCCAATGCCCGATTTTCCAGTTTCTTTGAAATACAATTATGTGGACACGCTTATCGGAAAGTCCATCGGCCATGATATGATAAAGAGTATTGTGGAGAGTTTGGAGATGAAAGTGGTAAGTGAATCGGAAGACGGTCTCGAACTGCTTGTGCCCGCATACCGAGTAGATGTGCAGCGTCCGTGTGATGTAGTGGAAGATATTCTCCGTATATATGGCTACAACAATGTTGAAATACCCACTCAGTTGAAGAGTTCGCTTACCATACTGGGAGAAGAAGACAAAAATTATCATCTGCAGTCTGTTATCGGTGAGCAACTTGTAGGGTGCGGTTTCAATGAGATAATGAACAACTCTCTCACCAAGACGTCGTACTACACTGCATTGAACAAATACACGGAAGAGACCACTGTCAAGGTGATGAACCCCCTCAGTTCCGATCTTGGTGTAATGCGTCAAACCTTGTTGTTCGGTGGACTTGAGAGCGTAGCGAGAAACATCAATCATAAGAGTCCAAATATCCGCTTCTTCGAATTCGGTAATTGCTACCACATCAATCCCGAGAAGAAGAATTTGGAGGATCCTATCAAAGCATACACAGAGGAGTTGCACTTGGGACTCTGGCTGACCGGAAAGCGAGTGGAGGGCTCTTGGGCGCATGCTGATGAGGCTTCTTCTTTCTATGAGTTGAAAGCATATGTGCAGAATATCTTTGCCCGGTTGGGTGTACCGTCGGGAGTTGTGGTCATGGAGAATAGTGACAATGACGTATTCTCACATACATTGGCTCTGAAATTGCGCAATGGTAAGATACTTGCAGAGATGGGTATCGTGTCTTCCAAGATACTAAAAACAGTTGGCGTATCGGCCGAAGTATATTTTGCTGATATCAATTGGAGCAATATGATGAAAGCAATCCGTAAGAATACATTGCTCTATCATGACATCAGCCGTTATCCTTCAGTAAGTCGTGACTTGGCTTTGCTTGTTGACAAAAGTGTCACCTTTGATCAGATTGCGTCCATTGCTCGACAGACCGAAAAGAAACTGCTCAAGCGGGTAGAACTATTTGATGTATATGAAGGCAAGAACCTTCCGGAAGGAAAGAAAAGTTATGCAGTGAATTTCATCCTGCAAGACGAGGAAAAGACGCTCAATGATAAGCAGATTGAAGCAATGATGTCAAAGCTCATCAGCAATCTGAAGACCAAGTTGAACGCAGAACTACGATGAAACAATAAGAGGCTGATATGGTTTCAGCCTCACTATTTCAATCAGGCAACAAACAAAATAAATACAATAATAATTCCATTATGGGAAGAGCATTTGAATATCGTAAAGCAACAAAACTTAAGCGTTGGGGACATATGGCCAAGACGTTTACCCGTTTGGGTAAGCAGATAGCTATTGCAGTGAAGGCTGGCGGTCCCGAACCGGAAAATAACCCATCTTTACGTTCTGTCATCGCTACTTGCAAGCGCGAGAATATGCCGAAGGACAATATTGAGCGTGCTATCAAGAACGCAATGGGTAAAGACCAAAGTGACTACAAGGAGGTGACTTATGAAGGATATGGCCCTCATGGAGTGGCTGTATTTGTAGACACACTGACTGACAATACAACGCGTACTGTAGCAGATGTACGGTCAGTGTTCAATAAATTTAATGGAACATTGGGTACAACAGGTTCCTTGGCTTATCTCTTTGATCACAAATGCGTGTTTACCTTCAAAAAGAAGGAAGGCACCGATATGGATGACTTGATATTGGAACTTATTGACCTCAATGTAGAAGACGAATTCGACGAGGATGAGGAAGAAGGAACAATCACTATCTATGGTGATCCGAAGAGTTACGCACAGATTCAGCATTTCCTTGAGGAACAAGGATTTGAGGATATCGGTGGTGAATTCACCTATATCCCCAATGACCTCAAGGATGTAGACTCGGATGCCCGTGCTACTATAGACAAAATGGTTGAACGTCTTGAGGAATTTGATGACGTACAGAATGTATTTACGAATATGAAGCCTGGGGAAGAATAAAGGTTACACCTTTTCGGTATCAGATATTTGCATACTGGACCCGGACGAGAAATAAATACGGCCGAATTCTTGTAATCAGGAATTTGGTCGTTTTTATTTGAGTAATACGCTTGGCCCAATCCTCTTCTCTAACGAGACCAACGAGGCCAAACAACGATATCCTCTCTATATCATCAACTTGTGTTATAGCTACATAAGAGAGCAACGGGGTTGATATGCATTATGCCCCTGATGCCGAATATCAAGAAAATACATAAAGGGTATTGACGAGAACAATTTGGATGAACAAATCATAGCCTTTATTTCAAAGCATGACAATGAAGGGGAGGAACTTTCCTTGTACGATGAGGATAAGTTCACAAATCCTCTGTGTCTTGGTAGTTATCAATATGACGAAGCCATACCCAAACGGCTTCTGTTGACCAAACATCTGAAGATACGAATTGGAGGGAACTCCTTCAGAGTAGGCGGGGGCATCAGGAGCATGGCGAAGGCATTGGGCAAAGAAGACAAGATTTTGGATTATGATGCTTTGTTCAAGGATGAACAGTTCACATGGGGAAGTCCACTGATAGACTATGACGACCGGTTGTTTAGGAACCTGCAGGGAAATGATATTACTCTACACCATAATATATCTTTGTCTCATCGGGTGTTTTTGTGAGTGTTTGTGGGACACGAAACAGGACACCCTATCTATTTGTAGTCTTTTGGCCCGAATGTCGTGGTGAAAAGCATCTCGGATGGATGTTTTTGAGAGTACATGGTATAGGAAAACTTGTATCCAGCCTCTTTGTAGACTTTGATGTTTGTATTCTCGCGAAGGGCTGTTAATAGTGCAGTGCGAAGTTGATTTTCATTTTGTTTTACAAGTTGTATATTGTCCATCTTGTCCGAAAATGTGCAATAGTACTTATAGGTGAGTGTGGTCTTGTCGAATGCAATGCTGTCTGTACGCACAAAGTTGACGATGGGTGTCGGACAATACTTTTCGGTGTACTCTCGTGCTTCCCGTTCGGCTCTTTGTTCAAGGCTTTCGTGACAAGACGTGAGCAAGAAGAGGGATGACAAGAAAATAGTAGATATCTTCATCTTGTATTTTTGATTGTTTTTTTGAAATCTTGTGATAAATGAATAAATCCCGCAAGTGAAATTTGCGGCACTTGCGGGATTTTATGCTGATTCTACAACGTGTCACGGATGAGTAATATTAGTCTTCATCTGGTGTGATGAGTTTGTATCCTTTTCCGTGTATGTTGATAATCTCAATCTGATCATCGTCTTTGAGATGCTTGCGAAGTTTGGTGATGTATACATCCATAGAACGAGCGTTGAAGTAGTTGTCGTCTATCCAAATGGTCTTCAGAGCGAAATCACGTTGCAGTATCTCGTTGGCGTGGCTGCAGAGTAAGGCGAGAAGTTCATTTTCCTTAGTGGTCAGTTTGGTCTGCTTGTCATCGATGCAGAGCAATTGCTTCTGTGTATCGAATGTGAAGCGACCGATATGGTAGATGGAACTCTCCTTGTTCTTCTTGCCGCGGACGCGACGCAATATGGCTTCTATTCTGAATACCAATTCCTCCATAGAGAAGGGTTTAGTGATATAGTCGTCTGCTCCGATTTTGAAACCTTCGAGAATGTCCTCTTTCAGTGTCTTGGCTGTGAGGAAAATGATTGGGATGTCTGCACTGGCCTGGCGTATTTCTTTTGCAAGGGTGAATCCATCCTTTTTGGGCATCATCACGTCGAGTACGCAGATGTCAAATTTTGTCTTCATGAATGCCTTGTAACCAGCCTCACCGTCGGGGCAGAGTTCTGCTGAATAGCCCTTAGCCTGCAGGTACTCGCGAAGGAGCATTCCCAAATTTTCGTCGTCTTCGCACAACAGAATTTTCAGTTTTTCATCCATAAGTCAATTAATTTTTTAATATTGGTAGTTTTATTGTAAATTTCGTTCCTTTCCCATATTCACTGTCAACGCTGATTTCTCCATTGTGGAGAATGACAATCTTTTTGACATAGGCCAATCCGAGTCCGAATCCCTTGACGTCGTGGACGTTGCCGGTATGTACGCGGTAGAATTTTTCAAATACCTTTTTGAGGTTTTCCCGTTTGATGCCAAGGCCTGTATCGCGTATGGAGAGATAGAGGTTGTTGTCATCGTCCCAGGTCTTGAGATAGACATTGACGGGTTGGTCTGGCTTTCGGTATTTTACGGCGTTGTCGAGCAGATTGTTGATAACATTTTGGAAATGTACCTCATCGACATAGATAGCCGATTCGATGGCCTCTATTTCTGTATATATTTTTCCGCCAGTGTGTTCTACTCGAAGTGTAAACGAGTTGGCGATATTCTCCACCATTTCGTTGAGGTCGAGCCTCTTCTTTTTGAAAACGGCCTTTTTCCTGTCGAACATTGACATTTGCAGAACCTTTTCTACGAGAAATCTTAGTCGTTTGGACTCATCCATAATGACGCTGCTAAGATGTTTGCTCATTGTCGGGCTCTTTGTGACTGTCTCGTCGTTCATCATTTGCGCTGCCAGTGAGATGCTCGCAATGGGGGTCTTCAACTCGTGGGTCATGTTGTTGATGAAGTCATTCTTGATCTCTGTGTATCGCTTTTGTCTGAAGATGACGACAATGGTAAAGATGAATGTCACGAACAGAACGATGGTGAAAGCCACGGAGGGAATCACAAACCGAACGGACGAGAAGATATAGGCGTTCATGTCGGGGAAATGGATATGTACGACGCCCATTTTCGATTGTGGGTCATTGCGGAAGAGTACTTGTGAGTAGGTATAGTCTTCTCCTTCTTCTGAGTATTCTGGGCAACGATATACCTCGCGTCCGTCTTGTGTGCAGACCGTGAAGTGGTAGGGGATGTTGATACCATTGTTCATCAGTTCCGCTTTGAGGTCTTGATCAAGGAGTTTGAAGTTGATACGCTCTTTCAATGGCTTGTCTGATGCGGAGTAGAGAATGGAATAAACCACCTCGTCGAGTAGAGCCTTCTGGTAGATGTATCTGTTCTTGACAATCTCCTGTAGTGACTTGGATGCGTCAGAAAGCGAGTTCTTGTCGTTGTGCAGAATCATGGCCTTCGGCATCTGTGAAGGTTTCGATGTGATGGTTTTCAATTCAAATGACGAGTAGACCGTTCCGTCTTTTCCCGTTACAGAATATTGGTGCGACTGCTGGTAAGTGCCGTCAGGCATTTGCGAACGGCTTCCCACAGAATCCTTCTTGTATGCTCTACGCTCGGTTTCATTGACATCTTTCTCAAGATAGCGTAGGGTTTCGTTTAATTCCAGATTGCGCGAGGCTTGGTACAAGGCACGGTTGACGGATTCGTCAAACTGCTCCTTTTTCATGTCCACCATCTCCTGTATGTACTTCAGTTGAAGGTAGAGTAGAGCTAAAAAGGATAGCCCCATGATTGTCGCTATGGTCCAAATCGTTCTTTTTTTCATATCTTTGGCAAAGATAAGGACAATAGGGATATCTTAAAAAGAAAACGTTAATTTCTTGTGCGTCGTTTTGCTAAATTAACGATATTTACGTTGTTTAGTTTGTGTTTTGGATATATCAAACGTGTTTATAGACATTAGCAAATGCGTGGATATGGAGTGGACGGAAGTCAGAGAACGGAGAAAGATCAGATTAGGGCATTTGGGAGAAATCGTCCATGGCATCAGGGATAAATGCATCCTCAGGTGGAAACGCACCATTGATTTTGCTGCCAAGTATCTCTCCTTCGAACGCATTGTCGGAATTAGGGGCAGGAGAGAATGATTTGTCAGGATCTTGAAATCGAGTGAATTCACCGCGGAATTGCAACAGTACGTCACCCGTTGCACCTTTACGGTGCTTGGCTATGATAATCTGGGCTTTTCCTCGGAGATCGTTTCCCTTTTCATCGCTAAATATGCGGTAGTATTCTGGGCGATGAACGAACAACACCATATCGGCATCTTGCTCAATGGCACCTGATTCGCGGAGGTCGCTCAGTTGAGGACGCTTTCCTTCTATGCCTTCACGGTTTTCCACGTTACGGCTCAACTGTGACAATGCCAATACCGGTACATCCAGTTCTTTGGCAAGTCCTTTCAAAGATTGGGATATTTTGGAGACTTCTTCTTGTCGGCTTCCAAACTTCATGCCGTTTGCGTTCATGAGTTGTAAGTAGTCAATCATAATGACCTTTACTCCCTTTTCGCGTGCGAGTCGGCGGGCTTTTGTACGTAACTCGAATATCGACAATCCTGGGGTGTCGTCAATATAGATGGGGGCATTTTGCAGTTGACTTACATTTTTGTCCAAACGTTCCCATTCGTCAGGAGACAACTGACCATTGAGCATCTTCTGTCCGGAAATCTCGCAGACATTGGAGATGAGTCGGTTGACAAGTTGTACGTTGTTCATTTCCAATGAGAAGAATGCGATGGGTATATTGTGGTCTACTGCTATATTTTTGGCGAGAGACAATGCGAAAGAAGTCTTACCCATTGCCGGACGTCCGGCAATGATTACAAGATCGGAGTTTTGCCATCCGCTCGTCTTCTCGTCCAGTTTCTCATAGCCGGTAGGAACTCCTGTGAGTCCACCCTTGTTGGCCGATGCCTTTTGCAGAATCTCGATGGCTTTTTTGACAACGGGGGCTACCTGTACGTAGTCCTTCTTCATGTTTCTTTGCGAGAGTTCAAACAGATTGCCTTCGGCTTCCTGCATGAGTTCATCGACATCGATCGTTTCGTCAAATGCCTTTGATTCTATTACGCCGGCGAAGGAGATGAGCTGGCGTGCAAGAAATTTCTGAGAAAGAACTTGAGCATGGTAGACGATATGGGCAGAGGAGGCAACGTGTGAACTTAGTTCAATGATGTAACCTGTTCCTCCGATATCTTCAAGTGTACCTTCATGTTTTAGCTCTTCGACAACAGTTGCGATGTCGACGGGCTTTTCGTTCATGTTTAGTGTTTGTATGGCATTGAACACCTTCTGATTGCGTGGTTCGTAGAAACTTTCAGGACGAATAATCTCCGAAATCATGGAGTATGCATCTTGGTCGATCATCAAGGCACCGAGCACCAATTTTTCTATGTCCAAGGCCTGCGGCTGTAAGTGCCCGTAGGTCTTGTCGTATGCGGTATTGGAAGTCGCTTTTTTAGTGGTGGGCCTTTTTGTGTTCTCTGCCATAGGTGTTGTCATTACTCGTTTGTGGGGGGTACAATCCTGTTGTTTTCGGGAAATACGATGGTGGGCGTGAAGGTCTTGGCTTCTTCGAAATCCATCAAAGCGTAGGAGATGATGATAAGTGTGTCACCTACCAATACCTTTCGTGCTGCGGCTCCGTTGAGACAGATGCATCCCGAACCGCGTTTTCCTTTGATGATATAGGTCTCAAACCGCTCTCCGTTGTCATTGTCTACTATTTGTACTTTTTCGCCGGCTATCATTCCTGCGGCATCCATCAAATCCTCGTCTATCGTGATGCTACCCATATAGTGTAAGTTGGCCTCAGTGACGGTGACACAATGGAGTTTTGATTTCAGTACTTCAATCTGCATTTTCTGAATACTTCTGGTTGTTGTAGGGGATTATTCCTTTTTCGTATAGTCGATATGGTCTATTAGTCGAATCGGAGTCGCACCGCAGTATACGGTAATGCATCCAACTACGTTGCTTGCCTCATCCCAGGAAGATATGTCTTCGAGCGTGTTCCCATTTACAATGGAGAAATATTCTACGTCGAGTCCTTTGATGGCGTTGATTTCCTTGACTGTCCAGTCGTGTGTTTCTTTGACTGTATGTGAAAGCGCATAAACTTTGCTCTCCTTCAATATTCGGTAGATATTGGTGGCGATGGTGCGTTCTTCGGATGTGAGCAAGGTATTGCGCGAACTTTTTGCCAAACCATCGGTTTCTCGGATGGTTTCGCACTCAACAATCTGGACCTTCACACCGATATATTTTACCATCTGCTTGACAACTGCAATTTGTTGCCAATCTTTTTCACCGAAGTATGCACGGTCGGGGGCAGTAATGTAGAACAATCGTGATACCACTTGGCATACACCATTGAAATGGCCAGGACGATGCGCGCCTTCCATGACTGTTGTAACAGGTGGAAATTCGAAATGGCGTTCATCAGGTGTAGGATACATTTCTTCAACAGAAGGGGCAAAAACCGCATCTGCACCACACGATTCTACCAACAAACAATCGTTATCCAAGGTGCGCGGATACCGTTGAAGGTCGTTTGGGTCATTGAATTGTGTTGGGTTCAGAAATACTGATACTACAGTATAGTCGTTTTCGGCTACGCTTCTTTTCACAAGAGAAGCGTGTCCTTCATGTAGGGCCCCCATTGTAGGAACAAGTCCTATGGATTTTCCTTGTTTGCGAACTTCAAACAAATCGTTCTGAAGTTCTACAATCGTCTTGTATAATTTCATTCTAATTTGCGAGTGATGGTACACCCTCTCTGATTTTGCGGGTGCAAAATAACAACATTTTTCTTAAACAAGAAAGAATAAATTTAAAAATATGCCAATGCGGGTCACGTAGAGGGCGAATTTCGAAATGCTTAAATTAGTATGTGGATATTTTTTTGTAACTTTGCGGACGTTTTTGGGTGTAAGTGCGTGGCACTTTGTGTGCGCCCAATGCTATTCTTATACAAAACAATCAGCATGACAAAGAGAGTACTGTTTATCAACCAAGAAATTGCGCCGTACGTTCCTAATACGGAAATGTCGCTCCAGGGGCGTGATATACCGAACAAAATGCAGGAAAATGGCTACGAGATTCGTACCTTTATGCCCAAATGGGGTATCATCAATGAGCGGAGAGGTCAGCTTCATGAGGTTATTCGGTTGTCCGGAATGAACATCATCATCGACGACACGGACCATCCTTTGCTTATCAAGGTGGCTTCTATACCGCAGACCCGTCTACAAGTGTATTTCATAGATAACGATGACTATTTTATGAAGCGTCAGATGGCACTCGATACCGATGGTGAAGAGTACCTGGACAATGGTGAGCGCGCAATTTTCTTTGCGCGTGGCGTGCTTGAGACGGTCAAGAAGTTGAGATGGGTTCCTGATGTTATTCATTGTCAAGGATGGATGAGTTACGTTGTTCCCATATACATCAAGAGCGCATACAAGGACGATCCGGCTTTTGAAAATGCAAAGGTAGTGACCTCTATTTTCAAAGACGAATTGAAAGCCTTCAAAGATTCCAATTTCAAAAGCAATATGGAATTTTTAGGTGTAGATGCCCAAAAGTTGGAAGCATACAAGGGCGAGTTTGATTTTGAAGAACTCGGAAAGATGGCTATAGATTACAGTGATGGAATCATTGAGGCCGAGGCTTCTGCTAACGACACTCTAATAAATCGGGCCTTGTCTGCAGAAAAAGATGTACTGAGGTATGCGGAAGGTGATCGTACAGCTGCATACCAGGAATTCTACGAGAATATCTTGAGCAAGTAACACATTTTGAAAGTATCTTTTTCCCGTCAACGAGGCGTTTGCCTATTTTTGATGGGTTCGAGTGTTATACAATATTATAATGAGAATAATTAATGTTTTTGCAAGTTTTGTTCTTGCTATTGTCCTTTTGTCTTCATGTGACGATAATACAGACAATATCGGAACATCACTTATAGACAACCTTGACCACCTTGTTGTGGCAACAGATACCTTTACGGTGACATCTCGTTCCATTGCTGCAGACTCAGTGCTTTCGCGTAGTACAACTGGTTATATAGGACGTGTGCGTGATCCTGAGACGGGCGCTTATGTTACGGGTAATTTTATGTCACAGTTTCATATCAATGAGGGCTTTTCCCTCGTTGAAAAAGACAGTATCCTTAGCATCAAAGACGGTAATGTAGTAGCTGACTCATGTGAACTGAGCTTTTATTATTCCGCGTTTTATGGTGATTCGTTGGCTCCGATGAAGGTAACTGTGTACGAGTTGGATAAACCAATGTCAGAGGCTGACAAATATTATTCCAATTTTGATCCTGAGACTGCAGGTTATATTCGTAAGAACGGTGTGCAGGTCAGCAAAATGTATACGTTGGCCAACCAGTTTGACAAATTGACCAGCGGATCGGTATACAAAGGCTACATTACCTTAAAGCTCAACGACGAATACACTGCACGTGATGGTAGAAAGTATAGCAATTACGGTTCTTACATCATGCAGACTTATTACGAGCATCCCGAGTATTTCAAAAATTCCTATACGTTTGTCAACAACGTATTACCAGGCTTCTATGTAAAGTCTCAAGGAGGATTGGGTGCAATGGCCAGTATAAGTATCAGTCAACTCGACCTACACTACAAGTACAAATGGAAGGGACAAACCAGTCTTGGGGCTGATACGGTATATGTAGGTACAAAGCTCGTTTCGTTTTCTGGAACAGAAGAAGTGTTGCAGACAACAACAATAAGCAACGACCAATCATCCATACAGCGGATGGTAAACAGTGACTCTTGCACATATCTCAAGACACCTGCCGGTATCTTCACAGAACTGACCTTGCCTGTTTCAGAGATTATGAGTGGTCATGAGACCGATAGTTTGAATACTGCAAAGATTGTGTTGACAAGAATCAATGACAATGTACATAGCGACTATTCACTGGCTCCTCCGTCAACTCTACTTCTCATACCCGAGAGTGAGATGTACTCATTCTTCGAGCAAAACAAGATTGCTGACTATAAGACATCCTTCCTTGCTTCCTATAGTAGTAGTTACAATACATACACGTTCAACAATATAGGTGGCCTTGTGCGACATCTGTACAAGAATGGAGACCGTACAAAAGATAATTGGAACAAAGTTGTTGTCATACCTGTTGCGACAACCTACAATACTTCAAGTACAACATCTGAGTTGGTAAAGGTCACCCATGACATGTCTCTTTCAAGTACCCGTCTTGTAGGAGGTAGTGGAAATTCACACGCTCCAATAAAGATGACCGTGATATATAGCAAATTCAAATAATTGCTTATGGCGGACAACTATCTTGAGAAGCATCGGGAAGACTATGAGATGCGCAAAAAGAAATGGCTTGCAGGAAAAGCAAAGAGCGTTTCTGCCCTGGATATTCTCAAAAGGTCGGCGCAGAGATTCAATGATGATTAGTATGGTATAGAACAATTTCTATTCTATCTAAAAATACATAACGAGGGGTTGGCGGTAATCGCGCTACCCCTCGTTTTTATATGTGGCTATACGTTTGTATCCATTAGTGTGCTTGATTTTCGGCTGTTCTTGCCGATGGCCGTTTTCGGGCAAGTTGTTTGTTGCTGATTGCAATAAATATACATGAATCTCCGTTACTACTAAAGGTGGGTCATAAAGGTTCCTACCGCAAACGAACAACAACTTTTTAGACCCGCCATATGCGTCAATTTAAGGAAAGTATAATGAGGTATTGTTATATCAATATATTGATGGGCTCCGTCATTTTCTTGTCTTCTTGTGGAGCAGACAAATGTATCTCCAAGGGTGACAAATATCTCGCTTTGGGAGAGTACTACGATGCAGCAACACAGTATCGTAAGGCGTACACCAAGACTGCACCAAAAGAGCGTGCCTTCCGTGGAAAGATAGCCTTGAAAATGGCCAAGTGTTATGCAAAAATCAATGCTACCCAAAAGGCTATTGCTGCTTACAACAATGCCATCAGATACGAACAGGCTGGTGCTGATGATTTGTTGGCCTATGGAAGGCAATTGCTGCGTACTGGATCATATAAACAAGCTGCTGTCATTTTCGAGCAGGTTTTAGATTCGGTTCCGGAAAGTGTATTGGCGAAAAATGGCTTGGAATCAGCCCGCAACGGGCAGAAGTGGAAGGATGAAGGTTCGCGTTATACCGTGAAGCGTATGGACGTGTTCAATTCGCGCAGAGCCGATTATAGCCCCATGCTGTACGGTGATCAGTATGAGAAACTCTATTTCTCATCTACCCGTAATGAGGCACAGGGGGGTGAGGTCAGTGGTATCACGGGTGCAAAGGCCGCTGATATTTTCATGTCTGAAAAGGATGACAAAGGGAAATGGAGTAAACCTGAAGTCGTAGGTGGCGGCGTGAATACCGATTTCGATGAAGGTGCATGCTCTTTCTCCCCCGACCAGACCACTATGTATCTTACTCAATGCACTACGGATGCGTCTTATCCGCGTTATGCACAGATTGTTACCTCCAATAGGGCTGATGCTGCATGGGGAAAGGTTTCTGCTTTAGAAGTGACAAAGGACACCTTGTCCAGTTATGCTCATCCTGCCGTTTCGCCCGATGGACAGTGGCTATATTTTACATCGGATATGCCCGGTGGACTCGGAGGACTTGACATCTGGCGCGTTCGTATCACCTCAGCAGGTCTTGGCGGAGTAGAAAATCTTGGAGAACCCATCAATACGCCGGGCAATGAAGAATTTCCTACCTTTCGCCCTAACGGTGACCTGTATTTCTCCAGTGACGGTCACCCTGGCATGGGCGGACTTGATATCTTTATAGCAAAGCCTACAGGTGCAGGACAGTATATATTGGAACATCCTGGATATCCCCTCAATTCTTCTGCTGATGATTTTGGTATGACCTTCGAAGGAGTACACAATCGAGGGTATTTCTCTTCCAACCGCAATGATGGTAGAGGATGGGATCATATTTACAGTTTTGAGAATCCGGAAATTATACAAAGTGTGAAAGGTTGGGTCTATGAGCAGGATGGATACGAGTTGCCTGCGGCATTGGTGTATATGATCGGCGATGACGGTACCAATGAGCGACTGAGTGTCAAGGGTGACGGGTCGTTTGAGCATGTTGTGAAACCTGGAGTCCATTATATGTTTTTGGCAACTTGCAAAGGCTTCCTCAATCATAAGGAGGAGATTGCTCCCGTGCAGACTGAAAAGTCAGAGGAGTATGTCTTGCAATTTCCGTTGGCATCTATCACAGCCCCGGTTCTGATAGACAATATATTTTATGATTTCGACAAAGCAACATTAAGACCAGAATCAACACAGGCTTTGGACGAACTGGTGAAATTGCTCAATGAGAATCCCAACGTTACAATAGAATTGGGCGCACATTGTGACTACAAGGGGTCTGCAGAGTACAATAAGGGACTTTCCCAACGCCGTGCTGAGTCTGTTGTAGCCTATCTGGTAGAGAAGGGAATCTCCCGAGACCGTCTGACACCTGTCGGTTATGGTAAGGATAAACCGAAGGAAGTAAGGAAAAAACTTACTGAGAAATACCCTTGGCTCAAGGAAGGAGACATTCTCACAGAAGACTATATTCTCAAGCAGGATGCAGAGCGACAGGAGATATGCAATCAACTCAATCGCCGTACAGAGTTTATAGTCTTGCGCACTACTTATGGAATGTTTGATGAGAAGGGCGAACTCAAGAACCTGCCGCAACCGAAGAACAACGGTACGTCAAAAGAAGAAATTGATGATGGTTCTGATTTCTATGTAGAGTAGACGCTTGTAGAAAACGGAAGGTCAACTGAAAACCAAAAGCACACGACATCAAAAGATTATGTCGTGTGTTTTTTGGCTATCGGAAGTTTTTGAAAGTGATGGAATTCGTCGCGCTTTAGAAATGTACAGACAGGTCAAATCCTATTTGTAGGGGCGTGCCGCGCTGTGCAAAGTATTCTGTTGTCCCTGTTGCGGCACTACTTACTGCAAAGGTGTTGTATCGGGTATCAGTGAGGTTCTTTCCCCAAATTCCAACTGAGAATGCATCAAAATCAGCATCGATACGTGCACCCAATGTAGCGTACAGATTCTGTGCGTAGGTATTTTCCTCGTTCCAGTAGATTTTACCCAAGACCGCCATATTGAGTCCGTATGACAGTGAATGCAGGAACGAATGACTGAAGTCCTGTCTGTAGGTGGCATTGACATTCAGTGTATGCGTCGGTACATAGGGTATGTGCTTGTTGCGGTAATCAAGAGTGACGGTTTGGTTGTTTTGGGTCACGTTGTCAGTATATTCCCGAAATACAGCGTGAGTGTATCCGTAGCCGATGTTCCATATCAGATGGTTGTTGATGGAACATCCTCTCAGTGTGAGTTCCAAACCGCAACTTTGGCTCTTTCCCGCATTGACCATTCGGCGCCCATAACCGTAGTTGCCGGCCATGACAGACAACTGCTGGTTGTGTACTTGCATCAGATAGGCAGAAATGTCAAGATGGAGAGACTGGCTGAATAAATTGAGATGTGCTCCAACTTCATAGTTCCATGTCGTTTCCGGTTTATAGGCGATGGTCTTTTTTATATTTTCAAAATTCTCTTGTGTATGCGGTACTTCATAGTCTCCTCGCATGGCGTTTTGTCTATTGGCCATCAGTTCGGTTTGTAGAATGTCAGAGAACATCTGTATGTTGTATCCTCCGGCACGATATCCTTTGCTAACGATAGCATACAAATTGCTATTGCTGGCATCAATACGGTATCTGAGACCGAATTTTGGCAACAGTTGGTTGAAGGCATCATGTTCTTTGTTGGCAAGGGCGGATGACAGTGTATACGTCGCTTTCTTCCCCATGACGTTGGCAGTCATTGTCATGCTGGCTGTCGTGTTGTATGTGATTTGTGTGCGACTCATGTCATAACGCAGCCCGACTGTTGCAGTGAGTCGGTCTGTAATGTCGATGTTCGATTCGTGGAAGAGGGCGAAATTCATCTGTGGGGTGTGGAATGTTCCAGGTACGCTCATATTGAGGTCCAGTGACACTCCGCCGGCTTTCTCTATTGCCTGCATTGCCAGCGTTTCTGCTTGCTTCTGCGGTATACCTTGGGCCTCAAATTGTTTGGCCATTGCTGCCAGAATGGCGTTGTACATAGACTTTTGTATTCCATTGGCTATCGGTTGTGTGATTCCTTCATCGAAAAACACGGGAGCCTCTGTCTTTGTCCATTGATGACTTGCGTAGGCTCCAACGGTCCAGTGCCAGCGGCTATGACTTTCGCTTTTGATGGACAGTTCTTCCGTTATTGCGTTTTGCAGTTGTTTTTGGCTGAGATGCATATAGTCTTGCGGAAGGTAGTCCTGGTCCATTTGCATCTCGTCATTCAGAAATTGATACGAGGTGACGGAGTTGATGCTATAGCCGTTGCCCTGATAGTTGACATGCAGTCCGGTGTTCAGTAGATTGCGCTTGTACGAACTTTGACGGTTGGAGGCTGGAGATGCCGTCGTTCCATCGGCAATGTTTAGTTGTCCATAGGCAAAACCGTTTTGGTTGGTATATTGGTAGTCTGTGACAAAATTCAAGGTCAGTCTACCAGATGGAGTATAGACAAGTTTTAGTTTTCCACCTGCCTCATTGCCGTCATCGGCCTTTTTGTCAGTTGTTGAGTTGCGGAGAAAACCATTTGTTCCGTTGTAGAAACCAGCGACAGACATGGCAACCTTCGAATTGAACTTATGGTGATGGGCGGCCTCAATGTTTCGATAGAAATGATTTCCTGCACTTATCTTGATGTCTGTTCCTTGATAGTGTTGAGGATTCTTGGTATAGATGCGTATGAGACCGCCTTCGGAGTTTTGACCGTACAATGTTCCCTGTGGTCCTCGGAGTACGTCGGTGCGTGAGACCTGGTATAGATGAAAGTTCATTGCTCCCTTGCTTACGATGGGAAGGTCGTCTACATACATACTGACAGCAGGACTGTTGATTCTTGATCCGATGCCGCGAATGTAGATGGACGATGTAAGGCGCGAACCATAATTGGGCATAACAAAAGACGGAACGAACACGGATAATTCTCGCATATCATTGACAGACAAGCGAGATAGATCGGTAGCCGAGAATGAAGACGAACTCAAAGGTTGTTTGCGGAGTTTGAATGCATCTTTTGCCTGTGGAGTGATGACGATTTCATCGATATCAACTACCTTGGAAGAATCATTGTTGAGAATGTTTGCCGGGAATGGATCTGTATTTCCCGCTTTTGCATTTGCTGTAGCCAGCGCAAGAGTGAGAAATCCCCATGCGCGGAGAATGTTATTGTTCATCGCGAAATGTATATTGGCGTGTCCTGAAATTTTCACGCGTAGTTATACTTTTTTAGGCGGCAAGAATTTATCAAAGAGATTTTTAGCCCCGCCTATTTTTCTTTCGGATGCAAAATTACTGGTTCTTTCTTTTCCTTACAATCATCATTTGTTAGGAAAATGTTCACTTGTTGAAAGTTCCACATTTCGGACATACACCTAAGGCTGTAAGGCCGGCTCCGCAGTTTCCGCAGTGGTAGATGTATCTGTTATGTGCAATGTAGGTTTTGAGTGCGAAGTATATATAGGCTCCTAACAGGGCAAAGCCTACATAGTACATTGTCGTGATGCTGAATACGATATAGTTTGCCGCACATATTCCTGCAAGTCCACAGAGGTAAAGTATGGCTTCGCCGAGTGGCATTCTTTGAAATATATCGTCAATGGCTGCAATGGTGATGATAATGATGGCCCATACTGACGAGAGAAATACCGCAAGAATGAATGGTTCGGCAAAGGGATTCAGTGTCGGGTGAAAATAGAAATGTATCCAAGTGTCGGGCGCGAACAACTGGATACTTGAATAGAACGTGGCCGAAGAGGCTACGGTGATGGCCAATAGGGTCGGGTAGAAGGAGTCTATGTCATTGAAGTGTACGACCCTTGCGTTTCTCTTGAAAATGTAGTGTAGTGTGTAGCCGATGGCTATGATGCTGATAAATCCTAAGAACCAGAGTAGGTGGGTATCGGAAAAATAGGATATGAATTGGGAAATGGGGTCGTCGGGAACAACATGTTTGAGCAATTCGCTCTCGTGTATCCATCCGAACGTGCTTTGGGCGCTGGCCACCTCTACCCATATGGAGTCGGTCTTGTCGCTTCCGATGGTACGGATGTCCATGACAACGATATGCTCGTGTTTGTGTATGGTGACAGCACTGACTGGCATATGGTTGAGCATCTCTTCCGGTTGTTGCCGGAGTAGGACGATGGAATCGGCCTTGACCACAAAATTGTAGTTCAAGGTGTAGTGGTGCTTTTGGGCAAATGTCAGCGAGTCGCGTTGTTCTTCACTATATGCGGCCTCTTTGGGGCCGGTATTCTCTTTTTGGCGGTAGCAGGAATTGCATAGAAGAACCACGATTAGCAGAAGAATAGTGGCGGAGAAATTATGTTTCTGCATATATTTCCATCTGGCAATTTTTACAGTCAAATCTGATGTTGAAGCGTTGTCCGTCGGGCAACGACAAAAAGAGAGGCTCGTGCCATGTCGGTCGTGTTCCACCATGCTTTATGCAATGCCCGAGCGCAAACCGCAGACAATGACGGCAGGTCATGAGCGGCGTCTTTTGCGAAGAACTTGTTTCGTAGGCTTCTATGGCATCATGCACGCCCACAGACTCGTAGTAGGCTTTTGCGCTATTGTTTGAAACATTTGCGAGATGTAGTTCCTTGGCGGATTGCTTTTCTATGTCCAACGCCGGTGTCACGGTCTTGGATTTTGTTTTGGGGATAAATGAGGTCCCCGATAGGCTTTCGACAACGTTTCTTCTCATGTCTGCCAGTCGGCTGGAAGGTATGAAGATGTCAGACAATTGTTTGTCGATGGAGATGTCTTGGATTTCGAATATCGTATTCCCCAATTTTCCCAGTTGTCGTCTGATGTTCTCTTCTTGTGGCGTTTTGGCCTTCTGGTATTCTATCGAGATCTGGCATTCAGCATGTCTGCCTCCTTCATCTTCTGCAGTCAGGCACAAATTGCCGTTATTGTAATTGAGTGTGAACGTCACCCCAATCTTTCTCTCGGCGGCTTTGCGTGACAAAATCCGTTCAAATTCTTGGTCATTATTCCGGTATAGTGCCATGCCGCGACGGAGCGATGAAGGAAGGTTCAGTGGGTATATGAAATTGTTGTTCACTCGGTTGACCCGAAAGCCTTCAAGTTTTCGTTCTTTGTTGATGAAGCAAAGTCCGTCTCCATTGGCGAAGGGGACGGTTCCAGAGACACTGAACATATTGCCACGGATTTCCTTTACAGTTCCCACAAATTCACCAAGGGCTTTTGGTGTGTCGAATGAGGCAATATCCGGCTTTCTTCCATGAAGGAAATAGTGGGTAAATCCCCGGTTGAACGTCTTCTTCAGATTGGGGGTAAAGGCGTATGTTGTGTGACCGTATGATTGTCGACGGTATTTTCCCGGGTTTCGTTTTATGATAGTATCCAGTTGCTGGCTATAGGCGGCTACAACATTCTTCACATAGGTGATATCTTTCAGTCGGCCTTCGATTTTCAGTGATGTAGCCCCCGCCTCAATGATGTTTTCCAACTCGTCTATCTGGCACAGGTCTTTCAAGGACAATAGATGGCGGTCGTGCTCTATCATACGTCCTTCGGAGTCGGTTAGGTCAAAACTCAAGCGGCAGAACTGTGCGCATTCACCGCGGTTTGCGCTCCTGTTGAAACAATGTTGTGAGGCATAGCAGGCACCTGAATAACTTACACACAAGGCTCCGTGTACGAATACTTCAAGTTCCGTATCGGGGAGTGCCTGGTGTATCTGTCTGATTTGTTCAAGAGAAAGTTCTCTGGCAAGGACAACGCGGTCGAATCCTTGAGCCTGTAGCCATGCCACTTTCTCTATGCTGCGGTTGTCTGTTTGGGTGCTTGCGTGCATCTCCAGTGTCGGACAGGCTTTGACGGTCTCTACAAGTCCCATGTCTTGTATGAGCACCGCATCTGCCCCGGCATCGGCTATCTGCCTGATCAGTGTACGGGCTTGATCAACTTCTTTCTCATAGACGATGGTATTGACGGTCAAGTATACTTTGGCGTCAAACTGGTGGGCATATGTGCATAGCTGCTTGATGTCATCCAATGTGTTTCCGGCGGCGACCCGTGCACCGAAACTGGATGCGCCGATATATACGGCATCGGCACCATAATCTATGGCGGCCATTCCGCAGTCCAAATTTTTAGCCGGGGCCAGTAGTTCGATAGCGCGCGGCTGAGTAATATACATGTCGGTCGGGTCTTTTCTCATCGTTTTTATTTGATGTCGTTGATGTTGTACGGTGTCTCTTGGTAAATGTAGTAGTTCACCCAATTGGAGAAGAGTAGGTTGGCGTGTGCTCTCCATCTCACAACGGGTTCTTTTGTCGGATCGTTGTCTTTATAATAGTTTTCGGGTACTCCTACGTCACTGCGCTTGCCCATATCGCGACGGTATTCACCGTCCAAGGTGTAGGGCGCGTATTCCAAGTGTCCGGTGATGAAGAATTCCCGTCCGTTTCTTGCCATTACGATGCTGACTCCGCTTTCAGGTGACTCGGCCAATAAGGTGAGTTCCGGATTCTTGACAATATCTTCGCGTCTGATTTCCGTGTGACGGCTATGGGGCATATAGAACATGTCGTCAAATCCCCGGAAAATCGGTAGTTTCAAATCAAGCGGATGTTGCTGGAAAACGCCAAACATCTTTCTCACGAGTGGGTATTTAGGAATGTTGTAGTGGTGGTACAGTCCGGCTTGGGCTGCCCAACAGATATACATGGTGCTTGTGACGTGCGTTTTTGCCCAATCGAATATCGCTGTGATTTCAGGCCAATAGCCTACTTCCTCGTATTCCATCTGTTCGATGGGGGCACCAGTGATAATCATACCGTCAAATTTCTGCTCCTTGAGTACGTCAAAATCTTTGTAGAACATCATCATGTGTTGGATGGGGGTGTTCTTGGGCGTATGACTCTTGAGTTTCATGAAATAGATTTCCATCTGGATGGGCGTATTTGACAGTAGACGTATCAGGTCTGTCTCTGTCGTTATCTTCAGTGGCATGAGGTTGAGGACAACTATACGCAATGGACGAATGTCCTGTGTGGTGGCACGGGAATTGTCCATGACGAAAATATTTTCTTTTTTGAGCAACTCAATGGCTGGAAGTTTGTCTGGTAATCTTAATGGCATTTTGGTCTTTTACTCTTGATCTTTTACTTGTATTTTTGTTTGATTTTATATAGGGGTTCTAAGAATCCGTCCAATAGACAAATCTGTGGTTTATGGAAGACAATTTTTAGGATTTGTCTTTGAAGTATTTGGTGTACTCGTTTTCAAAGTTGGGCGTAAACACACCCTTGCCTATATTGTCTTCTATATCTTGCTTTGTCCAAAAGCGTCCTCCATCCAGTTCTTCGCTGTTAGGATTTATCGGTCCGTCATATGTAGTGGTGTGTACATAGACCAGTTCACGTTCCTTGTCGCTTTCGAAGATATAGTGTCCCAATGATTCCGGGTGGAATGTTCTTATTCCCAGTTCTTCCATCACTTCCCGATGTAGGGCCTGCTCTACGTTTTCGCCGAGGTCTACGTGTCCGCCGCAGGCTGTGTCCCATTTGTCGGGCTGGATATCCTTCCAGTGGGGTCTTTTCTGCAGATAGAGTTGTCCTTGGCTATTGAACACATGAAGGTGGACTACTGGATGCAGTATCATGCTACCGTTATGAGCGGTTTCGCGAGTTATTGCATCCACCACGTTACCGTCTTCATCGACAGCGGGGAACAGTTCTTCTTTCATTTCTGCAGATGTATATGTTGAGGAGAATATTTTGTTGTAGTTGGACATGTCCAAGACATTAGAGTTGCATTGTGAATACTTTTTCTTGGGGAAATGCCTGTTCTATGTTAGTAGGACATTCTCTGAAAATTCCGAACAATGCACTTCCGCTACCGCTCATCTGTGCGTACAATGCGCCCTGTGCATATAGGTCATCTTTGATTTTGGCCAATTGTGGATATTGTGCAAATACCGGGGATTCGAAATCATTGGTGAGTTCGGCTTTCCATGTCTCTAATGGTTGGCATACGATGTCTCTGCAGCATTTGGACGGGTGCTTGGGTACGATAGCCTTGTATGCATCGCGGGTCGATACAGCAACGTCGGGCTTGACAACAACAAGCGTGTAGCCGCTGAGGTCAAGGTCGGATGAACAGACAGGGGCGAGTTCTGTACCAATGCCTGTAGCGTATGACGGTTCTGCGGTAATGAAGAACGGGCAGTCTGCTCCCAATTGTGCAGCGTAGCGTTCCATCTCGCGGTTGCCGATGTTGAGCCGATAGCGTTCGTCCAATATTCTGATCATATAGGCAGCGTCACTTGACCCTCCGCCCAGTCCTGCCTGTGAGGGTATGGACTTGGCCAGATGTACATGTACACGTGGCAATACATAGTCTGCGGCCAACATATTGTAGGCTCTGACGACAAGATTGTCGCTCTCTTTGCAGTCGATGGCATTGCCAGTTGTCTTGAGATCACATGATACGGAGGACGGAAATTCGTTGTCCATCGTCTTGATTTCCAGGGCATCGTGTAGTGGAATGGGGTAGAATACGGTTTCTATATTGTGGTATCCATCCTCTCGTTTCTCCACGACATTGAGTCCCAAATTGATTTTCGCGCAAGGAAATATGGTCATGTCTATAGTCTGTATTTGGGTCAAGGAGATTGGCTATGGTCGACGTTTCCTGCGGGATTGCAGAGGTCGTATGTCTGCAATCCCGAGATATGGAAACGGTCGTGTCTATTTGTTTTTCAGTTTGTACACGTATGCGTCGATTACGGCCACGGCCGTGATGTTGACGATGTCGCGTACAGAACATTCGAAATCAGTGAAGTGGATGGGCTTGTTGAGTCCCATCTGAATCGGGCCGATAATTTCTGCATCGGGATCCAGTGCCTGTAACAGTTTGTAACTGCCGTTAGCACTACTCATGTTCGGGAATACAAGTGTGTTGACATCAAGTCCTTTGAGGCGGGTGAAAGGATATTTGTCATCACGCAGTTGCTTGTTGAGGGCAAAATTTACCTGCATTTCTCCGTCAATGGCCAAATCAGGATACATTTTTTGCATTTGCTCGACAGCGTTGTGTACCTTGACAGGGCTTCCCATCTCGTCGGTTCCGAAGTTGGAGTAACTGATCATGGCTATCCGTGGTTCCTCATTGAAGAATTTCACTGTATGGGCGGACAAGCGTGCGATGTCGGTGAGTACATTTTCATCGGGATGACGGTTGATCAGTGTGTCGGAGATGTAGAATGTGCCTTTCTTGGTGTTGAGTATGTGCATTGTGGCAAATGTACGGTATTCCGGACGGATACCAATCACCTCCTTAGCCACCTTGATGGTGTTGGAGTATTTTGTGTAGAGGCCTGTAATGAAGGCATCTGCTTCTCCTGTTTCCACCATCATCATACCGAAGTAGTTGCGCTCATACATTTTGTCGTAGGCTTCCTGGAAGGTATAGCCTTGGCGTGCTCGCTTCTCGGCAAGATGTTTGGCAAATGTGGCTCGACGTCCCTGTTCCTGGTCAGCGCGCATATCGATGAGTTCTATGTCGGACAGGTCTAATTTCAGACGTTGGGCCACACGGCGCAGACGGTCGGGGTTGCCGAGAAGGATAGGCTTGCAGATACCTTCGGTCTTGGCTTGTACGGCTGCTTTCATCATGGTCGGGTGAGAACCTTCCGCAAAAACGACACGTTGCGGATGGCGTTTGGCTGCCTCGTGCAGACTGCGGGTGAGTTTGGTCTCTTGACCGAGCAACTCCATGAGTTCCTTTTTATAGGCATCCCAGTCGGTGATGGTCTTTCTGGCGACACCGCTTTCGATGGCTGCTTTGGCAACGGCTGCGCTTACCTCTGTGATGAGTCTCGGGTCAACGGGTTTCGGTATGAAATATTTGGGTCCAAAGGTGAGGTCATTGACGTGATATACCTCATTGACGACGTCGGGGACGGGTTGTTTGGCCAGTTCAGCAATGGCTTGTACGGCAGCCATCTTCATTTCCTCGTTGATAGCACGGGCATGCACATCGAGTGCGCCGCGGAAGATGTAGGGGAAGCCGATGACGTTGTTGATTTGGTTGGGGTAGTCGCTGCGTCCTGTTGACATCAATACGTCAGGACGGCTATCCATAGCATCCTCGTAACTGATTTCTGGTACAGGATTGGCCAAGGCAAAGACAATAGGACTTTTGGCCATAGAGCGAATCATGTCCTTGGTGAGTACATTTCCTTTGGAAAGACCTACAAAAACGTCGGCATCCTTTATGGCTTCCTCAAGATTGTGGATATCTCTACGGTCTGTGGCAAATAGTTTCTTTTGCGGAGTGAGGTTAGTGCGGTCTGACGTGATGACACCCTTGGAGTCAAGCATGACGATATTTTCGGTCTTTGCGCCGAGGGCTACATACAACTTAGTGCAACTGATGGCAGCTGCACCGGCTCCGTTTACCACGATCTTTACCTCTGAGATGTCTTTTCCGGCAACCTCCAGTGCATTTTTCAGTCCGGCTGCCGAGATGATGGCTGTACCGTGCTGGTCATCGTGCATGACAGGAATGTCAAGATTTTTCTTCAGACGCTCTTCTATATAGAAGCATTCGGGAGCCTTGATGTCTTCCAGGTTGATACCGCCAAATGTGGGGGCAATCTTCTCAACGGCTTCGCAGAACTTTTCGGGGTCTTTTTCTGCAACTTCGATATCGAATACATCAATGCCGCCATAGATTTTGAACAACAGTCCTTTGCCTTCCATGACTGGTTTTCCGCTCATGGCGCCGATATCGCCAAGTCCAAGAACAGCAGTGCCATTGGAGATGACGGCAACAAGATTTCCTTTGTCTGTGTATTTATATACCGTGTCGGGATCTTGTTGTATTTCAAGACACGGGTATGCTACGCCGGGAGAATAGGCAAGGCTGAGATCTGTTTGGGTATGATAGGGCTTTGTGGGCTTGACCTCAATCTTTCCTGGACGACCATTTTGATGGTAGGCCAGCGCGTTCTCTTTCGTTATTTTTACCATTTTTGTATAGTTTATATCCTAATTTATATTCCTATTTTTCTTTCGCAAAATTAGCAAAAACAAGTAAGATAAGCGAAGAATGAAGTTTTTTTTTAACGCATTTAAACTGCTGTTTGTGTATCTCGTGGGTGCTGAATTTATGTCGTAGTCAGCGCAAGTAGCGCAAGCAAGAATATTTGTCGGCAACATTACAGTGTCGTGCACTTGGTTGTTGGGCGTAAATGCATTATCTTTGCATAAGATAATCTGTATTCGGCAATTTGATTATGTGTTCAGATTCCTATTGCAGTAGATGAAGATAAATGAAGATTTCAAAAAAAAGATATATACAAGGGTTCTGTTTGGTCGTTATCTTCTTGGCCATTGTCAGAAGTATTTTCCCGTCGGTTGCTGAGAATGGCTCCGGTATCGATGTGAAGAAAAGCAATATAGAGAAAGAAGAAAAAGAAGAGACGAAGGGGGAGGGAGATGTTTCGTCAGATTGCGACGCGTATGTTGCTACCCCGGTTGCTTTTCCTGGCTCATCGCGTTTTTTCAATAGTGACGGATCGCTGGTGAAAAACCGCATATACAGTGTACCGCATTTCGGCAATGCTTTTCCTGACCAAAATGATGTACAGTTGGCTGCAGCAGAAAAATATGGAGTGCAGCCTGTCGCCAATCGTAAGGATGCAGAGCGAAGAATGTCGGAGTTGGTGTATATCGGAAGCAATCCGTTCTATCATGTCGACAAACTGAAGAATAGTATCCCGTATCTTGTGCCGAAGGCATCTGTTCTTCTACAGGACATTGGACGGTCTTTTTTTGACAGTTTACAAATCAAGGGTGTGCCTCTGCATAAAATCATTGTGACAAGTGTACTGCGAAGTCGCGAGGACGTGGAGAAGTTGCGCGGACACAATGGCAATGCGACGCAGAATAGTTGCCATATGTATGGTACAACCTTTGATATCTGTTACAATCGTTACAAGACAGTGACTCCTCCAGGCGAATCTCGTCGGGCGGTACGCAATGATACGTTGAAATGGATTTTGAGCGAGGTGCTCAATGATATGCGCCAGCAACAACGTTGTCTTGTGAAATATGAAATTCATCAGGGATGTTTCCATATTACGGTCAACTGATGAATATTTCCAAGCGGAACGCTTTCTTTTTCGGTTGTTTTCATACTTTTAGAAAACTCTTGTACCCACTGTAATCTCTTGAACTCTCCATGAATTTATACAAGGGCTTTGTATGAATGCTACAAGAGCCTTGTACGGAGACTACAAAGACCTTGTACTAAGACTACAAGGCTCTTGTACTGACTGTACAAGGCCTTTGTACACAAGCCTTTTGTGAAGGGTGTATGTTGCAGGATATATGATAAGGATTGTTCGTTTTAGCGGAGGTATAAGAACAAAAAAAAGACCTCGGATAATCTTCCAAAGTCTTTATCAATATTTTTGCGGAAAGAGGGGGATTCGAACCCCCGATACGCTTTAGGCGTATACACGCTTTCCAGGCGTGCCTCTTCAACCACTCGAGCATCTTTCCTTAAATCGGATGCAAAGTTATACATTTAATTTGAAATCAAAGAAAGACGGGCGTTTGTTTTAACATCTATTATGCGTTTCTTCTTGGCAATTTGGAGTGCTTGTCTATTGATTGGTTCAAAAATACGTTTGATTTTATTGTTATGATATACCAAAAATGCGTTTAACATTTTCGTTTGTACAGCGTGCTATTTCTTGTGGGGGAACGTCATATATTTCGGCGAGTTTGTTGAGAACATGTAGAACAAATGCGCTTTCATTGCGTGTTCCCCGCATCGGGACGGGTGCCATATAAGGACTATCTGTTTCCAGTACGATGCGGTCGAGGGGTACTGCAGACGGGAGAACTTCCGGCAAATGGCTTTTCTTAAATGTCAGTACGCCTCCTATGCCCAATACGAAATTGGGGAATTGTAGGAGTTCTTCTGCTTCTTTTTCGTTTCCTGTAAAACAATGGAATACACCACCGGGAAGTTCATTTTTGTATTTATTGAGAAGATGCACCATTTCGTTTTGACCTTTTCTGCAATGTATCATCAAGGGTAGGTTGTACTCTATGGCCCATTGTATTTGTGTATCGAAAGCCTCCAATTGTTCTTTCTCGTATTCGCGTGACCAGTAATAGTCTAATCCGATTTCGCCGATAGCGATATAGGGATGCCCTGCTTCTCCGTTCTTCCTTTTTTCTTGGCCTTGTAGGTGTTTTTTCATAGAGTCAAGGGTGGCTTTCCAGTCGCTTTTGACTTCTTCCGGATGCAGTCCGACCATAGGATAGGCGTACCCTTCATAGGAAGAGCAAAGTTTGTTGACAGATGCCATGGATTTAAGGTCAATGGCAGGTACAAACACTTTTGAAACGCCTGCTGCCTTTGCCCGGTCAATGACTGCGTCAATGTCGTCACGGAATTCTTCTCCGTCTAAGTGGGTATGAGTGTCAATAAAAATCATTCAGTACAGGTGTTTTTCGTTTTTACGATAATAATAGATGATGCCGAATTTTCGGCATTCTTCGAAGCGTCGTTCTGGTGGCTCGTTTTCGTAATGTTTTTCAATCTGGTTCCAGATGTCGAGGATGATACGGTCAACCTCGTCTCTGAGGCATTGAGTCTGCGTCAGCGCAGTCTGTGTGCGCTTGACAAGATATTGTTGTGCCGTATATGCTTCAGTGAAGATGTCGTGATGAGTTGCCACCATACTGATGGTAGGGTTGTAGATGGGTCGCCCGCCTTGTTTGATGCGTTCTTTTTCTCCCTTGACAATTTTTGATGTCCAGTCTTTCAGTTTCTCTGGCGTTTTTAGATCTGGGAGAGTGACATCTTCTTCCGTGAGTCCATAGAGTAGTAGCGTCTTTTTCTTGATTTCTCCCCGTTCGATAGCCATAAAGAGAACTTGCAGAAAATGACTGACATACATTGTAGCCTTGTGTTGTAGGCGGTCTGTCTTTTGCGAATTCCGGCTTTGTGCTCTCAGACAACATTCATATTGCTCGTGTGCAGTGAGGAGTCTATCGTAGGCGGGTTGTGCCTTGTTGAGTGATTTCCAGTCGATAAATCTGTTGCGCGCTATGTAGACATCGCTGTTTTCCAGTAATGTCTTTAGCACTCTCAGACGTGCAGCATCTGTTTTAGGCAATCTTCTGTAAGGCATGGGCGTCGTGTATGTTCGAGGGTCAATATTGGCGGGTCATCATTTTGGAAACGTATGCCTTCAGTTCGTGTTTGCTTTCAGACGATGTACTTATGGCATCGAGGTATTTCATACCTTCTTCGAAGTAGAAAGCAATCTTTTTTTGTGCAAGACGGTCTATTCCTATCTCGTTGTAGAGTCGGGTGACTGCGGCTATCTTTTCGGCGGGCGCAAAATCTTGAGCCTCTATCCAGTGTTGCAACTCTTGTTTTTGTCTATCATCGGCCAAATTATAGGCGGTGATGAGCATGTAGGTTTTTTTATTGGAAACAATGTCTCCACCGATGGCCTTTCCGAAAACTTTCGTATCACCATATACGTCGAGATAGTCGTCTTGCAACTGAAAGGCGAGACCTATTTGTTCACCGAAGTGATATAGCAGTTCTGCATCTTCTGCGGATGCACCGGCCAGCAATGCTCCCATTTTTACGGCGCAGGCGAGCAGAACGCTGGTCTTGAGACGTATCATTTCTATGTATTCTGCTTCGCTGACATCATTGCGGCGTTCAAAATCCATATCATATTGTTGTCCTTCTCCGATTTCGAGAGCAGTTTCTGTGAAAAGGTCGAGAACGGCTTTGAGTTTGTCTTCATCGCATTGTGCCATACGCTGGTAGGCGAGTACAAGCATACTGTCGCCGGAGAGAATGGCAGTATTGGCATCCCACTTCTTGTGTACCGTCTGATGTCCGCGTCTGAGGCTCGCGTTGTCCATGAGGTCGTCGTGGAGCAGGGTATAGTTGTGGTAGGTTTCCAGTGCGCATGCAGGCATGAGGATGTGTTCGGGGTCGTTCTTGAACATATTGTAGGCCAGTAGCATAAGTACGGGGCGAATACGTTTTCCGCCCATTGACAGTACATATTTTATAGGGTCGTACAATGATGTGGGAGTACGGTCGTAACTGAGGGATGTGAGGTATTCATTCACCTTGTCCAGTATTTCGTCGGCGGTATACATGGTATCTTTTTGTTTTATAATATAGGAAATGTGATTGTCTTTTATCGTTTTGTCACTTGACGTCGATTTTATAACTTGAAGTTGATGGGGATAACGAACATAGTTCTGCAAGGTTTCTTGCGTTCCATTCCCGGTTTCCACTTAGGCATCATTTTGACCACGCGCAGTGCTTCACGATCGAGTAGGGGGTGTACGGAGGTTGTGACGTGTGGGTCGGATATACTTCCGTCCTTATTGATGAAAAATGCCACGATGACCTTTCCCTGTATTTTCTGGTTCTGTGCACTTTCAGGATAGCGTAGGTTGGCATTGAGCCATTTCATCAGTTCTACCATTCCACCTGGAAATTCGGGGTACTGTTCGAGTACTTGGAATTTGAGAGGGTTGTTGTCCGTATCCACAGGAACGGGGGATAGGGCTGTAGTCTGCGCATCATCGGTTGCGTTGAGATTTGAGGAGGTATGACCATTGTTTTCTCCTTCTCCGGTTGTGCGCATATCAGTGAGTTGAACTTTCTTCTCCAGTTCTGCAGTGACTTTTTCTACAGGATTTATCTTTCCGGACGTGAGGGGCTTGCTCGGAGAAGGTTCTGCAGCCACCATGTCTTTGCGATCGATGGCAGGGATGAGTTCTATATCTTGCACATCATCGAGTGTGTCTTGAGTATTCGTGTATCCTTGGTCGCTTGTCGTAAACTCAAGAGCGGAAAACAACAAAGCCAAGACAAATACCAATCCTGACAAAAACCATGTGGGTCTTTTGCTCTCAAGATCTGCCTTATATGATTTCTTTATTTCCACTGCCTATGTATAATCAATATACTAAAAAGTCCTTTTATGCGTTATTTATTGCATGACATAGATGAATGCAAATGTAATACAATTCGTCTGCCGAACAAAATATATAATTTGTTTTTGCAAGCGAAGGTCGTGTTTCATCCCATTTCATCCACAAAATTAACATAGATATTTGAAAAAAACTGTACTTTTGCATTGGATTTTTAGAGTTGACAGATGAAAAAAAACGTTTTAGCGACAACCGCTCTCTTTCTATGTTCTGCGGCGATGGCACAGGAAAGCCAAACGTCTTTCAATTTTCTCCGTTTGCCTGTGAGTGCTCACACCGCAGCTCTGGGAGGCGACAACATCACACTGGTTGAGGATGACGAGACGTTGGTCTTTGGAAATCCTGCCTTGTTGTCATCGGTGAGCGACAAGACAATAGCACTGACCTACATGAACTATATGTCGGGTGCTTCGGTTGCAAGCGCTTCTTTTAATCGTATTGTCAAGCGTCGTGCTTCATGGGCGGCTTCTGCCCAATATGCCAATTATGGAAAAATGAAGGAGGTCGACGAAAACAATGTGCAGACTGGAGAATTCTCGGCAAAGGACATTGCTGTAACAGGCTATTTTTCATATATGCTGACCGACAATCTTGTGGGTGGTATTGCCGCAAAATTCATCACGTCATACCTTGGAAGTTACAATGCTATCGGCATAGGGGTGGATTTAGGTCTGAACTATTATGACGCCGAACACAATTGGTCATTGTCGGCGGTTGCTAAAAATCTTGGAGGACAAGTGAAGGCCTATCATGAAAACTATGACCCTATGCCCATTGATGTGCAGATTGGCGCGAGTAAACAACTGGCTCACGTACCATTGCGTGTGTCCGCAACGCTTGTTGACCTGAACCATTGGAACTATCGTTTTATCAACCACTTGGTAGTAGGAGCAGAACTTGTGTTTTCTCCTTCTATTTGGGTGGGTGCAGGATATAGTTTCCGTCGTGCCTCAGAGATGAAAGTCGGCAGTGATGGCGATCAAAGCGCACACGGGGCCGGTTGGTCGTTTGGTGGCGGTGTCAATTTGGAGCGTTTCAAACTCAATTTGGCCTATGGCAAATATCATGTGTCAAGTTCTTCGCTTGTTGTCAATGTGGCATATTCGCTATGACTTCTTTTTGAAAACAAAAACCTTCCTTGAAATAAAACAATGAAAAAGATTACGATAGCCATTGATGGCTACTCTTCATGTGGAAAAAGTACGATGGCTAAGGATTTGGCCCGCGAGATAAGTTATGTGTATGTCGACACTGGAGCCATGTATCGGGCCGTGACGCTTTATGCTTTGCAGAATGGTTTGTTTGGTGAGGACGGAAGCCTGGATGCTGAACAACTACAGATTGAAATGGAGCGCATACAGGTTACGTTCAAACTTAATGCGGAAACGGGGCGTCCGGAAACCTATCTCAATGACGAGTTGGTGGAACGTGACATCCGTACGATGTCGGTCTCAAGCCATGTGAGCGTAGTGGCTGCGCTGCCATTTGTTCGCGAGGCCCTTGTGCGACAGCAACAACGTATGGGGGAAGACAAAGGTATTGTAATGGATGGCCGTGACATTGGTACTGTCGTATTTCCTGATGCAGAACTCAAGATTTTTGTTACCGCCAGTCCTGAGGTGCGTGCGCAACGTCGCTACGATGAATTGAAGCAGAAAGGCATGGCTGCTGACTATGAGGATATATTGCACAATGTGGAGCAGCGTGATTATCTTGACACTCATCGTGAAGTATCCCCTTTGCGTCAGGCTTCCGATGCCCTGCTGCTTGACAATAGCCGACTTACGATAGATGAGCAGAAACAATGGCTGCTCAGCCAGTATCATCGTGTAGCAGGCACGGAGGACTGAGTATAGAACGTTGTATAGTGAGCGAATTTCTGTGATTGGGATCTATTTATGCATCATTGCGCAGACCATAGCACCATCTTTTGAGAAATTCGCTCATACGCATAAGTTTGCCTATTCCAACGCATATATAGGCGATGCCTACCGACAATGGTACTGCTACAAGCAATGGTAGGAGTGGCATATTGTGGGTACCTGCGAAATCGCGTAGTACGGTAAGGTCGGCGACAGAATAGGTGAGCACAAAGAGACCGTTGAAAAGATATACGTCCAGCGAGTTACGTCCGAACCAGTTGAGCCAATTCAGAAAACGCGATTTTTTGCCTTCTTGCTGCAAGAATATGTAGGAAATGAACATTATAGCGAGCGTCGGGCGGATGTATCGTTCGCTGAGCGTACGGAGACTATGTTCGGGTATATCGGCGAACAATAGGTAAATATATCCCATAAGGGCTACAGTGAAGAGCCAATTGGCTGAGGCGAGACGCTGCATGAGGTTGTACTTGCGAAAATAGTAGCCCAGGACGAAGGAGGGGTAGAAGCATGCACAGTGTTCAAAGGGTATGTATTGCTCGGTTGCGATGTAGGGAAAGCGTTTCCATAACACGATGAACAATATGTAGACCACAATTATGAACGTGATTTCAAATGCAAGACGGCGGCATTTCAGTATAGGATACTGCAAACAGGCGAATATGGCAAGACATTTCAGGTACCAATAGCCGCCTGTCAGTGTTGTGCCGACGAAGTCTGTCCATTGGTTGATGCCTAAACCGACGGATATAGGGAAGAGTAACCATCCAAGTACGAAGGCAGGAAAGATGTAGGTGGGTATACGTTTGAGAAGTTTATGACGTAGTGTTGTGACATCGGCTGCATAAGCCACATATCCCGACATAAACATAAAAATATACATGTGACATGATTCGATGAAGTTAATTACCCCCCCCCCGAGGCGTGCAGGGCAAAGAGGTAAACGTGTCCCAAAACCATCAGAAGGATGGCAAAGCCCTTCATACGGTCGATGTAATCCAGTCGTTGTTTCATATTTGTTTTGTTTGTAATTATTTGCTTACTTCCTTGTTGTTTCGCAGGCTGGTCAGTAGATCGGCCACAATATAACTGCTACCGCCAACGAAGACAAAATCGTCGGTATCTGCATCGGCCAATGCTTTCTTGTAAGCATCGGATACAGTCGGGTAGGCATGGCCTGTAAGTCCGTGTGAAATGGCTTTTTGCCAGACTTCCATTTCGGGAATGGCACGTTTAGTAGTGGCCTTTGTGAAGTAGTAGGTGGCGTCTACGGGAAGCATTTGCATGACATGGTCGATGTCTTTATCGTCCACCATTCCGAAAACAATTCTTCGATGTTTGCAAGGAAATTCGGCTATCTGCTTGCATAGATATTCCCAACCTCCGACGTTGTGTCCCGTATCGCAGATGACGGTGGGTTGTTCTGCCAGTTGCTGCCATCTGCCTTCAAGTCCTGTCAGTTGGCAGACGTGTGAAAGTCCGTAACCGATATTTTCGCTGCCGTGTATTATTCCTTGGTTTTGCAGTATTTCTACGGCATGCAGAATGGTATTGGTGTTTTTTGTCTGGTATTCGCCCTGTAGTTCTCCTTTGATTTCATCATAGTGATGGGTATGATAGAGAAGTCCATTAGGAGTATGCTTGGTGGAGATAATCTCGTTGTCATCTTCGGCAAAGACGGCAATGGAATTTCTCTCGTTGGCGATCTTCTCGAAAACAGGTCGAGTCTCACTATTGGTTTCCCCGATAACAACGGGGATGCCTTTTTTGATAATGCCGGCCTTCTCTCCTGCTATTTGTGCGAGTGTGTCACCGAGAAACTGTGTGTGGTCGAAACTGATGTTCGTGATGATGGACAGTATGGGGGTAATAATGTTGGTGCAATCAAGACGGCCTCCGAGTCCCACCTCAATCACGGCAATGTCTACTTGCTGGTCGGCAAAGTATTTGAATGCCATAGCCGTTGTCAGTTCGAAGAATGAGGGGTGGAGAGGTTCGAAGAAATTGCGTTCCCGGTTGACGAAGTCTATGACGTAGTCCTCGCTGATACATTGTCCGTTGACCCGTATCCTTTCTCTGAAATCCACGAGGTGTGGTGAGGTATAGAGGCCTACCTTATATCCCTCGCTTTGAAGTATAGCGGCCAAGGTGTGTGAGCAGGAGCCTTTTCCGTTGGTGCCTGCGATATGGATGGTTTTGTAGTGTGCATGGGGATGTTCGAAGTGATTGTCCAAAGCGGTGGTTGTACCCAATCCTTCCTTGTATGCAGAGGCTCCGACTTTCTCAAATACGGGAGTAGCATTGAATAGGTACTGTATGGTTTCTGCGTAGGTCATGATTGTTGTTTTTATGAAAAAACAAACAAGCAAATTCCTCTTGCTGTGCTGGGTATTTGCTTGTCTGTTTATAAATTATGGATTTCGTATGAAATCTTAGCTGAAACAATTCTTGAATTTCTCGAATATGGAGGTTTTGGTTGCACTATCGCCTTTGAAGTTGTCGCTATGCTTGAATTTCTCCATAGCCTCCTTTTCGCTTTTGCTTAAGGTCTTGGGTATGTAGACGCTGATATTGACAACAAAGTCGCCTTTTCCGCTTCCATATCCCTGTACGACTGGAAGACCTTTTCCTCTCATGCAAAGTGTCTTTCCAGGTTGAGTGCCAGGCTCAATCTTGATCTTCATTTTGGTACCGTCAATGGTCGGTATTTCGACATTGCCTCCCAAAGTGGCGGTCGGTATGTCAAGTAGCAAGTTGTAGATGATATCGTTACCGTCGCGGACGAACGTATCATTGGGCTCTTCCTCAATATATACTTGTATATTGCCGGTGATGCCGTTTCTTTGTCCTGCATTGCCTTTGCCCGGTACGTTTACCACCATACCTTCGGCTACACCTGCAGGTATCTTTATCTCGACGACCTCATCGCCTTTGATAACGCCTGTACCACCGCAGTGATGGCATTTGTTTTTGATGACAGAGCCTTCACCGTTGCAGTCTGGACATTCGCTTTGGGTCTGCATGATGCCCAACATGGTGCGAACTGTGCGCATCACAACACCCGAGCCATGACATGTGGAGCATGTCTCGCTCTTGCTGCCCTTCTCGGCACCGCTGCCTTGACATTCGGGACAGGCGACATCTTTTTTGACCTTGAACTTTTTTGTCGTACCAGTGGCTATCTCCTGAAGTGTGAGAGAGACTTTGATACGGAGATCGGAACCTCTGTACTGTTGTCTTTGTCCGGATGCCTGGCCTCCGCCAAAACCGCTGAAGCCACTGAATCCTCCTCCACCGCCGAATACGTCGCCAAACATAGAGAAAATGTCATCCATCGAGAATCCGCCTCCACTGAAGCCTTCAAATCCGCTACCACCAGGGGCATTGAAGCCAAACTGGTCGTATTGCTGGCGCTTCTTTGCATCGTGCAACACGTCATAGGCTTCGGCGGCCTCTTTGAATTTCTCCTCTGCTTCTTTGTTTCCCGGGTTACGGTCAGGATGATATTTTATGGCTATCTTTCGATAGGCAGATTTTATTTCTGCGTCGGAGGCGCTCTTGTCTACGCCCAGTACTTCATAATAGTCTCTTTTCGCCATTTCTTTCGTGTGATATTTTGCCAGTCTTTATTGTCCGACTGCCACTTTGGCGTGACGGATGACTTTGTCGTTCAATTTGTATCCTGTCTGTACACAGTCAATAACTTTTCCTTTCTTGTCATCTCCCATTCCGGGAACCATGGCAACCGCTTCATGGAAGTCAACATTGAAATCAGCACCTTCGGTTTCTATCTTCTTGACACCAAGGCCTTCAAGTGTTTTGACAAACTTGCTATAGATGAGTTCCATACCTTTACGCAATGCTTGTATGTCGTCAGTTTTGTCAGCGAGCGCGCGCTCAAAATCGTCGAGCACGGGAAGTATGGTACTGATGGTCTTCTCGCCACCGTTGAGCAGAAGTTCTGTCTTCTCTTTCAGAGTGCGTTTGCGGTAGTTTTCAAATTCGGCAGCCTTGCGTAATAGACTGTCTTTGAGTGTGGCTATCTCTTGTTGCGCTACCTCAAGTGCATCGGGTTCTTGTTGGGCAGTTTCGGTCTCTGTGGAGTTTTCTTCAGTTTCGCTTGTGACTTCTACTGTTTTCCCTTCTTCGAGTTCGTCGGAAACGTTCGTATTCTTGTTTTCTTCGTTATTCATATTGTAATTCCTTTTTCCTATACATCTGCAAAAAGTTTGCCAAACGTGTTTGACACACGTCATGCCTTGTACATTTGTGCTTTTGTCTCTTTGATTTGGTCGTTGTAGATGTAGTCGTCGTAATCCATGAGTTTGTCTATGGTTCCCTTCGGTGTCAATTCGATGATACGGTTGGCAACGGTTTCGATGAACTCGTGGTCATGGCTGGAGAAGAGAATGTTGCCCTTGAAGCCTATCAGGTTGTTGTTGAAAGCCTGGATGCTTTCAAGGTCGAGATGGTTGGTCGGAGTATCAAGGATGAGACAGTTGGCATTTTGCAACTGCATTCTTGCAATCATCATACGCATACGCTCACCTCCGGAGAGAACGTTTACCTTCTTCTCCACATCTTCCTGCTTGAAGAGCATTCTTCCGAGAAAACCTTTCATGACCACCTCGTTGCCCTGTCCGTATTGGCTGAGCCAGTCTACGAGATTCATCTCGCTCTTGAAGTATTCGGTATTGTCTAGCGGAAGGTAAGCGGTTGTGATGGTTACACCCCATTTGTATGTTCCCGCATCAGCCTTTCTGTTGCCGTTGATGATTTCAAAGAGAGCGGTCATGGCTTTCGGGTTGTGGCTGAGGAATACGACTTTTTGGCCTTTCTCGATATTGAAACTTATATTGTCGAAGAGTACCGTGCCGTCGGCATCTACAGCCTTGAGACCTTCTACTTCAAGGATTTGGTTGCCTGGTTCGCGGTCCATCTGGAAGATGATGCCGGGGTATTTGCGGCTGGAAGGACGGATTTCTTCTACGGTGAGTTTTTCAAGCATCTTCTTACGGCTTGTGGTTTGCTTGCTCTTAGCCACGTTGGCGGAGAATCGACGGATGAATTCCTCCAACTCTTTACGTTTCTCCTCGGCCTTCTGACGCTGGTTTTGTGCCTGACGAAGTGCAAGCTGGGAACTTTCGTACCAGAAGGAGTAGTTGCCAGCGAATACGGTGACCTTGCCGAAGTCGATGTCGACAGTCTGTGTGCTCACAGCATCAAGGAAGTGACGGTCGTGGCTTACGACAAGTACGGTATGTTCTACATTGCTGAGATACTCTTCCAGCCATTGTACGGTGTCAAGGTCGAGGTCGTTGGTAGGCTCATCGAGCAAAAGGTTGTCAGGATTTCCAAACAATGCTTTTGCCAGCATGACACGTACTTTCTCGTTGTTGGACAACTCACTCATCTGCTTCTGGTGCAGTTCTTCGGTGATGCCAAGATTGGAAAGCATCTGTGCAGCATTGCTTTCTGCTTCCCATCCGTCCATTTCGGCAAATTTCTCCTCAAGTTCGGCCGCACGGTTACCGTCGGCTTCTGTCATCTCAAGTTTGGAGTAGAGGGCTTCTCTCTCCTTCATGTTCTCCCACAGTGGGCCGTGTCCCATCAAGACAGTGTCGAGAACGTTGAATTCATCGTATTTGAAGTGGTCTTGTTCCAGTACGGACAGACGCTCACCGGGACCCAGTTCTACGGTACCCTTATTGGGTTCAAGGTCACCGCTGATGGCTCGGAGTAGGGTAGACTTACCCGCTCCGTTCGCTCCGATTACTCCGTAGATGTTGCCAGGAGTGAACTTGATGTTGACATCTTTATAAAGAACTCTTTTGCCGAACTGTATGGCCAAATTTGAAACAGTGATCATTCTTTTTAACCTTATTTTTTATTAGCGACTGCAAAGTTACTCTAAAAAATCGATTAAGCGAAAGAAAATGTGCAAGTAACGATAAAAAACGGTATAGCATGCTGCTGATATGCTGCAATGATGACTTTGAAATGAAAAATTAACCAAATATTTTGATATTTAACAATTTGTTACTACTTTTGCAAAACTATCTTAGGGATAACATTATTTATATAAAACAAAATCATTTGATGAAGACATTTTCGTTCAAACCTCAACTGTTGTCAAGTTTGAGGCACTACGACAAGAAGACATTCGCGTCAGACTTGATGGCGGGTATCATTGTAGGTATTGTGGCTTTGCCTTTGGCTATTGCGTTTGGTATCGCATCTGGAGTAACCCCGGAGAAGGGTATCATTACTGCTATTGTGGCAGGACTGATAATTTCTGTCTTCGGTGGAAGCAAGGTGCAGATAGGCGGTCCTACAGGTGCCTTCATCATTATCATATATGGTATCATACAACAATATGGCATGGAAGGACTCACAATTGCGACCCTGATGGCAGGAGCATTTCTTGTGCTGTTCGGTCTACTGCATTTGGGTACCATTATCAAGTACATACCTTATCCCATAGTTGTGGGCTTCACCAGCGGAATTGCGGTCACGATTTTCACCACCCAAATCAAAGACTTGTTCGGACTGACGTTGGAAAGTGTACCGTCTGATTTTATCGACAAGTGGTGTGCCTATGCCAGCCATTTTTCAACATTCGACTTATGGTCATCTGTAGTTGGCGTATTGAGCGTTGTTTTGATTGCCGTGATGCCAAAGTTCAGCAAGAAAATTCCAGGATCGCTTGTGGCTATCATTGTCATGACGATTGCAGCCCTGCTGCTCAAGCAGTATGCAGGTGTCACCTCTATTGAGACCATTGGTGACCGTTTCTCGGTGAGCAACGCGATACCAGATGCCCGTATGCCAGAATTGTCATGGGATGTAGTGAAGTCTCTTGTTGCACCGGCCCTTACCATTGCAGTATTGGGTGCCATCGAATCACTACTTTCCGCTACGGTGGCAGATGGTGTGATTGGCGACCATCACGATTCTAATACGGAACTTGTGGCGCAGGGTATCGCCAATTTTGTATCTCCTCTGTTCGGCGGTATTCCTGCAACAGGAGCCATAGCGCGTACGATGACCAATATTAACAATGGGGGCAAGACTCCTGTTGCCGGTATCATTCACGCTGTAGTATTGTTGCTGATATTCTTATTCCTGATGCCGTTGGCAAAATATATACCGATGGCATGTTTGGCCGGAGTGCTTGTCGTGGTGTCATACGGCATGTGCGGATGGCGCTCGTTCTTGGCATTGATGAAAAATCCCAAGAGTGATGTGTCTGTATTGCTTATCACTTTCTTCTTGACCATACTATTTGATTTGACGGTTGCCATTGAGGTCGGTCTGATCATTGCTTGTCTGCTATTCATGAAACGTATGGCAGAAACAACAGATGTGAAGGTGATTATGGACGAAATCAATGAAGAGTCGGATATCGTAAAGGGCAATTTGGAACATCTTACTATCCCTAAGGGAGTTGAGGTGTATGAAATCAATGGTCCGTATTTCTTCGGTGCAGGAAATAAGTTTGAAGAGGTGATGGCTGCTTTTGGTGATCGTCCGCAAGTGCGTATCATCAGAATGAGAAAAGTACCCTTTGTAGACTCTACGGGTATACACAACCTCACAAACCTTTGTCTCATGAGTCAGAAGGACAATATACAAATAGTTTTGTCCGGTGTCAGTGATCAAGTCAATGCGGCCCTGACAAAAGCCGGATTCAATGACCTTGTCGGCAAGGAAAATATCTGTAGCCATATCAATATCGCTCTGAAACGTGCTGCAGAGATAGTCGGAGCAACAGATGGTGAAGTGACCGCCAAAGCGTGATGGGATAAATCTGCGTCTTGTTAATACACGATGACGTAATTAATAATAGATGATGTAAGGGTCTTGCGGAACACGCAAGGCCCTTTTTCGAAGTTATCGTTTGCTGCGTATGATAACATACAGTACTACAGGAGCACCAACCAATGGCGTAATGGCATTCAGTGGTAGGGTTATTCCGCTTTGTGGTATATTGCAGACAAGATTGCACAGAAGTGAGATGGCACTTCCCATGAGAAGGGTTCCGGGAAGCAATTGTCGATAGTTGTCAGTGTGCAGAAGCATTCTTGTCAGATGCGGTACGGCAAGACCTATGAAGGACACAGGACCGCAAAAGGCGGTTGTGGTCGCAGAAAGCAATCCGACAATGGCCAAGATGACATTGCGGAGTCTTTTGGTGTCGACACCAAGGCCTTCTGCATAGGTTTCTCCCAAAAGCATGATTCCGAGCGGTTTGGTCACCAAGACGCTTGCGATAATGCCGATACCAATGAGTGTGGCAAAAAATGGACATTGGCGAAGGCTTACTCCCGAGTAATTGCCCATTCCCCAAAATGTGTAGTTTCTGATACCTTCTTCCGAGGAAAAGAAAGAGAGAATGGTGATGGCTGATGAAGTCAGATAACCAACCATGATGCCGATAATGAGAATGAGAACGTGGCTTTTGATTTTTGTTGCCAAAGAGAGTATGATAGCCGCAATAATCGTCGCACCGATGAAAGCCGCAATGACTGTTCCTGTCATTTGTCCAAAGGTGGGTAGCCCAGACAAGAGCACACTACCGCCAAGAGTGAGTGTAACGATGGCTGCTCCCAATGCAGCGCCACTACTGATACCGAGTATTGACGGGTCTGCCAACGGATTGCGGAATACGGTTTGGAGCAATAGGCCGCATACGCCCAAGGCGGCCCCGCACAGCAAGGCGGTCAGCATCTGAGGTAGGCGTGATTCGAGAATGATGAATTTCCAAACAGCATTTCCGCAGTCGTTTCCGCAAAGTATGGAGACGGTTTGGGGCAGGGGTATGTGCACAGGCCCAATAAATAGATTGCTTGCCGCCAGTATGATTATACTGATGGCAAGCAATGCAGAAATGATATATTTCCTTTTCACCTTGCAACAATCTGACAAAGCCAATTCTTGGAATCTGTCTATATTTTGAGATCCTTGAGTATGGCCGCAATCTTCTCGACGGTTGTAATACGTGTTGGAACGAGAGGCAACCTAAGTACGTTTTCGATGAAACCCATCTCATGCAACAATGCCTTGACACCAGCAGGATTGCCATCAACGAACAATAGAGAGTAAAGTTCTGTGAAACTGTGGTGTATTTTTCGGGCTGCCTCATACTCACCGTGAAATTCTAAACGTATCATGCGTGAGAATTCCTTAGGCAAAGCATTTCCGATGACGGAGATGACGCCGGCCGCTCCGCTGGCCACCATGGAGAAGGTGAGCGCATCGTCTCCACTGATAACGTCGAAACGGTCAGGCTTTCCTTTTATGATTTCGTCTACCTGCTCAAGGCTTCCTGCGGCTTCCTTGATGCCGATAATGTTTTCACAATCGTTGGCTAGACGGAGGGTTGTTGAAGCCTGAAGATTGATACCTGTTCTTCCTGGTACATTGTAGAGTACAATGGGAAGTGGACTTGCACTTGCTATGGTTTTGAAGTGTTGGTACAGGCCTTCTTGTGAGGGCTTGTTGTAGTATGGACAAACACTAAGAATGCCACTGATGCCTTTCCAGTCAGTATTTTTTATCTCCTCGACTACGGCAGCGGTGTTGTTTCCTCCACATCCCATAAGAATGGGTACTCTTCCTTTGTTGACCTCAACGACGGTATTCTTGATTTCTTGTTTCTCGTCTTTGGTCAGACAAGGAGTTTCGCCTGTTGTTGCAAGTATGCAGAGGAAGTCTGCGCCGTGTTGCAGTTGGTATTCCACCAGTCGTTTCAGAGCGGTAAAGTCTACGCTTCCGTCTGTCTGAAACGGAGTGATGAGGGCTATACCCAGCCCCTTGAATATATTTTGTGCCATAGTTCTATTTTTCGGGGTATTGCAATTCTGCTACAAAGATAGTGCTTTCTTGTGACAATATGGCGTGCGCTTTCCTAAAAAATATGTAAAGGAATGCTCCACAATTCCATTTTATTGTCATCACTTGATTCCCCGCTCGTTGAGGGCCTTGCTATAGCGTTGGGCATTGTCAAGGTGCTCTTTGTAGGTCTTTGCAAAATTGTGGGTGCCGCTGAAGTCTTCTTTTGCGCACATATAGAGGTAATCGTGGTGTACGAGATGGAGTACAGCATCAATGCCAGCTACTGAAGGTATGCGTATCGGTCCAGGGGGGAGTCCCGGATTGCGATAGGTATTGTAAGGGCTCTTGATGTCCAGCAGATTGTTGTAGATGCGACGTAGGTCGAAACGCTTCCATGCATACTTGATTGTAGGGTCGGCTTGTAGGGGCATACCGTTGGGATATTCCGCATTGCGCAACATCAGCCGGTTGTAGTACATTCCGGCCACCATCGGTTTTTCGGCATTGTTGGCCGTTTCTTCATCAACAATGCTGGCGAGGGTGGTTACTTCGATAGGGGAGAGGTGTAGACTTTCGGCCAATCTGGTACGTTCTCCATCCCAAAAATGCTCATTTTCTTTCTTCATGCGTTCAAGCAATTTCTCGATGCTTGTATTCCAATAGAAGTCGTATGTGTTGGGTATGAAGAGGCTTGCGATGGTTGCTGTATCATACCCCAACTTCCTGCATACATTCTCGTCGGTGAGAGCATGGTATATCTCGGTACTGTCGAGCATGAGTTTCTTTGAAAGTTCGGCGGCCAGTCTATCCATAGTACGGACGGAGGGAATGGTGACATTGACCGGAGTTTGCAGTCCGTTTTTCATATGCCGGAAGGTGACGAATGCCCCGTCGCCTGGTTTTATGGCGTAGCGACCGGTGCGGATGTTGTCAGCGTATTTACTGTGTCTGACAAGTGTCTTGAAACCTTTCAGCGCATGACTATTGGCAACAGATGATACCTTGGTAACAACAGAGTCTATGGTGTCATCATTGTCTATATAGACGTATCTTGTCGTTGAAGATGAAGAAAGTGCTGAGAAAAAATAATAGTAAGCGATGGCTATTATTACAAGAAGGCATCCTCCGGCAGGTATGAGGTACTTCTTTTTCAAATCCGTTCTCATGTTTTTCGTATTTGTTCTGCTATACTTTTGCTTTTATATATGCAAAGTTAATGCAAAAAAGTGAGTAGGCGAAAATATTGATATTTTTTTGCATTGCCTGTTTTCCAAGATATTTCTGTCGATGAGGTAATATTCTTTATAGGGGACACCTGCAAAATCACACAAGCACTCCACGCAACACCATAAAACTTTGTATCTTTATATTGAATGTTTAACGAAATCTCGTGGTATTTTGCTAATTTTGTATTCGGCAAAGTTATATCTACGGTATTAAAATTTGACCTTGGTATGACCATTCGTTATATATAAATTAGTTTTATGAACAATCTGAAATTTCCCCCCCCCAGTAGGCTTGCAGTTCTTCGCTGGGTGGGGTTCTTTGTTTTCTCCCTCTTTTTGTTGATGTGGCTTTCGCCCGACTCCTTTCTGA
>CAVCSC010000008.1:0-65606 GCA_963604975.1 Lachnospiraceae bacterium | reverse complement strand
GTATGCCCGGCTTTCATCGGTCGTGTAGCCCGCTACACTCCCTCTTCAACCCGAACATACGGCCAAAAATAAAGCGCATATCCATATCAAATAATTTTGAACACCTACTTATCAACTTATCCTTTCATCATCATTTACCGGCCACCAATCATTTATCGTCACATGTTGGACAGGCTGTGGAGTACCGTCTATCACCTATAATATCTCGGCGAGGGGATGCATCACAAAGTCACGCTCGTGCATGTGGGGGTGTGGTATGTGCAGTTGTGGGAGGTCGACGGTGAGGTCGTCGTACAGCAGAATGTCGATATCGATGATGCGGTCGTGGTATTGTCCGTTGACGGATTTCTCGGTGCGGCCCATGCGCTTTTCGATGTCCTGTGTGGCTTGCAGCAGGTCGGTGGGGGAGAGCGGGGTGTCGAGAAGGGCGCAGGCGTTGATAAACCGATGGGGGGAGTCGAAGCCCCACGGTTCTGTCTCGAAGAGTGACGAGAGGCGTACTACGGTGCCGGCCGTAGAAGACAAAAGGACAACCGCGTCGCTGATGTTGCGTTCGCGGTTGCCTATGTTGGTTCCCAAGGAAAGGTATGCCTTGTGCATGGATGTCGGTATATGGAGGCGGCAGCGGGGCGGACTGCGCCTTGTCGTTTGTCAGTCGTTGAGGATGAGCAGAGAGTCGCCGTAGCAGCCGAACATGTATCCGTGCTTCACAGCCGTCTCATAGGCTTCCATGACGATGTCGTAGCCACCAAATGCGGCGGTCTCCATCAGAAGGGTGGAGTAGGGATGGTAGAAGTTGGCTACCATAGAGTCAGCCAGTCCGAAGTCGTAGGGCGGGAAGATAAACTTGTTGGTCCATCCCTCATACTCCTTGAGCATGCCGTCTGTGCCGACGGCGGTCTCGGTGGCCTTGACTACGCTGGTACCTACGGCGCATACGTGGTGGCCGTTGCGTTTGGTGTTGTTGACGATTTGGCAGGCTTCAGCGCCGATGTGCATCTGTTCGGAGTCCATCTTGTGCTTGGTGAGGTCTTCTACCTCGATGTCGTGGAAGTTGCCCAAACCGCAGTGCAGGGTGATGTAGGCGAAATTGAAGCCGCGTATCTCCATACGCTTCATCAGTTCGCGGCTGAAGTGCAGGCCGGTAGCAGGTGCGGTGACAGCGCCCTCGTTTTGGGCGAAGATACACTGGAAGTCGGTGAAGTCGTCTTTGGTGGCATGATGGTCTTCGCGACGGTCGATGATGTATCGGGGCAGCGGAGACTCGCCAAGGGAGTAGAGTTCGCGCTTGAACTCGTCGTGGGGACAGTCGTAGAGAAAGCGCAGGGTGCGGCCGCGGCTGGTGGTGTTGTCGATGACCTCAGCGACCATGGTGCCGCTCTCGTCGAAGAAGAGTTTGTTGCCGATACGTATCTTGCGGGCGGGCTCTACGAGTACGTCCCAGAGGCGCATCTCCTCGTTGAGTTCGCGCAGGAGGAATACTTCAATCTTGGCGTCGGTCTTCTCCTTGGTTCCGTAGAGACGGGCGGGGAATACCTTGGTGTCGTTGAAGATGAAGGTGTCGCCCTCGTCGAAGTAGTCGAGTATGTTGCGGAAGTCCAGATATTCGCCTTCAATGGGGTTGCCCTGTTCGTCTTTCTTGAACATCTCTATCCGTTGTGACTTGCGGTGCAGCACCATCAGTCGGCATTCGTCGCGCCGGGTGACGCGGAAGGACTCCTTCTTGCCGTTGGCGTTGGTGAATTCGCGTACAATACTGTGGGGGTAGAGTGCGATTTGTTCTTCAGGTAGTTTGAATTTGAATTGTGATAACTTCATTGCTTGTTGTTCGCTACGTTGGTTTCTATTTCTATCTGGTCGAGCCAGGTTTCTAAATTGTCGAAATCGATACAGTCTTCTATTCTCACGTCGCCTGAGCGTGTGCGGCATAGGGCGGTGAGGTAGGCGCCGCTATTGAGTGCCCGGCCGATGTCGCGGGCCAGTGCGCGGATGTAGGTGCCTTTGCCGCAGACGACGCGGATGCTCATCTGCATCTTCTCTTCATCAAACGAGGTCAGTTCTATCTCGTCGATGTGTATGTTTTTTGGGGCCAGTTCCACGTCGCGTCCCTTGCGGCGCAGTTCGTAGGCGCGGTTGCCGTTGACCTTGCAGGCGCTGTATGTCGGGGGCACCTGCTGTATGTCGCCCACAAACTGGGTGAGCGTGTCGAGGACGAGTTGGCGGGTGATGTGTGCGGTGGGGTAGGTGGCGTTCACCTCATGCTCCATGTCGTAACTGGCGGTGGTGGCTCCGAGTTGCAGGGTGGCCGTATACTCCTTGATGTGGGCTTGGAGGCTTTCGATCTGCTTGGTCTTGCGGCCGGTGCAGAGTACGAGTACGCCGGTGGCCAACGGGTCGAGCGTGCCGGCGTGTCCTGTTTTCACGCGCTTGACACCGATACGCTTCGAGATGAGGTAGCGCACGCGCGCCAGGGCTCCGAAACTCGACATGCGGTAGGGCTTGTTGATGGCGATGATTTCGCCTTCCTGAAAGTTCATGGTCGTTCTACGCTATGGTGGTCTATTACGCTATGTGGGGTAAACTGTGGTGAGATCTGCCCTGATTACAGGTACGAGCAAAGGAGGGTGATGGCACCGGCTATGGCACAGTAGATGCCGAAGTATACGAGCTTTCCTTTCTTCACGATATTGATCATCCATTTGCAGGCGATGCAGCCCGACACGAATGCGGCCAAAAAGCCGACCACCATTGGCAGGACGTCGATGCCGCCGAAGGCTTCTTCGCCCTTGATGCCTTTGAGCACGTCGAGCAGGGCTTCACCGAGGATGGGCGGGATGACCATGAGGAAGGAGAACTGTGCGAGTTTTTCCTTCTTGCAGCCGCAGAGCAGACCGGTGGCGATGGTTGAGCCCGAGCGTGACAATCCGGGCATGACAGCGCAGGCCTGTGCGATGCCGATGACAAGCGCCTGCCACCAACTGATGTTTTCGCTCTGTCGGGGCTTGGCGTAGTAGGAGAAGATGAGGAGGACGGCGGTCAGCAAGAGCATGGCGCCAACGATGGCGAGCCCCTCACCGAACACCTGTTCTACCTGCTTCTTGAAAAATACGCCCACGATGCCGACGGGTATCATAGAGAGGACGATATTGCCAAAATATTTGGTCTCCTCGTTCAACTGGAAGCGGAAGAGTCCCTTCAGTATCCAGTCTATCTCCTTCCACAGTATGACAAGGGTGCTGAGCACGGTGGCCACGTGTACGAGGATGGTGAAGGTCAGGTTGTCGGCTCCGTCGATGCCGAAGAGATGTGCGCCGATGGCCAGGTGGCCACTGCTGCTGACGGGTAGATATTCGGTAAGGCCTTGTATGAGTCCAAGGATGAGTGCTTGTAACCAGCTCACGTTTGCTTGATGTTTTGGGTTGTTGAAAAAATGTCTGTCTGTCGCGTGCGCTATCAGTTGTCTTTGGGCTTGCGCATGATGGCGTAGATCATGGAGATGAAGCCCACGAAGCATACGATGGGGGCTACGCAGATGCGGCGTGTGCTGAAGATGGCGGCATCGAAGGTATGTTCGTCAGAATTGCCGCCGCTCATCAGGATGAAACCGATGATGACGACGATCATGCCTGCTGCGAGCAAGATGAAGTTGACCTTGTCGAAAGCATAGTTTTTCTTTTCCATATATTTCTGTTTTTTTGTAGTTGCGTATCCTGAAACTGTGGCGTCAGACCTTTGTAGCATCAGATCTTGTAGAGGTCGCCGGCCTTCATCCGCAGAAACTTGTTGACGGAGATGGTGGCGCAGATGCCGGTGATGATGATGCCGCAGGCAAAGACGGTGGCGGCGGTGATGGCGCCGACGTCCCAAGTGAGTATCTCAAGGATTTCCGGTTCGTGGGTGTAGAGCAGGTAAAAACCGCCGGCAAGGACGGCGCAGGCCAGGATAGCGGACAACAGTCCGATGCACATGGCCTGGCGGACAAACGGCCAGCGGATGAAGCCCCAGGAGGCTCCGACCAGTTTCATGGTGTGTATCGAGAACCGGCGAGCGTAGATGCCCAAGCGTACGGTGTTGTTGATGAGTGAGAAAGAGATGATGGTCAGCAGCACGGCCAATGTCAGTAGCACGATGCTGATTTTGGCGATGTTGGCATTGACGCTGTCGATGAGGTCTTTCTGGTATTTCACCTGACTGACCTTGGGGTAGGCTTTCAGTTCGGTGGAGATGGTACGCAGGGAGTCGCTGTTGGCGTAGTCGGCCTTCAGTGTGATTTCGATGGAGGAAAGGAAGGGGTTAACATCGGCAAACTCACTGGGATCGGTGCCCAGTGTCTGTGTACCCTCCTTGAGGGCCTGCTCCTTGCTGATGTATTCGAGGTGATTGATGTAGGGGCGTTGTTGTAGACGGTGGCAGAAGCGCTGCGCCTCGGTGGGGGTCATGTCGTCTTGTAGCATCATGGTCACCACGATGTTCTGCCGTACATAGGCGGAAAGATTGCGTGCGGTCAGTACGGAGAATACGACCAATCCCAATAAAATTAGTACCAGGGCGGTACTGATACATAGTGTAATGGCCTGCAGTCCTTGGCGGCTGCGGGTCGGTTTCTGTCTTTTTCTCATCTTAAAAAGGCTATAATACGCCGAATTTCATGCAAAGTAACAAAAAAATCCTCGGTCGGACAACGGATTAACTACTATTAACTTGACCCGTATCTTGAGCCTATTGCGTATGTTGGATGCGGAAGAAAAATCCGGCTGCAAGCGCATGGGCTGGTCAGTGGGCCTGACGCTTGTCGCTGATGACGGAAATGACGAGGTAAAGAAGGGTGATCATCCAGAAACTTTGGATGAAGCCGAAAATGCAGATGAGCACTGCTGAGGCAATCATGAAGCCGTAGCGGATCTCGTTGCCGCGCCATGCCCACTGCTTGAACTTGAGGGCGAACATCGGCAACTCGCAGACGAGTAGTAGGCTGCAAGCGAGCATAAGGATGATGAGACCAAGGGCAACCGTTCCGGCAGGCAGGCTGCCGAGGCAGTCCCAGGGGCGTGAGGCGATGAGCGAACCCCAAAAGAGGGCGTTGGCAGGGGTGGGCATGCCGATAAATGATGTGGTCTGGCGGGTGTCAAGGTTGAATTTGGCCAGACGCAGGGCCGAGAAGGCGGCCATGATAAAGGCGGCGTAGGGTATGAGGTCTCTTATGGAATCAAGGAAAGCGGGGTATTCGGCGATGGCCAGTTCGGAGAAAAGAATGGTGGAGGGGGCTACGCCGAAGGTGATGTCATCGGCCAGTGAGTCGAGTTCTTTGCCGATAGGGGAAGATACGTGCAACAGGCGTGCGCTCATGCCGTCGTAGAAGTCGAATACGGCGCCGATGATAATCCAAATGAGGGCCATCCGGGCATCGGCTGAGAAAGCGTAACTCGTTGCCACGCAACCCGAGATGAGGTTGCAGCAAGTGAGTGTGTTGGGGATGTTTTTGGTGATGAATTTGGACATAGTCTTTTCCTTTCTTGGAAAATTACGGTTCTTGCATACCGTTGTGGTAGCGTTCGGGACGCGCTTGTCCGGGGTGTCGGTCGCGCGCCGTTACGCGTTCTCCTGTTCTGTGTGGGGATGTAACTTGGCAATGACCGTCTGGTCGCCGGTGGTGTTCTGTCCCATCTTTACGCATATCTCGGCATCGAGGGGGAGGTATACGTCAACGCGCGAACCAAACTTGATGAAGCCCAAGTGCTCGTCGATGTAGCAGTCTTCGCCTTCCTTGGCGTAGGTGACGATACGGCGTGCTACGGCTCCGGCTATCTGACGGCAGAGGATATCGGTGCCGTCGGGGGTGGTGATGATGACATCGGCGTGCTCGTTCTCTTCGCTGGCTTTGGGCAACCAGGCCTTGTGGTAGTTGCCGTTCTCGTGATGGACGAGTTTCACACGGCCGTCAACGGGAAACCAGTTGGCATGCACGTTGAACAGACTCATGAAGATGCTGACCATCTTGCGACGCTCGTGAAAATACTTGGTCTCCTCCACTTCCTCGATGACCACAATATGGCCGTCGGCGGGAGCCACGACAATGCCGTCGGTGTCTTCCTGCGGAAAATAACGTATGGGGCAACGGAAAAAGTTGATGACGATACCATAGACAACGCCGAAGACAGCGACAAATGCCCAAAACGGAATTTTGGTATCGAAACAACGCCAAAGCAAGAGGGCTACGGCGGCAATAAAGATAAATCCGTAGAGCAGCGTGTCGGTGCCCTCGCGGTGGAGACGTATTTTTTTGAATTTCCTGATGCGCTTGATCATGAGGCGTTGAAATCCCGGGAATCGGTATTGTATGGTGAATATTTGTTCTGTGCCGCAACTGCGGCAGACCATTGTGGCGGCCACGTTTTGCAAAGGTACTCGTTTTTTGCTGACTGCACAAGTTTTTGTGTTATTCTTTTGGCTATCTCGTTTTTAAGACTTAACTTTGAATTCCAATTTGGGTGGGTTCCAAAACACAACCCGTCATGATTATTTTGTTTGCGGCGGGAATTTTTTAGTATCTGCCTTTAGCATCTATAGCATCCGGAAAATGGAAGATTTCGTACATCTACACGTCCATACTTACTACTCCATTCTCGACGGACAGTCGAGCATATCCAAACTTGTCGACAAGGCTATCGCCAACGGTATGCGCGGTATGGCCATCACCGACCACGGCAATATGTTCGGTGTCAAGGAACTCTACAACTACTGCAATGGAGTCAACAAAAAACGCAAGGAGGAAGGCAAGGAACCGTTCAAGCCTATCTTCGGATGCGAGATGTATGTAGCCCATCGCCGGAAGGAAGACCGCCAGCGCGAAAAGGGCGACATGAGTGGTTACCACCTCATCGTGCTGGCCAAGAACTACAACGGCTACAAAAACCTTATCAAACTGGTTTCGCGTGCGTGGGTCGACGGCTACTATATGCGTCCGCGTACCGACCGGGCCGATCTGGAGAAATATCACGAGGATCTCATTGTCTGCTCGGCTTGTATCGCCGGTGAGGTGCCTGCCAAGATATTGCAGGACGATATCGCAGGAGCGCGCGAGGCTATAGAGTGGTACAAAGGACTTTTTGGCGACGACTACTATCTGGAGATACAGCGTCACGAGGTGACCGACCCTCATCAGCGGGCCAATCGCGAGACGTTCCCCTTGCAGCAGAAGGCCAACAAGGTGATACTCGAACTGGCGCAGGAGTATGGTATCAAGGTGGTCTGTACCAACGATGCCCACTTTGTCGACCAGGAGAATGCCGAGGCCCACGACCATCTGCTCTGTCTCTCTACCGGCAAGGATCTTGACGACCCCAACCGTATGCTCTACTCCAAGCAGGAGTGGTTTAAGACACGGGAAGAGATGAACACTGTCTTCTCCGACGTGCCCTTTGCCCTGTCGAACACGCTGGAGATACTTGACAAAGTGGAGATGTATAGCATCGACCATGCTCCCATCATGCCCTTCTTCCCCATACCCGAAGAGTTTGGTACGGAGGAGGACACCCGGCGGAAGTTCACTCCCGAACAACTGTTCCGCGAGTTTACCACCGACGAGAACGGCAATGACATCATGTCACAGGAAGATGCCGAGGCCAAGATCAAGAAACTTGGCGGCATCGAGAAAATATACCGCATCAAGTTTGAGGCCGACTATTTGGCCAAACTGGCTTATGACGGTGCACGTCGTCTCTACGGCGACCCGCTGCCCGACGATGTGCACGAGCGTGTGAAGTTTGAGTTGCATATCATGAAGACGATGGGTTTCCCGGGCTACTTCTTGATTGTGCAGGACTTCATCAATTCCGCCCGCGACGAACTCGGGGTCATGGTAGGCCCCGGACGTGGTAGTGCAGCCGGTTCGGTGGTGGCCTATTGCTTGGGTATCACGAAGATAGACCCCATCAAGTACGACCTGCTGTTTGAGCGTTTCCTCAATCCCGACCGTATCTCCCTTCCCGATATCGATACCGACTTCGATGACGACGGCCGTGGCCGCGTGCTGGAGTGGGTGGAAGACAAGTACGGACACGACAAGGTGGCGCACATCATCACCTACGGTACGATGGCGACGAAAAACTCCATCAAGGACGTGGCGCGTGTGGAGAAACTGCCTCTCGACATCTCCAACCGCCTGTGCAAGGCCATCCCCGACAAACTCACTGACGAGAAGGGCAACAACGTGAAGATGAACCTGCCCAACGCCATCAAGTATGTGCCCGAGCTGCGGGAGGCGGAGGCCAGTCCCGACATTAAGATGCGCAATACCATCAAGTATGCCAAGATGCTTGAGGGCACGGTGCGCGGTACGGGTATACATGCCTGTGGAACGATCATCTGCCGCGATGCCATCTCCGACTGGGTGCCCGTCTCCACGGCCGAGGACAAGTCTGACCCCGGTCACAAGTTGCTGGCCACACAGTATGACGGCCACGTCATCGAGGAGACCGGACTGATCAAGATGGACTTCCTCGGTCTGTCGACCCTCTCCATCATGAAGGAGGCCGTGGAGAACATACGGTTGACGCGTGGCATCACCGTCGACCTTGATACCATACCCATAGACGACGAACTCACCTACAAACTCTACCAGGAGGGCCGCACGGTCGGTACGTTCCAGTTTGAGTCGGCAGGTATGCAGAAATACCTGCGGGAGTTGCATCCCACGGTGTTTGAAGACCTTATCGCCATGAATGCCCTCTACCGTCCGGGTCCGATGGACTATATTCCCTCGTTTATCAAGCGAAAGAACGGACAAGAGGAGATCACCTACGACATACCGTGCATGGAGCGCTATCTCAAGGATACCTACGGCATCACGGTCTACCAGGAGCAGGTCATGCTCCTCTCGCGACAGTTGGCCAACTTCACCCGAGGCGAGTCTGACGCACTGCGCAAGGCCATGGGTAAGAAGAAGAAAGCCATCGTCGACGCGATGAAGCCTAAGTTTATCAATGGCGGTGTCAGCAACGGACACGATCCCAAGGTACTCGAAAAGATATGGGGCGACTGGGAGAAATTTGCCTCCTATGCCTTCAACAAGAGTCACGCTACCTGCTATTCGTGGGTGGCCTACCAGACGGCTTATCTCAAGGCGCACTATCCCGCTGAATTTATGGCCGGCAACATGAGCCGGTGTATCAATGATATCGGCAAGATCACCAAACTCATGAGTGAGTGTCAGGCGATGGGTATACCCTGTCTCGGACCTGACGTGAACGAGAGCCGACAGAAATTCTCTGCCAACAAGAAGGGCGAGATACGTTTCGGTCTCTCTGCTATCAAGGGTATGGGCGATGCTGCTGCACAGGCCATCATTGAGGAGCGCGACAAGAACGGGCCGTACACCGATATCTACAATTTCGCCCAGCGGGTGAGCATGTCGGCCGTCAACCGCAAGGCGTTTGAGAGTCTGGCGCTCAGCGGCGGTTTCGACAATTTCGGCCATCCGCGTGAACAGTATTTCGGTGTCACGCCCAAGGGTGACACCTTCCTTGACTTGCTCGTGCGCTACGGACAACTCTATCAACTAGAGCGGCAGCAGGCACAGAACTCGCTGTTCGGCGACGACGAGGCGGCCGAACTGCCCAAGCCTCCGTTCCCCAAGACGGAGCAGTGGAGTACCATCGACAAACTCAACAAGGAGCGCGACCTCGTGGGTATCTATCTCTCGGCCCATCCGCTCGATGACTATAGCCTTGCGCTCAGACACATGTGCAACAAGCATATCTGTGAGTTGGGTCGCGATGCCGACAAGCAGGAACTGGCCAAGTATGAGGAACTGACCTTCGGCGGCATCGTCAAGAGTGTCGTTTCGCGCTTCTCTTCCAAGACCAACAAGCCTTACGGCATTGTCACCATGGAAGACTATGAGGGAAGCGGCGAACTGGCCTTCTTCGGTGACGAGTGGGTCAGATGGTCGAACTGGTTTCAGGAGGGGTACACTATCTATATCCGGGCGAAAAGCGTACAGCGCTTCCAAAACAGCAACAGTTACGAGGTGCGCATACAGAGCATCGAGTCTCTCAGCGATGTGATGAAGAAAAGCATTGAGCGTTTTACAATCACAATCGGTGAGGGGGCTTTCGATGAGATGACCATGGAGAGTCTGTTCTCCGTAGTCAAGGAGTCGAAGGGAAATGTGCCGCTCTATATCCAACTGATAGACAAGGAACACAACTGCAAGATACCGCTTCACAGTAGGAAGGTGCAGGTAGACATCAACAAGCGGTTGCTCGACCGTCTCGACGATCTCAAACAGGAAACGGGCGAGAACGGTATCAACTACTTCATCAACTGATGCACCTTTGGCACGGTGTTTGTTCTTGCTTGATGTACATTGTATGAAAATATCCAGACAATAACCAATAAACAAACGATAAAATGGAAGTAAAAATCACAACCGAAAATTTCGAGACCTACAAGAATGGTGAACTGCCCCTCGTCGTCGATCTGTGGGCTACATGGTGCGGCCCCTGCCGCATGATCGGCCCCATCGTGTCGGAATTGGCAGAAGAGTTCGACGGCAAACTCGTTGTCGGCAAGTGCGACATTGAGGAAAATGACGATATCGCCGTTGATTACGGTGTACGCAGCGTGCCCACCTTGCTGTTCTTCAAGGGCGGGGAACTGGTCGACAAATTCGTCGGCGCTGCCAACAAAGCCAAACTGAAAGAGAAGTTCGAGGCCCTGCTGTAAGCAGTGCTCAAGTGATTCATGGGTGGGTTGCGAAAATCCACCTTTTCAACAACCGCATAAAAAAGAGCGACAGACCTAAATATAGTCTGTCGCTCTTTTTTATGCGGGCTTTTTATGCGGGCTTTTCCTGTGGGCTTTTCTGCGGTTTTTTTGTGGGTTTTTTTGTGGGCTTTTCTGCGCTCTTTTTCTGTGGTCTCAGAATCAGCCTTCAGAGGTTTTCTATTCTTCCCATACGAGGTAGGCCGAAACGAGCCAGTGGTTCATCTCGTCACCCTTGATGGGCTGGGCCTTGGGGATATTGATGGTCAGCGTATGCTGTCCGGCTGAGATATTGCCGAGGCTGATGGTCTCGGGCCACACATCGCTGCCCGGACACCAGTTGGAGCGTGACAGGTCGGAAGAAGCCAAGGGCTCTTCTACCTCTTTCTCTGCATATCCGTCTTCGCTGATGTAGGCTGCCTTGCGCGGGATGAGCCATACGCCGGTGGCCGGATTGAAGCGGCGGAACGATGCGCAGTCGTCTCTCCAGGGGGTGAAACGGTAGATCTCGTGTCCGTCTATCGAGAGGATGTTCTCGTTGGGAGTGAACTCGTCGCCGCCGTCATGACCGCCATGTCCGGTGACGATGTATTTCAGTCGCACGTTCTTGGCTTTGGCCGGCAGGGTGAACGTGGTGGTCAGCGGTTTGCGAGCGAAGATGTCGGGATATTCCTGACCGATATAGTAGACCGTGTTGACAACCGATTCTACGTGGCGTGCAGGCATCTTGTCACAGGAGATGGGGCTTTCCTTGAAGTCGAGGGCGACAGAGGCGATATAGCCCGGTTCGGTCCAGGTATCGATGAACACGCCAACATAGGCCTCGCCTTCAAGTGCGGGATAGAGGTCGGTGATGTCTTGCTGCCACTCTACCTGCTGCTCCCACTTGGGGATGTATACTGGGCGGCGCTTGGAGGTGAGCGTGTCGTTGTTGGCACTGTAGTGGCCTACGCCGAAGGGAGTCATGAAGCGCATCAGTTCGAGGGTCGGCTTATAGTCTTTTCCGGCTACCACACCGACGAGCCGCTCATATTGTGTGGTGTCGATGGCAGGGAATCTCTTCTCGCCCTTGGCGATGGACATCAGGTTGATGGCCGACTGCTTGGGCAGTACGAAGCAAGATCCGGACTTGTCCCAACGGTCACCGTTGGAGGCAATGGTCACCTTGACGCTGACCTTGACGTTGCGCTGGTAACGGGGGATGGTGATCTTCTTGAGGATGATGCGTCCGTTGACCAGGCGTATGATACCGTCGGCACCGGCTTCTGCGTAGTTGCCGATACGGTTTGGGTCGAAGTGTACGTTGGTCTTGTCGAATACGGTGATATGGGTGTCGCCTACGGCAGCATATTCCTTATGGCTGGAGGCAAGTGCCGAAGCCGGAAGGAGCATAACCGTAAGGGCGGCAAGGAGGGTTTTCTTTCTGTTCATGTGCGTGTGGTTTTCTTTCGGTGGAAGAACGTGGTACGATCTTTTTTTTATTTCTTCTTTTCAGGTTCGGTGGTCGTACGGGTGAACTTGCCGTTCTGGTCTACCGTATATTTCATCTTTTCCGATGCCGAGCGTATGCCGATGCGGAATGCTCCGGCTGTGGCTTCCATATCGATATTGCAGCCTTGCGGCAGTGAGGCGTAGTCGGCGTCAGTCAGTCCCAGTCCGTCGATGGAGCAGACAAACTGTCCGGTCTTGGCGCGGTGGTCCATTTGGGCGTAGAACATGGCCCAAAGCAGACGGTAAACATCCATCTGGTAGGGAGCCTTGAAGGTGTCGGTACCCTCGCCGACGGTCTTGTCGGAGAATTGGAGGAAGCCCCAGCGGTCGGGCATGTGCATGTCGATCTTGCCGGTCGGTGTCCATACCCAGTTTTCTTCCGGTCCGCCCTTCTTGAGCCATTCTACGCGTGAGAAGTTGAGTCGCCAGGTGTTGCCGGCCTTCAGCGGATTGTCGAAGTTCACGGTGACGGCCTTGTGCGGGATGGCCATCTCTACGGTCCATGTGCGGTCGGTATCGGTCGACTTGTTGAGTGTGCCATCGCGCGATACGGCCAAGAGCAAGCCGGGGCAGTCCCACTGCACCATGAAGTTGCCGCCCGAGCGGTAGGCCTTGTCGAGCATTAGGTCGAAGACGACGCCGCGTGCGTTGTTTTCGATCTCGAAATAGTTGTGTCCGTCGCCGTCGGGATCGATAAACACCTCGAAGTCGTTGTCGTGATAGATGATGGCGTCGTGCTCGGTGAGGTTGGCCACGATGTCGGGTTCTTCCATGACGGCCGACACATAGAGGTAGTCGTCATCCCAAAGCATGCGGGCCTTGGTGTCGTATTTGGGAGTGGGGAAACCTTCGCCGCTGATATCGACAAACGACTCGGTCTCGGCGGCTTTCTGCCAGGCACGCTCGTTGAGTTTTCCGTCGATCTTTATCTTTTCAGACGTGCGATAGCATACGTAGTTGCGGGGCATGGTCAGTTGGCGGGCATACTTTTCGAGCAGGCTCTGCTGGGCCGCTGCAGGAAGGATGGCAGCGGCGGCAAGGATGGCGGTGGTGATGATATTCTTGTTCATGACGTTTTTCTTTTTTTGGGGGGCTGTTATCAGTTGCTCTCTATCACTTGGCCTACGCCGCGGTAGAGTTTGATGGGTCCGTCGAGTAGTACGGCGACAACGGTAATCTGCGGGTCGAGCGATTTCTCGGGCACGTCGATGTAGAGATTGCCGGGCACTTCGCTCCAGTAGTTTTTGTTGTAGACCTTCCAAGGTATGATGGAGCCGTCGCCGACTACCCATACACGGTTGACCTTGTTCATCACGCCTTTTACCTCGATGGGGCCGTTGGGCTTGTAGGGCAGGTAGAGGTAGAGAATGTCTCCGGCCTTGTTGAGTGTGGTGTATCCCTGGAAATGTTCGGCGGGGATGCCGGCACGGGTGTCGTAGATGGCTTCTTTGTGCTTCTTGGTCCAGCGTCCGAACTCTTTGAGTGTGGCAATCTGTTCTTCGGGAATGGTGCCGTCGGCCTTGGGGCCGATGTCGAGCAGCAGGTTGCCTCCCATGCTCAGGCAGTCGACGAAGGTACGCAGAAGGATGAAGGGCGACTTGTAGTTGGTGTCGGCGTGCTGGTAGCCCCATGAGTCGTTCATCGTCATGCAGAGTTCCCAGTATTTGTCTTGTGGACGTACGACGGGAACACCCTGTTCGGGAGTGGCATAGTCGCCGTAGCCTTGTATGCGCGAGTTGATGATGGTGGTGGGGTTGGTGGAGCGCAGAAGGTTGACGATGCCTTTGGAGTTCCATGCTTCGGCGGTTTGTTCCCAGTCGCCGTCAAACCAATAGAGGTCGGACTTGAATTGGGTGTTGAGTTCCTTGAGTTGGGCGAAGTCGAAGTCGACGAAGCGTTTCCAGCGTGCGGGGTCGTCCTTGTAGCGGGTTTCCGTACGGGTCATGTTGGGATAGTCGGGGTGCGACCAGTCGAGCAGTGAGTAGTAGAGACCCAGTTTGAGGCCCTGCTTCCGTACCTCCTTGACAAAGGGCGTGATGAGGTCGCGCTTGGCAGGGGTGCTCTTCACGGTACTCAGTGTGCCTGCCTTGGTGTCCCAAAGGGCTACGCCATCGTGGTGCTTGGTGGTGATGACGGTATAGCGTGCACCGCTTTCCTTGATGAGGTCAACCCAAGTCTTGGGGTCGTACTTGGAGGCGGTGAAGCCTTTGCACTGTTTCATGTACTCGTCGTAGGGCAGGTATTTGTTGTAGAACGACCAACTCTCAGATACACCGTTGACGGCGTAGATGCCCCAGTGTATGAATATGCCCAATTTGGCTTGGGCAAACCATTCCATGTTTTCGTCTGTTTGCTTGGCGGGTTCTTCTTGGGTCTGGGCCGATAGTGGTGTGGCGCATGACAATAGCAAGGCTCCGGCGAAGGCGGCCAGTACTTGTTTCTTTTTCATGTGTATGTATGTTTTGGTTTTTGTTCTTAGGTGGGCTACAAATATGAGTAGGGCCGTTTACAAAGTTAAACAATTATTTCCTGATGTGTAGCCTTTTGGTTGAAAAAATAGGTCGGCGGGAGCAAGAATAGGTATCGGAAAGAAACGAAAAACGGGTCCGTCACGCAGATGTGTGCGTAGCGAACCCGTTGGCGGGTATCTGTGCTTCGGAGTGTATCACTCCTTGCTGATGATCTTTTCCCAATTCTCGCTGAGGGTCTGCATGTCGGGTACGACAATGTCGGCACCGGCATCGGCGAGGACGGAGTCGGGAAGCGGACCGCTGTTGATGGCGATGGTGAACATGCCAGCGGCTGCTCCTGAGCGTACGCCGAGTGGAGCGTTCTCCACGACGATACCTTCCCAGGGGTGTTGGCATCCGGCTTTCTTCAAGCCCATAAGGTAGGGGTCGGGAGCCGGTTTGCCGTGGCTCACGTCGTAGGCGCAGACGATATGGTCGCGGTCGAGGAACTCATGGAAGTCCTCTTCGAGACGGGCGATGAGCGGGCGTTGTCCGCTACCGGTGACGATGCCCACCTGCATGCCGGCGTTCTTGATCTTGCGCATCAGGTCAAACGTGCCGGGCATAATGGGCGCTTTGGGCAGTAGTCCGAACAGGCGGGCTTTCTCGTCGTACATCTCCTGGGCTTCGGCTTCGGTGATGTCACGTCCCTGTTGTTGCTTGACCACAATCTGTATGGTCTCCACGCCGCGCATGCCTTCGTACTTGTAGGAGTCGGCATAGGACATGTCGATGCCGTACTCGGCCATGGCTTTCTGCCAGCATACGGCATGGTTGTGCATGGAGTCGTACACGGTACCGTCCATGTCGAACAGCACCGTCTTCGGAGTGAACTCGGTATAGCCGAATTTCTGCAGATAGGCGTTGACGCAGTTGTCTGTCATGTAGCGTCCTCTCTGCTTATGCTTCGGCGGCCAAGCGCTCCTTGATGGCTTTGCTTTCTGCCTCGTAGCCGGGCTTGTCGAGCAAAGCGAACATATTTTTCTTGTAGGCTTCTACTCCGGGCTGGTTGAAGGGATTGACCTCCAGCAGGTTGCCGCTGATACCGCAGGCAATCTCGAAGAAGTAGATGAGCTGGCCGATGCAGTATTCTGAGAGTTGCGGTACGCTGATGCGGATGTTGGGTACACCACCGTCAACGTGTGCGAGGCGTGTGCCGAGTTCGGCCATCTTGTTCACCTCGTCGACGTGCTTGCCAGCGAGGAAGTTGAGTCCGTCAAGATTTTCCTCGTCGTGGGGGAAGAGCAGGCTCTCGTTGGTGTTCTCCACGCTGAGTACGGTCTCGAAGATGGAGCGCTCGCCTTCCTGAATCCACTGTCCCATGGAGTGGAGGTCGGTGGTGAAATCGCAGGATGCGGGGAAGATACCCTTGCCGTCCTTGCCTTCGCTTTCGCCGTAGAGCTGCTTCCACCACTCGCTGAAGAAATGGAGTTTGGGCTGGAAGTTGACCATGATCTCAATCTTCTTTCCGGCCTGGGCGTAGAGGGCGTTGCGTACGGCAGCGTAGAGGGCGGCGGGGTTTTCGTCGAAGGGTACGTTCTTGCCGGTGGCTTTCTCCATGTCGGCGGCACCGCTGACGAGAGCCTTCACGTCAAATCCGGCTACGGCGATGGGCAGCAGACCTACGGGGGTGAGTACGGAGAAGCGTCCGCCTACGTTGTCGGGGATGACGAAGGTCTTGTAGCCTTCCTTGGTGGCGGCAGCACGAGCTGCTCCCTTGTGGGCATCGGTGATGGCAACGATGACGTCCTTGGCCTCTTCCTTGCCGCGCTGTGCCTCGCACTGCTTCTTGAGAAGACGGAAGGTGAGAGCGGTCTCTGTGGTGGTGCCTGACTTGGAGATGTTGATCACACCGAACTTCTTGTCCTTGAGGTATTCGGTCAGTTCGAAGAGATAGTCTTCGCTGATGTTGTTGCCGGCGAAGAGTATGGTGGGGTTCTTCTTGTCGGCCACAAGCCATGAGAAAGCATTGCTCAGGGCTTCGATGACAGCGCGGGCGCCGAGATAACTACCGCCGATGCCTGCCACGACGACAGCCTCGCACTTTTCGCGCAGAGTGGCTGCAGTGGCTTCTATTTCGGCCAAAAACTCGGGTGTGATGGATGATGGCAAGTGTAACCATCCGAGGAAATCATTGCCGGGGCATGTGCCGTTTTCGAGTGCCTCCTGAGCGGCTGTGACGGCAGGCTCATACGCTTTCACGGCACCCTCGCCGAGGAATTGGGTGGCCTTTGTGATGTCTAAGCTGATACTTTTCATTTTCTTGTTATCATTATTAAAGTATATGTTTTCTTTGTCTGTAGAGGTGTTTTTCTGTGGGGTGCTGTTCTGCTTTTCTGTGGGATGTTTTTCTGTGGGGTGCTGTTCAGCTTTTCTGCGGGATGTTTTTCTGTGGGGCGTTTTTATCTGAACGAGTCGGTGAGCAACTTGATTTCTATTTGCGGACTGATGCGTTCGTAGAGTATGTTGTACACGGCGTCGAGGATGGGCATATTGACGTGCATGTGCCGGTTTTTCTCCTTCATACACTTGGTGCCGAAGAATCCTTCGGCTATCATCTCCATTTCTATCTGTGCGCTCTTGACGCTGTAGCCTTTGCCGATCATGGTACCGAAGGTGCGGTTGCGCGAGAATTTCGAGTAGCCGGTGACGAGCAGGTCGCCGAGGTATACGGAGTCATATACGCTGCGGTCGAGGGGATAGATGGCGGTAAGGAAGCGCGACATCTCCTGTACGGCATTTGACATGAGTACGGCCTGGAAATTGTCGCCGTACTGCAGTCCGCTGCAGATGCCCGATGCGATGGCGTAGACATTCTTCAGAACGGAGGAATACTCTATGCCCATGACGTCGGTGCTGGTCTTGGTCTTGATAAATTCGGAGGTGAGGGCGGTGTCGGCGAAGACTTGGGCTTTGCTCTGGTCGGCACATCCTACGGTGAGGTAGGACAGGCGCTCAAGGGCTACTTCTTCGGCGTGTGACGGTCCGCCAATGCAAGCGAGATTTTCCATCGGCACGTCGTATACATCATGGAAGTATTCCGAACAGGAAAGGTTGTCTTCGGGTACGAGTCCTTTGATAGCGGTGACGATGAATTTGCCGCGCAACCGTGTGCGCAACTTCTTGAGGTGGTTTTTGAGGTAGGGGGAGGGAATGACGAAGATGAGGGTGTCGTAGGCTTCTACTACCTTGTTGATGTCGCTCGAGAAGAATATCTCGTCGACATTGAAGTGTACGCTGGTGAGGTAGGTCGGATTGTGGCCCATGCGGCGGAAATCCTCGATGTGGTCGTCGCGGCGTATGTACCAGCCGATGTGGTGGGTATGGCCGATGACGATCTTGGCGATGGCTGTGGCCCAACTGCCTCCTCCTATAATTGCTATCTTCCCGCAATCGAACATGCCGTGTATTTTTTGGTCTGTTGTATTCAGGTGGGGAAACTGTTGTGGCGCTGATGTGGCCGTGGCGGTTTCCCCACCTGTCTTGTCTTTACGCACGAGGTGCGTTTATGCGTTGGCGTTGTCTATCCATTGCTGGAACTCGTCTACCTTGGGATTGGTGTAGCCGAGTTTGTATTTCTTGTTGACACCGCAGACGTCCATCTGCAGTTTCTGTGCCTTGACTTCCTTGATGTCGGAGATGAGGTTGTAGCCGGCCTTGTTGAGCACGGGCACCCACTCTTCGGGTACGCCGAGGGCCTGCCATTCGGTAACGCTGCTCTTCGGTGCTTTCTTCTCGGGGCGCATTTGGGGGAAGAAGAGCACTTCCTGTATGGTGGTCTGTCCGGTCATGAGCATGACGAGACGGTCGATACCGATACCGATACCTGAGGTCGGGGGCATACCGTATTGCAGGGCACGGAGGAAGTCTTGGTCGATGATCATAGCCTCGTCGTCGCCCTTGTCGGCGAGTCGCATCTGCTCCTTGAAACGCTCTTCCTGGTCGATGGGGTCATTGAGCTCGGAATAGGCGTTGGCCAACTCCTTGCCGTTGACCATCAGTTCGAAGCGCTCTGTCAGTCCGGGCTTTGAACGGTGCATCTTGGTGAGGGGAGACATTTCGACGGGGTAGTCGATGATGAAGGTGGGCTGTATGAATGTACCTTCGCAGAATTCGCCGAAGAGTTCGTCGATGAGTTTTCCTTTGCCCATGGTCTCGTCTACTTCCATGCCTTTTTCGAGACAGAAAGCGCGAATCTCCTCTTCGGTCTTGCCGTTGCAGTCGAAGCCGGTCTTCTCCTTGATGGCATCAAGGATGGGGAGACGGCGGTAGGGAGCCTTGAAACTGATGATGTTGCCGCCGATCTCGCGCTCGGGTTTGCCGTTGACAGCGATGCAGACGGTCTCAAGGAGTTTCTCGGTGAACTCCATCATCCAGTTGTAGTCTTTGTACTGCACATAGAGTTCCATACAGGTGAACTCGGGGTTGTGGTTGCGGTCCATACCCTCGTTGCGGAAGTTCTTGCCGATTTCGTACACGCCTTCGAAACCGCCGACGATGAGTCGCTTGAGGTACAACTCGGTGGCGATACGCATGTACATGTCGATGTTGAGGGCATTGAAGTGGGTGATGAACGGACGTGCGCTTGCACCTCCGGCGATGGCCTGCAGAGTCGGGGTCTCCACCTCGGTGTATCCGGCCTCGTCGAGTACGCGGCGGATGGTGCGTACTACGGTGGCACGCTGCAGGAAGGTGTCCTTCACGCCGTCGTTGACAATCAGGTCGACGTAGCGCTGACGGAAACGGAGTTCGGGATCCTCAAACTTGTCGTAGGCCACACCGTCCTTGTACTTGACGATAGGAAGGGGTTTGAGGCTTTTCGACAAGAGGGTGAGGCTTTGTGCGTGCACGGAGATTTCACCAGTTTGTGTGCGGAAGACGAATCCCTTGATGCCAATGAAGTCGCCGATATCGAGCAGACGTTTGAACACGGTGTTGTAGAGGTCTTTGTTCTCGTCGGGGCAGATGTCGTCGCGGGTGATGTATACCTGTATGCGGCCCTTAGAGTCCTGCAGTTCTACGAAACTGGCTTTTCCCATGACACGGCGGCTCATCATACGTCCGGCGATGGCTACTTCGCGCTTCTCGCCTTCGTCGCTGAACTGTGCCTTGATGTCCTCGGAGAAAGCGTTGGTCGGATATTCTGCGGCGGGGTAGGGGTCGATGCCCAGGTTGCGCAGTTCCTGCAGACTTTGTCTTCTTACGATCTCTTGTTCACTTAGTTCTAAAACGTTCATATATATCTTTGTTCTTTTTTTATTTTTTCTATTGTTGTGGAAGGCCGCTCTTGAATTTCTGTTCCGTCAGCTGGCCCGTGCACATAGGATACGTATACGCACAATTATCCTATGAATGAACGTGCAAATTTACTAATTATTTCTGAAAGAGGGTCTCTTTTTCTTATTTAGTAGTGTCGAAAAGGCTATCTGTGGGCTTTTCTGGTTTGAGGCGTGTAGTTTTGTGTAGGATGGTCCGGGGAAGGCCGCGTTTTTGTAAGGCTGCTCACAAAAAAGTCCGCCGACACAAAAAAAGATGTGCCGGCGGACGGAGGTATGGGGTGATGGTGCTTATTTGCGGTTGCGCCACATGGTGCTTATTTCTTCAAGCGACTTGCCTTTGGTCTCGGGTACAAGGCGCCATACGAAGAGGGCGGAGATGATGCAGATGATACCGTACAGACCATAGGTGAACCAGTGGCCGAAGTGGTCGCCGGGCTGCAAGTGCATGTTGAACATGGGCACAAAGGTCGAACTTACAATGAAATTGAATATCCACTGGAAGGCCACGGCGATGGCCACTGCTGCGCCGCGGATGGTGTTGGGGAAGATTTCTGCGATGTATACCCAGCAGATGGGGCCCCATGAGAACATGAATGAGGCGCTGTACACCATGATGGATACCATGGTGACGATGTTGAGGGCAGGGTTGCCGAAGGTCAGGGCTACACCGATGGCACCGATGGCCATGCCTACCGAACCGGTGATGAGCAGGGGCTTGCGTCCGAGTTTCTCGACGGTGAATACGGCGACGAGCGTGAAGAGAATATTGACTACGCCCATCACGACGGTCTGTACCATGGGGTTGTCCATGCCCATGTCACCGAAGATACGCGGGGCGTAGTAGAGCACGGCGTTGATGCCGATGGCCTGCTGGAACACGCTGAGCATGATGCCGATGAAGATGCACAGATAGCCATAGGAGAAGAGGCGCTCGGTCTTGGTCTCCATGGTGTTCTTGATGTCGGCGAGTATCTGTCCGGCTTTGATGTCGCCGTTGATGCGGGCCAGAATACGGTGGGCCATGCTGTCCTTGCCGATGAGTACGAGGTAGCGCGGGGTCTCGGGTACAAAGCAGATGAGGATGGTGAAGAGTCCGGCGGGTATCATCTCGCTGCCGAACATGTAGCGCCAGCCTGTGGCGATGGTCCAGGGGTCGGAGGAGGCGGCTACCTTGCTGAAGCCCTGGCCTATCTGTTCGATGATGGGGTTGGTGTGGTCGCCGAGGATGAGGAAGTTGACGAAGTACACGACGAGCTGGCCGAAGATGATGGCAAACTGGTTCCAACTTACGAGCATGCCGCGTATCTCACTGGGGGCTACCTCGCCGATGTACATCGGGCAGATGGCCGATGCCATGCCGACGCCGATACCGCCGAGGATGCGGTAAAAGTTGAAGACGACGAGCAACGTCCATGTCGGTTCGCCTTCGGGCAGTATGTATGATTCCGGACACATAGAGCCCCAGGCGGACAGGAAGAAGCAGATGCCGGCAAGTACGAGTGACTTTTTACGGCCGCAGCGACTGGCGAAAAATCCCGACACGGCACTGCCGATGATGCAGCCAATCAAGGCCGAACTGGAGGTGAAGCCGTGCATGAAGTCGGTATAGGTGAAGTCTTTGGCTCCGAGGAAGAAAGCCTGCAGACCTTTCTCTGCACCGGAGATGACGGCGGTATCGTAGCCGAAGAGCAGTCCGCCCAACACGGCTACCATAACGATGGAGATGAGGTAACTCTTGCTACCGTTTTGTTGGTTTGGCATTTTCAGTTGATTAGGTTGAGGATGGTTTGTTGTATGACGGATGTAAGGCGGGGTGCAATGAAAAGTCCCGCGTCTCCCGTGCGTGGGTTGGCACGCGGTGTGAGTCGCGGGACTTCTTTGTTGGTGTATGTCAGTCAGACTTATTTGGCATAGAGAGCAACGATAGTCTCATACTTCTCCTGCTTGCCGCTGGTCTGCTTGGGCTCGCCGTTCTTCTTGGCATAGTCTACCAGTTGCTCGAGGGTGAGTTCGCCGTTCTCGAACTTCTTGCCTTCGCCGGCATCGAAACTTGCGTAGCGCTCCTTGAACATCTGGGGTAGTTCGCTCTCGGTAAGGATGGCAGCTGCGTTTTCGAGTGCGCGAGCCATAGCGTCCATACCAGAGATGTGGGCGATGAAGATATCTTCGGGGTCGGTGCTGTTGCGACGGAGTTTGGCGTCGAAGTTGCTACCGCCGTTGCCCAGACCGCCGTTGCGGATGATCTGCATCATGGCCTGTGTGAGGTCGTAGTTGTCGATGGGGAACTGGTCGGTATCCCAACCGTTCTGGTAGTCACCGCGGTTGGCGTCAATGGATCCGAGCATGCCGTTGTCTACGGCTACGGCCAACTCGTGCTCGAAGGTGTGTCCGGCGAGTGTGGCGTGGTTGACCTCGATGTTCACCTTGAAGTCCTTGTCCAGTCCGTGTGCGCGGAGGAAGCCGACAACGGTTTCCACGTCGACGTCGTACTGGTGCTTGGTGGGCTCCATGGGTTTCGGCTCGATGAGGAAGGTGCCGGTGAAACCTTTTGAGCGGGCATAGTCGCGTGCCAAGGTGAGCATCTGTGCGAGGTGTTCCTTCTCACGCTTCTGGTCGGTGTTGAGCAGAGACATGTAGCCTTCGCGTCCGCCCCAGAACACGTAGTTGGTACCGCCGAGTTTGATGGTGGCATCGATGGCGTTCTTGATCTGTACGGCTGCGCGTGCTACAACATCGAAGTCGGGGTTGGTAGCGGCACCGTTCATATAGCGCTGATGGCTGAACACGTTGGCGGTACCCCAAAGCAACTTGATGTCTGTGCCCTTCATTTTCTCCTGAGCATAGTCAGTGATAGCCTTCATGTTGGCCTCGTACTCGTCGATGTCATCGGCGGGGTCAACAAGGTCGACATCGTGGAAACAGAAGTACTCGATACCGAGTTTTTCCATGATTTCGAAGCCGGCATCCATCTTGTCCTTGGCACGCTGTACGGCATCTTCGGCCTTGTCCCACTCATAGGTGCGGGTGTTGCCGCCGAACTGGTCGCCGGAAGCCTGACCGAGGGTGTGCCACCATGCCATGGCGAACTTGAGCCAGTCTTTCATCTTCTTGCCCATCACTACCTTTTCGGGTTGGTAGTAGTGGAATGCCATCACGTTCTTGCTTTCAGGTCCCTCGAAGGGGATTTTACCGATTTGGGGAAAATATTCTTTTGCCATAATTCGTTTGTTGGTTTGAAGTATGTTTGTTGTTTTTTTTGTTTGTATGCTTGATTGTTGTTATTGCCTGTCAGTGGACCAAGGTTTGTTCCAAAGCCTGTTTCCATCGGGCGTAGGCTTCAAGATATTGCTCCTGTTGCTGGGTGTCGGGGGCAATCACGCCGAGCTTTTTCAGTGATGCAAAGGCTTCGGTATTGTCGCGGTAGATGCCGCAGCCCATACCTGCTCCGCGTGCTGCGCCTACGCTGCCGTCGGTCTCGTAGAGTTCGATGGTGGCACCGCTTGTATTGGCGAGTGTTTCGCGGAATATCGGACTGAGAAACATGTTGGCGCGTCCTGCGTGTACCTTCTGTATATCCATGCCCATGGAGCGCATCACTTCCATGCCATAGCAGAAACTGAACACGATGCCTTCCTGGGCGGCGCGTACAAGGTGGGCACGGTTGTGCTTGTTGAAGTTGAGTCCGTGTATAGAGCAACCGGTCTCCCGGTTTTCCAGCACGCGCTCTGCACCGTTGCCGAAGGGGATGACGGTCACGCCGTCGCTGCCTACGGGGACGGTGGCGGCCAGGTCGTTCATCTCGGCGTAACCCAAGTCTGGTGTCACGTTGCGGTGGGTCCATGCGTTGAGGATGCCCGTACCGTTGATGCAGAGCAATACGCCAAGGCGGGTCTGCGACTCGGTGTAGTTGACGTGAGCGAAGGTGTTAACGCGGCTCTTCGGGTCGTAGTTGGTCTCGCCGAGTACACCGTACACTACACCGGAGGTACCGGCGGTGGAGGCTATCTCACCGGGATTGAATACGTTGAGCGAAAGGGCGTTGTTGGGTTGGTCGCCTGCACGGTAACTGATGGGAGTGCCTTCCTGCAGGCCGGTCTCGGCTGCGGCGGCTTTTGATACGCGGGCTTGTATGGCGAAGGTCGGTACGATAGGAGCAATCATCTCTTTGGGTATCTCCAGTTCGTCGAGCAACGTCTGCGATACGGAGCGGTTCTTGAAATCCCAAAAAATGCCTTCGGAGAGTCCGCTGACGGTCGTATTGGCTTCGCCGCTGAGTTTCATGGCTAGATAGTCGCCCGGTAGCATAATCTTGTCGATGCGTGAGAAGAGGTCGGGTTCGTTTTCGCGTACCCATGCCAGTTTGGCGGCGGTGAAGTTGCCGGGAGAGTTGAGCAGGTGGCTCAGACAGTAGTCAGCACCCAACCGCTGCCAAGCACGCTCGCCATAGGGCACGGCGCGTGAGTCACACCAAATGATACTGTCTCTGAGCGGCTGTCCGTTGCGGTCTACGCATACCAATCCGTGCATTTGGTAGGAGATGCCTATGCCGCGTATGTCTTCGCCTTTTGCTCCCGTGTCGGCCATGATTTTGGCCAAGGCCAGTTTGGCGTTGGTCCACCACATCTCCGGCGACTGTTCTGCCCATCCGGCTTTGAGTGCCTTGATGGGGGCTTCGTGTTCGGGGTAGAAGGCGGAGGCGGCGCATTCTCCACTGTCGATGTCGACGAGTGAGGCTTTCACGCTACTGCTGCCTACATCGAAACCGAGCAAGTATTGTCTTGTTTTCATGTATGAGTTTTTAGTTCGTATGGTAAATGTGTCGGCATTTCCATATGGGGTGCGGTAGCCGTTATCTTGCAAAGGTAGAAAAACTTCATCCTATACAGATATTTTCATGTGGTTTTTTAGGTAAAAAAATCTTAATGGACAGTTTGCATAAATTCGGAATTTATGTCTAATTTTGCATCTACGTATTGTAGATTCTTTTCAGAATCTGCCTAAATTCTATTCCGTCATGTCTACGATTATTTATCCGTCACCCATTGTCGGTCCGATACATAGCCGCCGGTTAGGGGTATCGCTTGGTATCAATCTGATGCCGGACGACGGCAAGGTGTGCACCTTTGATTGCCTGTACTGCGAGTGCGGGTTCAATGCAGACCACAGACCGCACCGTGCGCGTCCGACACGCGAGGAAGTGGCGGCGGCATTGGAAACCAAATTGCAGGCTATGCAGGTCGAGGGAACGGCTCCTGATGTGCTGACGTTCTCGGGCAATGGCGAACCGACGGGGCATCCTGACTTTCCCGGTATTGTGGATGATGTATTGCGGTTGCGCGACCGCTTCTTTCCTTTGGCCAAGGTGTCGGTGCTGAGCAATGCCACTTTTGCCCATCTGCCCCAAGTGCATGCGACACTAATGCGGGTGGACAACAACATTCTGAAACTCGATACGGTGAGCCCTTCTTATATAAAGGTTGTCGACCGTCCTGTGTCGTCGCAGTACGATGTGAACAGTATTATCGATACGATGCGTTCTTTTGTCGGCCATGTCATTGTGCAGACCATCTTCATGCACGGTCGGGCGATGGACGGCACTGCTGTCGACAATGTAGGCGAGGAGTATGTCGCTCCTTGGCTTTCGGCCCTTGCTGCGATCGGTCCGCAGCAGGTCATGATTTATACCATAGACCGTGAGACTCCCGACCCGTACCTGAGCAAGGCCACCCGTGACGAACTCGATGCGATATGCCGCCGTGTTGAGGCGTTGGGTATCGCCTGTACTGTGGCATACTGATGTATGACGGGTGCTGAAAAATCCATAGCAAACTTTAGAACACGCCTCAAAAGAGCAAGAATATGCAGAAAACCGATTTTACCATTTCCTGTCATAAAGTGTCAATACTGATGTTCCGCAAGGTATCTTTCCCCGTGATGGTCTGTCTGACCGTCTGTCTGCTAATGTTGTATCCAGCAGACATGTCTGCCAAGAAGAAAAAGCGCAAGACGCTGCGTCAGCGTACGGAGCGGTTGCTCGATGTAGCCGACAGTCTGAGGTTGCGTATGCGGTATGCCGCCGACCACGGCTATATGTTGCAATGGATGGATACGCTCTATCGCGAACGTCTCCGCAAGGGCGACATCGACTCGTTGAAGTACCGCAAGGTGATGCGCCGTCTGGCGCGTATAGACGGTTATCTTTTCAGCGGCGACTCGCTATTGGCGCTGAACTATCGCAAGAAGAATATCGACACGGCCTATATTGTCCGCCCTGGTGGTAGATGGACGGTCAAGTTGCGCGGCAATATCTCGGGAGCCAAACTCCGTATTGTCAGTACGCCCAATGGCGTGCGCGACGAAATGACGGTGCGGTCAGAGTACCGCGGTACGATGAGTGTCAGTGTGCTCTACCGTGGCTTGGGGCTTGGCGTTGCCGTCAATCCGGCCAAATGGGTAGGCAAGGGCAAGGACTATGAGTTCAACCTCAATTCCTACGGCAACCGTTTCGGTTTTGATATCGTCTACTTGGCTTCGAACACCTATAGCGGATCAAGAACAGTGGGAGGGGTAGAGACACCCATCAGTAGTGGTATGGTGCGGCAAAAGGCACTCAATGTCAATGTGTATTATGCCTTCAACGGTCGTAGGTTTTCTTTTCCAGCAGCCTTCAGTCAGAGTTATGTGCAGCGGCGGAGTGCCGGCAGTTGGATGTTAGGCGCAAGTTTTGACGGTACGCGCACCGATATACGTACTGCCGAGTCGACCGATGCACCCACCTTGAAGATACGTACGGCCGAGGTGGCTGTCGGGGCAGGCTACGGCTACAATCTGGTCGCCGGACATCATTGGCTTTTCCATCTCTCGGCCCTGCCTACGCTGACCGTCTACTCGCACGACTATACCAAGGAGGAGGGCGTGCGCAACAGTATGGCCTACCATTTCCCGAGTGCCGTCGTTACCGGGCGCGGGGCCGCCCTGTACTCTTGGCGCAACAAGTTTTTAGGGGCTACGATGGTATACAATTATTCCGTGGCGGGCGACGAGAAACGGTTGGAGGTGCGGCGCGACAAGTGGCGCATCCGTTGCTTCTTCGGTTTCCGCTTTTGACCTTTTTTCTCCGGTTGGGGCTAAACTGTCTTCTCCAGTCGGGAGTTAAACTGTCTTCTCCAGTCGGGAGCCTAAAAAAACTCTATCCTCACTCTATCGGCGGATGCGTTTGCGTATCCGCCGAAGTTGTTTCATGGCTTTTGCTCCAGCCTCTTCGCCCTTTTTTATCATCTTGCCCACTTTCTTTTCACTGAAACTTCCGGCACTGAAACCCTTGAGGTCGGGATTGATGTATACGTCGATATGTTTGAGGTTTTCGCGGTAGAGCGGCAGGTCTGGCCGTTGGGTGGCCCAGCGTAGTATGCGTCCCAGATTGCTTTTGGCCTTGCGGAAGCGGCGGCGTTTGAGTCGGCGGTCCAAATCCTCGTCCTCATGTTTGTTTTGGGTGAGGTCGATGGCAATCACGATGTCGGCTCCCATGTCGCGCACCACGTCGACAGGCAAGTTGTCTGTCAGTCCGCCATCAAGCAGTTTCACGCTATCTATTTCTATGGCTTTGAATGCGCCCGGTATGGCCATGCTGGCACGTATGGCCTGCGAGAGTCTTCCGCTGGAGAGTACCACCTTGCGATGGTTGCGGTAGTCGGTGGCCACACATCGGAACGGAATGGGAAGACTGTCAAACGAGATGCTGTCAAGGCGTTGGGTCATGGAGTCGAGCAGTTGGGTCACATGGTCGCCGTACATGAGTCCTACCGACTTGTTCTTTTTGGTGCGGTCGCGCCGTCTGACCGGGAAACCGAAGACGTAGGTCGTACCGTCGCGCCGGGCAAACATACGTCCGGTGAGTGTCGTGTCGCGGTCGCTGAGCAAGGTGAGCCAGTCCTGATGACGAAACATGCTGTCCAGTTCTTCGCTGCGGTAGCCGCAGGAGTAGAGACCGCCGATGATGGCTCCGATGCTTGTTCCGGCAATGTAGTCGATGGGTATGCCCGACCGCTCGATGTACTTCAGTGCTCCGACGGTGGCTGCACCTTTGGCTCCTCCACCTCCGAGCACGAGTCCTACCTTTGGTCGGTTGGTCTGTCGCCGCGCCAGAGCGGGGAGAGCGAGCGTAGCGGCGACAAGCAGTATGATGAGAATTCTTTTTGTCATGGCCTTTGCGTGTATGTCTTGTTTGATGATAATGTCGATGGTGCAAAGGTAGTGAAAAAACAAAAAAATGACGCATCGCGGACCAAGTCCTGATGCGTCATAGCGGTATGAAAAAACGAGTGTTTGTCGTCTTTCAGTGTGTTCTGTCAGATCTTACATCTTGCTGATGATACCAATCTTGGTATTCTCAAGGAAGCGGATGATGCTGCGCACTTCTTTGCCGTCGGGCACCTGCTCCTTGATTTGGATGATAGCGTCGAACACGCTGGTCTGTCCGTGGAATACAAGGCGGTAGGCATTGGCGATATGACCGATGATTTTCTCGTCGATGCCCGAATTCTTGAGTACACTTTCGTTGATGCCGCCGTAGCGTACGGGGTTGTCTGTGGCGACGATGTAGGGCGGCACGTCGTGGCTGATGCGCACGCCGCCGGTCACCATAGAAGCACCGCCGATACGTACGTTGGAGTTGACGATGACGCCAGAAGAGAAGATGGCTGCGCTGTGTATCTCGCAGTCGCCGGCAATCTTGGTACCGTATCCGAAGGTGCAGTAGTCGTCGACCTTGGTGTCGTGCGAGATGTGCACGCCTTCCATGAAGAAGTTGCGGTTGCCGATGCGGGTTTCACCGTCGGTGAAGGTGGCACGGTTGATGACCACGTTCTCACGGAAGATGTTCTCGTTGCCGATGACGAGACGGGTCACGTCACCCTTGTAGTTGAAGTCCTGGGGCTCTGCGCCGAGTACGGTATTCTGGAATACCTTGTTGCCGTGTCCGAGCGTTGTGCCGTTCAGAATGCTTACGTAGGGGTAGATGATGCAGTCGTCGCCTATCTCCACGTCGCCCTCGATATAGGCGAAGGGGTAGACGGTGACGTTTTTGCCTATTTTCGCCTTGGGGTCGATATATGCTTTTTCGCTGATGTTGCTCATAATTGTTGTTTTTGGGGTCAATGCGTTATTGGCGTGTGCAGGTGGACACTGGATTTTAGCATCCACCTGCGCAGGGATGGTACCCTGTATTCCACCTATTGTCTTCCGCCGCCGAGTGCGTAGTAGAGATTGACGACGGCCTGCATCTTGTAGAAGTCGTCAGCCACCTTGGAGAGTTCGGCGTTGAGCAGACTCTGCTGGGCGGTGATCACTTCGAGGTAGGTGCTGCTACCGTCATTGAAGAGCATCTTGGTATACTCCACGTTTTTCTTGAGGCTCTCTATCTGCTTGGCTTCGAGATCGCTCTTCTCGGCCGACGAGTTGTAGAGTACGAGGGCGTTGCTCACCTCGCTACCGGCAGAGAGCACGGCGTTTTGCCAAGTGTTGTAGGCCTGTTCCTGCTGGGCTTTGGCTACCTTGAGGTTGGCGATGAGTTGTCCGTGCTGGAAGATAGGTTGCACGAGGCTTCCTACGGCCGACAGCAACCACTTGCCGGGGTTGACGATTGTACCGTAACTGTTGGTGAACGTACCGGAACCGCTGATGGTGATGTTCGGATAGAACTTCGAGCGGGCGGTGTTGACATCATAGAAGCACTGCGCCAGTGACATCTCTGCGTAGTGTACGTCGGGACGGTTGGAAAGCAGTTGTAGGCCGATGCCGGTAGAGAACTGCTCCGGCAGCGACTGTCCTTCGAACGTGCCGCGGGCGATGGTTTGGGCCGGTTGTCCGAGAATCAGGGAGAGCGAGTTTTCGGTCTCGCGTATCTGCCGCTTCAGGTCGGTGGCCTGTGCCAGTACAGAGTAGTAGTTGCTCTCGGCGCTTTGTACGGAGGTCTCGCGTGTGCGGCCAAGATCCTTCTGTATCTTCATGATGTTCCAAGTGTCCTTGGTGAGGTCGGCCATGTTGTTGACTACCTGCAGTTGCTTGTCGAGCATAAGGAGTGTGTAGTACATGTTGGCCACATTGGAGATGAGGCTGGTCTGTACGACGAGCTGGTAGTCTTTGGTGGCCAGAAGCGCCATTTGTGCAGAGCGCTTCTGGTTGAGCAGGTTGCCGAAGAGGTCGACACTCCAACTGGCCGAGATGGGCAGTTGGTAGGTCTTGGTCGCCTTGTTGCCGTCCCAAGAGGTGATGGTACCTTGCGGCGAGAAGGTGAACGAGGGTACGAAGGCCAGTTTGGCGGCCATCAGTTGTGCCTCTACCATCTTCACGTTGAGGGCGGCGTTGAGCATATTGGTGTTGTGTGCCAGTGCAGAGTCGATGAGCACTTGCAACTGCGGGTCGGTGAAGACGCTGCGCCACGGCAGGTTGCCGAAACTTGCCGTGTCTGCCACGGCGAGCGTATCGGTGGTGACGGACGGGTCGCGCACCAGGCCCGTGGTGTTCACGTCGGGACGCTCATATTTGTTGTATAGTCCGCAACTGCTCAGTAGGAGGGCGGCAGAGGCGAACGCTATCAGTCTATTGATTTTCATCTTTGTCTTACTTTTGGGAATTCTTCTCTATCTGTTCCTGCAGCGCACCGGCAATGTAGGGGTTGGTGTACTGCTTGATCTCAGTGTCGACGGAGGCGTTGTCGTCCTCAAACTCGATAGGCTTGATCTTCTCCTGCAGTTTCTGGAAAAGGTAGAACAGGGCAGGTACGACCATGATCTGGCAAAGCATACCGATGAGCATACCGCCGACAGCGGCTGCACCGAGGGTCATGTTTCCGTTGTAGCCTACACCCCAAGGCATCAGCATAGGCAGAAGACCGATGATCATGGCCAGTGAGGTCATCAAGATAGGACGCAGACGGGCCGATGCACCGAGTACTGCCGACCACGAGATGGCCATACCGGTACGGCGGCGTTCGAGGGCGAACTGCACGATAAGGATGGCGTTCTTGGCCAGAAGACCCATCAGCATGATGAGGGCGATCTGCATGTAGATGTCGTTGTTCTTGCCGAAGAGGTTGGTGAAGATGAAGGCTCCTGCCAAACCGAACGGTATGGAGAGGATGACCGACAACGGCAGAACGTAACTCTCGTACTGGGCCGACAAGATCAGGTATACGAAGGTCAGACAGAGCACGAAGATGATGGCGGTGGAGTTGCTCGACTCCTGCTCGGTACGGGTCAGACCGGAGAACTCGTAGGTGTATCCCGACGGCAGTGAGGTCTTTGCCACCTCAGACATGGCATTGAGGGCGTCGCCGGTAGAGTATCCATCGGCTGCCGATGCGTTCACGTTGATGGCGGTGAAGAGGTTGAAGCGGTCAATCTCCTGCGGACCGTAGATGCGGCTCAGTGACACGTACTCCTGTATGGGGGCCATGTCGCCGGTAGAGGTACGAACGAAGATATTGCTCAGACTCTTCAGGTCGGCACGCTCCTCTGGCGGGGCCTGGATGTACACGCGGTAGAGTTTACCGTAGGAGTTGAAGTTGCTGGCGTACATACCGCCGTAGTATCCCTGCATAGTGGTCAGTACGGTGGAGGGGTCGATGCCGCTCTGCTTGCACTTGGCCACGTCGACATCAATCTTGTACTGCGGATAGTTGGCGTTGTAGGAGGTCATGGCGTTGGAGATCTCCGGACGCTTGTTGAGTTCGGCGATGAACTTCTGGGTCACTTCGAAGAACTTGTTGACATCGCCTCCGGTGCGGTCCTGCATAGAGAAGGTCAGACCGTTGGTGGCGGAGAAACCCTGTACCATAGGCGGCTGGAAGGCCAATATCTGTGCGCCCTTGATGGCGGCAGTCTGCTTGTAGATCATACCGAGTACCATCGACGAACCGAGGTTGTGTACGCCGATGTATTTCAGCGGTCCTTCCTCTTTCTGACGCTCCTCAAACGATTTCAGTTTGATGATGAACGTACCTTGGTTGGAACCCTGTCCGGCGATGAAGTTGTAACCGGCGATGCGCATACGGCTCTGGATGGCGGGGTTGGTAGCCAGCATGCGGTCTACCTGGTCCATCACTTCCTCGGTCTTCTTCATAGAGGTTCCCGGAGGGGTAGAGACGGTACAGAATACGGTACCTGTATCCTCGTCGGGCACAAGACCGGTCTTGGTGGTTCCCATCAGGACGGCCATTGCAGCGATGCCGACGATGACGGCGCCAATGGCGATGACAGGGCGTTCCACGAGTTTGCGTACACCGCGGGTATACTTGTCCTGTACCTTGCCGTAAGCGGCATTGAAGGAGGCGTGGAAACGGTCGATGATGGTCATCTTGCGATCGCTGCCGTCCTCATTCTTCGGTTTGAGGAAGATGGCACACAGGGCAGGGGAGAGGGTCAAGGCGTTGAGCGCCGAGATGATGATGGAGATGGCCATGGTGATACCGAACTCACGGTAGAACGTACCTGACGTTCCGCCGATGAATGATACCGGCACGAACACGGCAGCCATAACCAGCGTGATGGAGATGATGGCACCCGAAATCTCGTTCATGGCATCGATGGAGGCCAGACGGGCCGACTTGTAGCCGAGGTCGAGTTTGGCGTGTACGGCCTCGACGACCACGATGGCGTCATCGACCACGATGGCGATGGCAAGTACAAGGGCGGCCAGGGTCAGCAGGTTGAGCGAGAAGCCGAACACATAGAGGAAGAAGAAGGTACCGATCAGTGATACCGGAACGGCAATCAGAGGAATGAGCGTGGAGCGCCAGTCCTGCAGGAAGACGTATACCACGATGAACACGAGGATGAAAGCCTCGACAAGGGTCTTCACAAGGTCCTCGATAGAGGCGTAGAGGAACTCGGTCACGTCCTGCATCACATCGAAGTGTATGCCGGGAGGCAAGGTGCTCTCCTGTTCGGCGAGGAGTTTCTTGATGTTGGTGGCAATCTCGGTGGCGTTGGAGCCAGCGGTCTGGGTCACCATCATGGTGACAGAGGGCTTGCCGTTGAGCTGTGAGGCAACAGTATAGGAGAGGGCACCCATCTCGACACGGGCTACGTCCTTCACGCGGATGGTCTGTCCGTCTTGGGTGGACTTGATGATCATGTTGCCGAACTCCTCAGGAGACTTCAGACGGCCTTTGTAGCGGAAGGTGTACTGGTACTGGTTGTCGCTCGACTCGCCTACTGAACCCGGGGCGGCCTCGATGTTTTGCTGGGAGAGCACGCCAGTGAGGTCGCTGGGGATGAGGCTGTAACTCTTCATCTTCACGGGGTCGATCCACAGACGCATGGTGTAGTCTTTCTGTGAGAAGCACTGGCACTCACCCACACCGTTGACACGCTTGATGGCCGGAACGACGTTGATGTTGGCGTAGTTGGCAAGGAACTTGTCGTCGTAGCGGTCGTCATCGGCGGTCAGACCGAAGAGGATCACGGTAGACGACTGACGCTTCATGACGGTCACACCGGCCTTCGTTACCTCAGCGGGAAGGAGGGCGGAAGCCTGCGACACGCGGTTCTGCACGTTCACCTGACACATGTCGGCATCCATGCCTTGCTTGAAGTATACGGTGATAGAGGCCGAACCGTCGTTGGTGGCCGAGGAGGTCATGTAGGTCATGCCTTCTACACCGTTGATTTGTTCCTCAAGCGGAGCCAGGACGGAGTTCATCACCGTCTCGGCATTGGCTCCGGTATACGAGGCGCGCACCATGATGGTAGGCGGCGCGATGTTCGGGTACTGCTCGATAGGCAGCGAAATCAAGCCGATGACACCCAGTATGACGATGAGGATGGAGATCACCGTCGAGAGCACCGGGCGCTTGATAAAGTTATCTAATTTCATTGATTGACGCTTTTATAATTGAGGTGGGTTCTGATAATTGGCTTTGCCGGATGGCAAAACACAACCCGTAATTTATGGTTTGTTGGCGACGGGAGTTTTCAGTCCCGCCTTGCACCTTCACCATTGATTATTTGCCGAAGTCCTTCTTGAGTTTGTTGATGTCGCTCTGGTCGGCACCCAGTTGCTCGGTCTTCTTGAGTTTTTCGGCGTACTGAGCCTCTGTGATAGGCTTGATTTCCTGTCCGTCGGTGAGTGCGGAGATACCGTTGATGACGATGCGGTCACCGATATTGAGTCCGCTGGTGATGATGTAGTTCTTGCCGTCGTTGTTGGGGTCAACAGTGACTGCGGTATATTTCACCTTGTTGTCCTTGCCTACGACATATACAAAGAGTTTGTCCTGTACCTGTGATACGGCATCCTGGGGGATGATGATGGCCGAGTTGGTCACGTGGGGTACGACGATAGAACCGGAACCGCCGCTCTTGAGCAGGTGGTCGGGGTTGGGGAAGTCAGCACGCATAGATACCGAACCGGTGGTCGGGTCGATGACACCGCTCACGGTGGCTACGTGTCCGGGCTGATTGTAGATGGTACCATCGGCCAACTGCAGTTTCACTGCGGGGTAGTCCTTGATGGCTGCGTGTATGCCACCGGCGGTCTTGGTCATGCTGAGGAGGTCTTTCTCGGTCATGGAGAAGTATACCTGCATGGTGCTGATGTTCGAAACGGTGGTGAGGGCTTGCTGGCTGCTTGCGCTCACGAGGGCACCGACACGGTAGGGCAGGTCGCCGATAACGCCGGATGCGGGGCTGGTGACGTAGCAGAAGTCAAGATTTTGCTTGGCTGATACATAGCTGGCCTCTGCCTGTGCGAGTTGTGCGGCTGCCGACTCCATGGCGTTCTTTGCCGACTGGAGTTCGTAGGAGCCGATGACATTGTTCTTGAAGAGTTTCTCGCTGTTGTTATAGGTCAGACGGGCTGTATTGAGTTGCGCCTTGGCGGAGTTTACTGCTGCCTTGGCTTGACGTACGGCTGCTGCGTAGGTCACGTTGTCGATGACGAAAAGCAGTTGGCCTGCCTTCACGCTCTGGCCTTCCTTGACACACAGTTTGGTGATGAAGCCAGATACTTTCGGGCGGATTTCCACGTCCTGCACACCCTTGATGGTGGCGGGATAGGTGCTCTGAAGGTCAGCGGATTGTCCCGTGATGGTTCTCACGGCATATTCGTTGTCGCCAAAGTCGGGTTTTCCCTGCTTCTTGCTACCGCCGCAAGAGACGAGAAGCGCAGCCATAGCCGCAACTAATAAGAATTTTGTTTTTTTCATACCTATTATTATAATTGAATATATTTGGTCAAGTTAGTGGGGGCATTTTGTCCCTTTCGGCGTTCGACAAACGCGTCGTCAAGGGGGGGACAAAAGTATTGCACTGAGAAAACTTTAAGCACTCTTTAAGTTTTCGCGGTGCAAATTTACCGACAATTCGAACACATTCAAATGCTCAACGCGTATATTTAACTATAATTATTCTGATTTTAGGGTTTTTTGGGGGTTGCAGAATTCGCTTTAGAACCCGCCTGAAAGAGAACGTATAACAATACGTAGAATTTTAGAGCCCGCTTTCAAGGTGTCTTCACCTCTTTGCATTCTCCATGCTGATAGGTCCAGACCGCATCGCATACCTGCATTGGAGCCAGACCGTCGTGCGGTGCCGGTGACATGATGGACGATGTTTCTGACTCGATATTGAGTCCGTAGAAACGCATCCCGCGTTCTTTCTGTGCCTTGATGGTCTGAATGGTGTCGTCCGACAAGGTGGTCCAGCCGAAGTCGGAGATGCACAGTAGGTCTGCGGTCTTGTATGCGGGGAGACCAGGAAGAATATCTCCGAACAGCCAGTCGAACATCTCATTCTCATTATTGCCGCCGCTGGTTACCGTGCGCATAAACGTCAGCAGGTCGGGCAGGCGTGAACGACTGTGGCCGAGATCCAGGCAGTCGTAACTGTCGGAGTATTTTACGATGATGACATCGCGCTTGCGCCGCCACGCGATTATAAACGCGGCAATGGTTATCACCTTGGCTATCATCATTGGTCGTCCTGCCATTGAGTTGCTGGTGTCTGTGCAGATGATGACCGGTCCGTCTTGATGCCGTTTTTCATGATCCGATTGTGATGCTGATGCAAAGAGTTGCAAGCGGTGTGCGGCGAAGCGATGATAAAAGAGGTCTTGTGTCTTTTTTTCGGCCAGTAGCGCCAATTCAGTCGGAAGGACGGCTGTGATATCATTGCCGATAGTGATGCCGGCGATGTCGCTTTTTCCGGCTCTCATGAAACGTCCGTGTTGCCGATGCCCATATTCACCCACTCGTCCGATTTTTCTGACCAGCGTGATGAGTGAAAGAGGTATCTTGCTTAGGAACATGTCTTCCAAAAGAACGATTTGCTCTTGTGGGGAGGCCTCGTGTATTTCTGTTCCCTCTTTATTCGAGTCATCACCCGTGCAGTTTTCCAGAGCAGCTTCTTTCTCGTCTGAGTCACCTATAGTTTTCTCTTTCTCATCTGAGTCATCAATGGCTTTCAGAGAGGTCTCGAATTCCAAAAGCGTCTGTGCCAGAGGGTTTTTCTCCTTTTGGTCTGTTCCCGTGGTCGGATGCAGCCGACCGAGCCGTTCTCTGAACCATCGCCCCAGGAAATCATCGAGCGTATAGTAAGCCTTTTCTTCCGTCAGCGGATCTGTTGCCTCCAATGTGTCGGCCAGTTGCTGCAATCCGCGGCGTGCATCTTCACGCCAAGAGCCAACATAACTGGCACCAATCTTGAATCTTGGGTCGCAGACGGCATTCATCAGTGTCTGACGCACAAGTCCTGTCTCGTTGAAGCACCTGTATCTGAGGACTTCAGCGATGTCTTGTCCGGTCGAGTCAGCATCTGCCGCTGCCTCAATGAGTTTTCTTATCAGTGCCTTGTACCGTTTCACTACTTACCGTCACTTGAAGTATGACTTGTCAATTCCTGCGCTCTTGAATGCCTGTCTCACATCATGATAGGTCTTTGCCTGACGGAGAAATAGATTGTTCGCTATCTGTGTCATCACTAAGGAATAGGCCTCGTTTGCACCAGCGTTTATTGCATCCAGCAAGGTGTCTGTGTTCCCGGTTCTGAGAGGATTGTCGCGACGGAGCAGATAGGTGAACGAGTTGATCAGGATATTTCCTTCACGTGTTTTCCTCACGGAGAACTCTCTTTTTCCCGTATTGAACACCAACACATTGCCGGTGGTTATTGTCCCGAAAATTGTATGAGCATCCAACTTCTCATAATCGCTCTTTGCAATCATTATCTCCTCGCCACCGGCAGTGAAAATATAGTGCAGGCCGTCGGGTGAATAGAGGTTTCCGATAGGTCGGGTGACATTTTCGGTGGAGAGACTGTCTGCCAAGATTGACGATGGCCGTTCTATGGCGAGAGCGTCAACGATATTTTCAGCCACCATTTTCCTTACGGCTGCTCTTTGGTCATCGGCATCCCAAATCATGTGTTCAAGCAGCAGACAGTCTGAAGCATCGACTTCAGTGCGACCGTTCAGACACGCCGACATTCGGAGTATTCCGATGATTTTTCGCCAGCGGCGGTCGGACACATAAGGAAAGGCGTTGCTTGAAGACATAAGTCCCGGCGCAAGAGTAGGATTGTTCAGCGTATCGCGCAACTTGCATATCGTGTCCAGTATTGATTGCGGCAGTATGACCTCGGAGGCCATGCCTTTCAGCGTACGCAGTTCTCCCTCATCGAAAACTAACGACTCGTCTACGGTACAAGGTTGGTCCCGCTCGGTGAGCAATCGTATGAATGCTTGCTTGTCTGATATGGGTTCTACCACATAGCGGATAAGGAAGCGGTCCCACAGGGCTTCAAGTCCTTCACCCTCGGCTGGCAATTCATTGGAGGCAGAAATGACTATCTTCAGCGGAAGTGCCATGTCATGGCTGCCATTGTGGTATATACGCTCGTTGATGGCAGTCAGCAGTGAGTTTTGTATGGCAGGGCCAGCCTTCCATATCTCGTCGAGGAAAACCACATCGGCCGTCGGGAGATAGCCTTCGGTCACCCGCTCGTAGGTGTCCTGGTCTTTCAACTTCGATATCGATACCGGACCGAAGATTTCGTCAGGGGTAGAGAAGCGACTCATCAGATATTCAAAGGAACGTGCTTCCTTGAAGGCCATCTTCAGTCGCCGGGCAATCATGCTCTTGCCCACACCGGGTAGACCCAACAGAAAGATGGATTCTCCGGCCAAGGCGGACAACAGAGACAGGGCGATAGCCTCTTCGCGCTCATAGGCACCTTTGCTCAGTGCCGTGATTATAGTTGCTGTTCTTTCTCGTATATCTTTCATCTTCGTCACTTTAATAGGGTGATACCATGCTCAATAGGGTGACACCATGTCGAGAATATCCTCGTAAGTGAGTTTGTGGCTTTCGGAAGTGCCGTCAAGGACTTTGTCGGACAACTGTTGCTTTTTCTCGTGCAACCGGATGATTTTTTCTTCTATGGTGTGGCTGCTGATAAGGCGAATCACTGACACGCAGCGTTTCTGTCCGATACGGTGTGTGCGGTCTGTGGCCTGCTGCTCTATTGCCGGGTTCCACCAAGGGTCAAGCAGTATCACATAGTTGGCAGCGGTCAGATTGATGCCCAGTCCTCCTGCTTTCAGGCTGGCCAGGAAGAGGCGGCGTTCGCTCCGTTGGAACTGTTCCACCATCTCTTGCCGTTGCTTCATCGGTGTCTGCCCGTCGAGATAGAGATATTCCCATCCGTGATTTTTCAACTCGGGTTTTATGCGTGCGAGAAAACTGGTAAACTGGGAGAAAACCAGCACATTATTCTCGGGAATGGCGAGTAGCGTGTCAAGTATCTCCATCAGTGAAGTGATCTTTGTGGAAGACGCTCCCCATGAACTGTGTACAAGGTGCATGTCACAACTTGCAAGGCGAAGTTTCATGAGTTCGTCGAAGTAGCTGACATCAATTTCTTTGGCGGCCTGACGCTCCGCCTTGGTCTTGTTCTTCTTGAACTTCAGTTCTACCGTCTGGCGCATTTTTTCGTAGACAGCCAGTTCCTGTTCTGTCATTTCCACATAGTGTACGTCTTCCGTCTTCTCCGGTAAGTCGGCGAGTACTTGTTGCTTGGTACGTCTGAGAATGAATGGCTGAATCATCTCCTGTAGCATCTCATAGTGGGTCTCGTCGAGCGTGGCGTTGACGTAGGTATCGCGAAAGACATTCCATCGTCCCAGCAGTCCGGGATTGATAAACTGCATCAGGTTCCATATCTCGCCCACATGGTTTTGCAGAGGAGTACCAGTGAGGGCAATACGGCTCCGGGCACGCAGGTTCATGGCAGCCTGCGAGACGTAGGTATTCCGGTTTTTGATCTGTTGGGCCTCGTCCAGGCACGCCACCTCCCATTCTTTGGACGCAAGCAGATGTTCCTCCGTAGTCAGTACTCCGTAAGTGCATAGCACAAGCGAGTGTGGGCCGGCATCGCCTACGGCCTGTTGGCGATTGTCAGCATCATTCAGTACCGTGACTTGGAGTGAGGGGGCAAAGCGGTTGGTCTCTTTCACCCAGTTGGGGATGACCGACTTCGGAGCCACTACCAATGCCGGGCCACCATTGGCTTTGCTCAGGATAAAGGCCAATGTCTGCAAGGTCTTGCCGAGTCCCATGTCATCGGCAAGACAGGCACCCGCTCCCCACGCATCAAGACGTTTCATCCATACATATCCGTCTTTCTGGTACGGGCGGAGCGTAGCCTGTAGATCTGCGGGTACTTCGATATCACGCTCGTAGGCTTGCTTCATCTTCAGCATGAAGTCCCGATAACTGTTGTCGGTACTGTATTCCAGTTTTTCCAAGGTCTTTGCCAGCGACCCTACGAGATATTTGGGTATTTGTCTGCGTTTGTGCTCGCCCATGAGGAGTACGGCATCGAGTTCGGCGATGTGGCGACGCAGTGTATCGGTCATCTGCACATATTCGTTTTCGCCCACCTTGACAAAATCCCCTTCTGTCTGGCTGCATGCTTTCAGCAGGTCTTCGAGTGTGATTTTCCGGTCGCCGACACGTATGTCTCCTTCTACGGCAAACCATTCGTTGTCGCCTCGCACATCGATATGGATGTCGTTGGTGGTCAGCACTCCTTTGAATTTCAGTGCATGTCCTTGCGGCCACTCCATGACGTAGCACGCTTCCTGGTCATGGCAGAACAACATCAATTGCAACAAGGCACGGTCTTCGCCAATATTGTAGATATTGGGTGCGGTCTGCTCCATGCCAGACTGCAGGGCATAGTTGTTGATGTGCTCAAGGTTGTCTGCTTCCATCGTCATGTTGCGATGCACCATGTGCACCCGGCCTTGCGCATCCTCGTCATACACATACTCCTCGCCGGCAGCCGGTTCCAGTCTGGCCATGCCGTTGGGCATAGGTGCAGCAAGTATGGTCATCTGGTATTCACGGTCAGGAGCAGGCTCTATACGCACGGCCAATCGGCCGGCACTCTCGAAGGCAGTACTTTCCATGTCAGACAGGATGTCTTCCTTGACATCTATGATACCCTTCAGACTTGCTATCGTCTTTCTCAAACTGGGAGTGGCTGATACCGGCAGCGTTTTCGTTGCGACGAGGCGGTCAAGAATGTCTTTCTGAAGCGGGTTCAAGGATACCAGCGTATAGGCGGACTCTGCAAACGTCACTGAATGTTTGCGCAGCGAACCGTCGGGTTGGCGGAGTGCATTTGTACGGATCACAATCTTGTCTGCCTCGCCGTGAAATTCCACATACGGTTTCTCTACATTGATGGTGGCCATCTGTCGTGTGGGCAGATACTCCACGCCTATGTACAGTCGGTCGGTATCGGCAAGCAGGGGTACGATGATGTCTGCATCGGTCTGCCAGTCTGCCTTTCCAGCCAGGCCGACCGCTATTCTTGTATCTGCAGCGTCCATGGAGTCGTAACCCTCGTCGGCCATGATTTTTTTGGAAAGCAACTTTTCGTCACGCCATGTTCCCGGTTCGTCTTCCACCTGCTCCACAATTCCAGACAGTGTCTGTCGGTTGAGAAAATATACAATCCGGCGGCGACGGTTGTCTACCTGTGTTTTCGCCACATTGTCTATCTCGCCCAGGAGAATTTCCCAAGGTTGTTTCTTGCGTATGGTCGAAAGTAGCGGGGTACCGCCAAAGAGCGATACCAGTTCCTCGCGACAACTCATGCTGGCTGCCTTGTAGAGCGAGCATTCATGCATGAGGATGGCGGCAGAGGGCTGTTGGTAAGGCGTGTCATCATCCGGCAGATCGAAATATCTGCTCATCAAAAACGCAAAATATCTTTTTTGCGGGGTATCGGCACTTGCCCGTGCACCGGCAATGCGCCGCCGTATCTCCTCCCGAGCAGATGACGCATCCGAGTCAGAATAATCAAGCAAGAGTTTGGCTGCAAAATGGGCATGGTCAGTTCTGAAAGACGAGGCTTGGCGTAGGGCATCCGTTTCTTTCGTGACCGACAGTGGCCCATATTTTGTACGAAAACGAAGGAGGCTTATCACATAGCAATAATTGAGCAATGGCCGAGGGAACGCTCCTGCGTTTCGTCCTTGTTTTTTGAGAGCCTTCCGAAACAAGGCAAAGGCATCCTCCACGTCTCCATGATAGAGTGCGTCTATGGCATGCTGGGCCATCGACCATGTGGTTTGATGGCCTTCACCATTGGTCTTTCCGGAGATAAAATAGCGATAGAGACTTATCCGGTCGCGTATTTCAGAGTAGGCAGGATGATACGTTGGAATCATCTTCTCTATGCTCGCCAGCGTATCTTCATCGAGCGTATCTGCCGTGAAGAGATGTTCCATCGTTTCCGTAACCATAGAGTGGAGTTGCTCGTTGTCCAGCAGATGGGCATATCTCGGGTCTGCTATGGCTCTGTGGCGTATGTAGGGAAAGATATTGAAGAGTTTTCTCCCTATACCTTCATAGGGCTTCGATATACGTTTGGCGCCTTCAAAGTCATCGTTTCTCAGGGCTTTGGCCAGTCGCCATAGATAGTCGCAACTGTGAGAGGGGGTGCAACTCTGTATCCGGCGGAATTGCTCCACCCACTCCGGGTGCTTGGTGGCCAAGTAGTCAATCAGGTCAAGATGCCACTCCGGACTAACCATATTTCGTGTCACCAACAGGCCCTCCTGCTGCAACTTCAGGGCGTTGTCATTGTAGAAGTCGCGGTCAGGCAGGCCGAACATCTTCATATACGTCCCGACACCGCTTGTGCTTTCATTGCCGAAATAGGCAATGAAACACAATTGTCGAAGGTCTTCTGTAGAGAAGCGTTCCAGGACGTGGGGGGTGTTGGAGTTTTCCGTTAAATGCGTAGATAGATTTGTTGGCATCATTGTAGGGGTGTGTACTACATTTTAGAATCCGCCTGCCATCATTCTTTCGTTTCCAGTCCCATCTCTCCCGCTTTTTCGAGAAGGAGGCGCATGAGGGGGTCGCGTTCGTTGGGTACGGTGTTGTCGAGCACGGCCTCCTTGAGGGTCTGTTTCAGTATGCCCACGGCGCGGCAGGGGGTGAGGTGGAAGATCTCCATGATTTCGTTGCCGTCGATGCAGGGTTGGAGCAGGCGCTTGTAGTCGCGTTCCTTGAGGTCGGTGAGTTTTTCGCGCACGGTGCGGAAATTGTCGAGGAAGCGCTGTTTGCGTACCTGATTCTTGCTGGTGATGTCGGCTTCGCAGAGGGTCATGAGGTCGTCGATGTCGTCGCCGGCATCGTTCATCAGTCGTCTGACGGCACTGTCGGTCACCTCTTCATCGGCAATGGCGATGGGGCGCATGTGCAGGTCGACGAGTTTCTGTACATACTTCATCTTGATGTCCATGGGCAACTTCATGCGGCGGAAGATCTCCGGCACCATCTTGGCGCCGACGTAGTTGTGGTTGTGGAAGGTCCATCCGGCCACGGGCTCCCAGCGTTTGGTGCGGGGCTTGCCCACATCGTGGAAGAGGGCGGCCCAACGTAGCCAGAGGTTGTCGCTGTGGCGGCTCACGTTGTCGACGACCTCAAGCGTGTGGTAGAAATTGTTTTTGTGGCTGCGTCCGTTCTTGGTCTCCACGATGTCGAGTGCCGCAATCTCGGGCATGATGAGTTGCAGCAGTCCGCAGCGTTGCAGTTCGATGAGGCCGCGGCTGGGTTCGCGGGTCATCATGATCTTGTTGAGTTCATCGACGATGCGCTCCTTGCTCACGATCTCTATGCGGTGGGCATTGCGTCCGAGGGCCTCAAAGGTTTCCTCGTCGATGATGAAGCGCAGTTGGGCGGAGAATCTCACGCACCGCATCATGCGCAGTGGGTCGTCGCTGAAGGTGATGTCGGGATCGAGCGGGGTGCGTATGATGCCGTCCTCAAGGTCGTACAGTCCGTCGAAGGGGTCGACAAGTTCGCCGTACCGCTTGCTGTTGAGGCAGACGGCCATCGCATTGATGGTGAAGTCGCGGCGGTTTTGGTCGTCTTCGAGTGTGCCGTCTTCTACGATAGGCTTGCGCGAGTCGCGGCTGTAACTTTCGCGTCGGGCACCGACAAATTCCACTTCGGTGTCTTTGTATTTCACCTGTGCCGTTCCGAAGTTGCGGAACACCGAGAGATGGGCTTTCTTTCCCAGTTTGCCTTTGAGGGCCTTGGCGATGGCTATGCCGCTGCCCACGACGACGACATCGATATCGTTGGACGGGCGTTCGAGGAAGATGTCGCGTACATAACCGCCCACAACGTAGCATTCCAGGCCCAGTTCGTCGGCCGTTTCGCCTATTTTGTGGAATATCTCCTTGTCAAGAATTTCTGCCAGTTCGTCGTCGTTGTATATCTTCATTGTTTGTCTATTGTTGTATGGAGGCGTGTTCAGAAAAATGTTGCGCAGCATTGCGTCTTGCAATCTGCGAGATGCACGCATGGTTTGGTTTGGGGTGCAAAGGTACGCAAAGTTTTGCACAAATCATAAAGTTATTAAAATTTGGCCGCGCTTCCCCCTGCGTTCCCACATTATTTTATACTTTTGCGCCATTATGAGATATATTTGCGCCCTATTGTTCGCACTTGCGCTCGTCGGCTGCACCAAGACCGACGATGAAAAGGCAGCCCCCCTTCTTGCGCGTATCCAGCAACTGTACGGAAGCGGAAAATACCGCGAAACACTCGACTCCATTGAGTCGCTACGGTTGAAATACCCGAAAGCCATCGAAGCCCGCAAGGAAGCCCTGCACATCTGGCAGAGCGCGTCGCTCAGTATGGCCCAGGAAGATGTCGCCCGCACCGACGTGCTGTTGCAGGAGACCATCCGTCAGATGAATGCGGCCACTGACCACCTCACGGCCAACCGTCTGCGTCTGCGCCGCGACTCACTCGAAACCCGCTACGAAGCCATGTGCGGGGTGGTCAAGATGATACGTGCCCGACAGAAAAAAGACTGACGCATTGTTTCATCGTACCGTCACATAGCCGAAGATGACGAAATACATCATTGCCATAGACTCCTTCAAGGGGTGTCTGACCTCGGCTGAGGCCGGACAGACCGTTGCCGGTGTTCTCCGCAGTCTGCGTCCCGGGGCCGAAGTGGTGTGCCTGGAGGTGTCGGACGGCGGAGAGGGTATGGCCGGTGCCTTCACCGTAGCCATGCAGGGCGAGATGGTGGAGGTACGGGTACACGATGCGATGATGCGTCCTGTTGTGGCCCGGTACGGCCTTTGTCCCGATGGGGTAGCCGTCATAGAGACGGCCCAGGCTTGCGGACTCACCCTCATTGCACCCGAAGACCGCAATCCGCTTGTCGCCACTACCTATGGGGTAGGGGAGATGGTGGCCGATGCCGTGCGGCGAGGTTGCCGGCAGTTTGTCATCGGACTCGGAGGCAGTGCCACGAGCGATGCTGGTATCGGCATGCTGCGGGCCTTGGTCGACAGGCTGGCCCCCCATGCCACCTTTGACAAGGTCAAGGCGTTGTTGGACGAGTGTCGGTTTACCCTTGCCAGTGATGTGCGCAATCCGCTTTGCGGACCGGATGGCGCTGCCCATACCTTTGCTCCGCAAAAAGGGGCTACCGCAGACATGGTGGAGCGGCTCGACCGACGTGCCGCACGCTTTGCCGACCATTCGGCCCGTCATTTCGGATACGACCGTTCTGCCTGTCCCGGAGCGGGAGCGGCAGGGGGACTGGGGTATGCCTTCATGCAGTATCTCGATGCCGACTGTCAGTCGGGTGCCGACCTGCTGTTGCAGGTACTGCATTTTGACAGTCTGCTCGACGGTTGCACCCGCGTATTCACAGGCGAAGGCCATGCCGACAGGCAGACACTGATGGGTAAACTGCCCGAGCGAATACTGCGGTCGGCTCGGCAACATCATGTCCCCGTGACCCTGTTGGCCGGACGTGTCGATGAGGCCGATGCGCTGCGCAGTGCCGGATTTGCCGATGTGCTTTGTATCAACAGGACTGATGCGCTTTCGGCAGACGCCCTTCTGCCCGATGTGGCCCGCCGGAGACTGGCCGAAGCCGTGGCGCGCTGCCTTGAAAACGAATGACAACAAGAAAAACTTTTTTTTAGTCTCCTCCCCACTTTTTCCCCCCCCTAACAAATATCAACATGAAACGACGGAAAATCCTCACAGCTCTTCTTGTCTTTTTTGCACTTGTTCTTGTCGTCCTCGCCGCCGGCAATTGCTACATGGTAGACTTTGCCCTGTCGAATGCCGACCGCGACCGTAGTACCAATGCCGGGTATGCGTCAGTCATGCGTACCTATCCTGAACTGCGCCCGTGGCTCGACAGTCTGCGGCATGAGGGTGCCGTCAGCGACACGCTCATCACCCTGCCCGACGGTGAACGCCAGTATGCGCTCTACATCCGATCGCGGACGGCACACGGACGGACAGCCGTACTGGTACACGGCTACAAAAACCGGCTGGTACACATGCTCCCCTACGCGCGTATATATAATAAGGTGTTAGGGTACAACATTCTCTTGCCCGACCTCCACGGTCATGGCTGTAGCGATGGTGACGATATACGTATGGGCTGGAAAGACCGTCTCGACGTGATGCGCTGGATAGACCTTGCCCCGCAGATGTTTTGCAGCACAACCGATACGGCACGCATCGTGGTGCATGGCGTGTCGATGGGGGCCGCAACGACGATGTGTGTGTCGGGTGAGAAGACATCCGACGCGGTGCGCTGCTTTGTGGAGGACTGTGGCTATACCAGCGTCTGGGACGAATTCCAAGGCGAACTCCGCAATCAGTTCTCCCTTCCCGCCTTTCCTCTGCTCTATACCAGTGACGCACTCTGCCGCATACGGTACGGATGGACATTCGGCGAAGCCTCTCCCTTGCGCCAAGTAGCCAAATGCGAAAAGCCGATGCTCTTCATACACGGCAGTGCCGACACGTTTGTGCCTACGGCAATGGTGCATCCGCTCTATGCCGCCAAACCCGAACCAAAGGCGTTGTGGATAGCGCCGGGCAGTGCGCATGCCCACTCGTACAAGGATCATCGTGATGAGTATACGGCACGGGTGACGCAGTTTGTACAAGAGTATATACGATGACCATGGTTGTGTCATTTTGTCCTCCACGAGCGACAGGTTGACACGGTTTTCTCCTATGGTACATATGTTGCAGTATACACGGTGAAGGCCGTCCGCAAGGCGGTCCGAAGAAAAAGAAAACAATAGACCCAACAAAACAATTAGGAGGAAATATCTTATGGATACAACGTATAGAAACGCATGGTTGCCTGAAGAGTTCAACGATTTCTTTGACTATGTAGGCCTGACCAAGGGACGCACCACTTCACCCGCAATCAACGTGAAGGAAACCGTCGGAAAGTACATCGTGGAAATGGCTGCACCAGGCATGAAGAAGGAGAATTTCACGGTGCATATCAATGACGAGGGCAACCTGGTCATCAAGATGGAAAACCACCGCGATGCGGCTGAGAAGAAAGAGCCGGTACACTATCTGCGCCGCGACTTCTCCTACGCCGACTTTGAACAGACGCTCATCCTTCCCGATGATGTCGACCGCGACAAGATTGCCGCAAGCGTAGCCGACGGTGTGCTCACGGTAGACCTGCCCAAGATCAACCGCGAAGAGACCAAGGTCAGCCGACAAATACATATCGGATAGGGACTTTTCGCCCCGGGCAGACGCTTTGCGTAGTTGCACAAGACAAGATTATTAATGGTTAATAGATGGTGAATACCATTCCGCGAGCAAGTCATTTGCGCTCGGAATGGTATTTTTTTTGTATCTTCGCCCGCAGAATATACACCCCATACACAATGGGATTTGTGCAAAGGTCTTGTACTATTGCTACAAAGGCTTTGTACGGTTGCTACAAGGCCCTTGTACGGTCACTACAAGGCCTTTGTACGACCCGTACAAGGCCCTTGTACAAAAACGAAAAAGAAACAAACGGATAGAAGAATGATAGAATGCGATATAACGTTCTCCCACGGACGTCTGGTATTCTCAGAAGATGTGGTGCGCGATACAGAAAAAGCGGTCGCGGCATGTGCGTATGACCGATTGTTTGTGCTTGTCGACGAGAATACCCGGAGACATTGCTGGCCGGTGTTGCAGCAGTCGGAGATATTGCGTAGCGCTCACCTCGTGACCATCGGTTGCGGTGATGTGTGCAAGACGCTTGATACGGTAGTGCAGGTGTGGAAAGCGCTCGGAGAACATGGGGCGACACGCCACTCGTGTCTGGTCTGTCTCGGCGGAGGCATGGTGACCGACCTCGGTGGATTTGCTGCTTCCACGTTCAAGCGCGGTATCGCTTTCATCAATGTGCCGACCACACTGCTTGCCCAGGTCGATGCGTCGGTAGGAGGGAAGACGGGGGTGAACTTCGGTGGGCTGAAAAACGAAATCGGGCTCTTCTCCGACAGCCGCTGTGTGATACTCAGTACGCAGTTTCTTGCTACGCTTGACCAGACGGATCTGCTGTCCGGTTATGCCGAGATGGTGAAGCATGCGCTCATCAGCGGTGCTGCGGCATGGCGCGAACTGGTCACGTTTGACATCCTGCATCCCGACTGGACACGCCTGCAGCGCATGGTGGCCACGTCGGTAGCGGTCAAACAGCGTATCGTGGCCGATGACCCTACGGAGAATGGTATGCGCCGGGCCCTCAATCTCGGACATACTGTCGGTCATGCGTTCGAATCATGGGCGATGGAGAAAGGGCGGCCTATACCTCATGGCTATGCAGTGGCCTACGGACTGGTGTGTGAACTCTACCTGAGTTGTGTCAAGGCGGGATTTCCTGTAGACCGTCTGCGTCAGGTGGCCGCCTTTGTGCGTGAACACTATGGACGTATCGCCTTCACCTGCGACGACTACCCGAATCTACTGCGGCTCATGCGGCACGACAAAAAGAATGTTGCAGGCCATATCAATTTCACGCTTCTTGCCAATCTCGGCGACGTGCGTATCGACCAAACGGCCACGGAGAAGGAGATTGCCGAGGCGCTCGACTTCTATCGCGACGGACAGTGAGGCCTGTCACGATAGAAGTCCGTCAGATAGGATATGGACAGATTTTTGACGGGCGTCACTTGCTTATTCCGAAAAAATGTTGTAGTTTTATCGTCACTAAACACACCCTATATGAAAAAGACGTTACTGATATCCCTGTTGCTCTGTTCTGCTCTCTTGGTCGATGCGCAAACCACGCGTACCAAGGAGACCCAGCGCGACCGTTATGGGCGCGTCACAGGTACGGCCGAAACGACGGTATCGGCTGACGGGCGGCGTACTACGGTCTACCGTGACCGCTACGGAAGTATTACCGGGCGGTCGGAGACCCGCACCAACCGGTCGGGAGAGGAAAAGACCACTTACCGCGACCGCTACGGGTCGACCACCGGCACAAGTACGACCCGCACCAACCGGTCGGGGGAAACCAAGACCACCTACCGCGACCGCTACGGATCGACTACGGGTACAAGCACTACCCGTACGACGGGCAGCGGCACCACCACTACCTATCGCGACCGCTACGGGCAGACCACAGGTACGGGTACGACCCGTGGCAAGACGACCACCTATCGCGACCGCTATGGCAACAATAAAGGTACAAGAACATCAAGATGAGAAACAATGAGTACAGACCCGGCGTGAGACTGGGCGAAGACAACGAGTACAGACGTGACGAACTCGTCAGAAAGATAGAGCGGGCCGTAGAACAGATGTCGCTGCCCGAACTGGAAGCCGTCGTTTATGACCTATTTACGAAAGGATATTTGGACGACTGTTAGTAGTACATCTACTTACCTGTCTTGATACGAAAAAATAGCACCGACTTAATACGAAAAAAGCCATTGTCGATGGACAATGGCTTTTTTGATGGGTGAAGCAAATGCTTGCTGATTAGCGACGGAGGCCAAGAGCCTTGACGATGGCGCGGTAACGATTGATATCGCGGTCGTAAAGGTAATCAAGCAAAGCACGGCGTTTTCCTACCAACTTGGTCAGTGAACGTGCGGTAGTATGATCTTTACGGTTCTGCTTCAAGTGCTCCGTCAAGTGGGAAATACGGTATGAGAACAATGCTATCTGGCTCTCAGCGGAACCAGTATCAGTGTTAGACTTTCCGTACTGTCCAAAGATCTCTTCTTTTTTTGCTTTGTCTAAGTACATAGAACTTTTTGATTGATAATTGATAATGTGTGGTGATTGTTTGAAAACAAAAGTCGAACCCCGAGGGATTCGACTTTGTTGACTAACAGTCGGGATGACAAGACTCGAACTTGCGACCTCACGCCCCCCAGACGCGTGCGCTAACCAACTGCGCTACATCCCGATTTTGTCTGCTTGGAAATGTGTATCTTTCCAAAAGCGGTGCAAAGATACGCACATCTTTTGATATATGCAAATCTATCCGGACTTTTTTCTGTTTTTTGTGCGATTTTTTCAAAAAAGCCACCTTTTTCGGGGTGAAAGAGGTGGCTTTTGAGGAAATCGTGGGGTGATATGTGCGTATTCAGACGTTCAGGGTGAGTTCTACCGGGCAGTGGTCGCTGCCGTAGATTTCGGTATGTATGGCGGCTCCTTCGAGACGGTCGCGGAGGCGTTCGGACGTGAGAAAGTAGTCGATGCGCCATCCTGCATTTTTTTCGCGGGCGTGGAACCGGTAGGACCACCATGAGTAGACGACGTCCTCGGGGTGAAGGGTGCGGAAGGTATCGACAAATCCTTGGGAGAGCAGGGTGGTCATCTTTTGGCGTTCTTCGTCGGTGAAACCCGCATTGCGGCGGTTGGTCTTGGGGTTTTTGATGTCGATCTCCTCGTGGGCCACGTTGAGGTCGCCGCAGACGATGACAGGTTTCTCGCGGTCAAGCGACTGGAGGTAGCGCAGAAAATCGTCTTCCCACGTCATGCGGTAGTCGAGTCGGCGCAGGCCGTCCTGGGAGTTGGGGGTGTAGACTGTGACCAAGAAGAAGTCGGGCATCTCAAGGGTGATGACACGTCCCTCGTGGTCGTGGACATCGATACCCATGCCGTATCTCACGCTGAGCGGATGGTGCTTGGTGTAGATGGCTGTGCCCGAGTAGCCTTTCTTGTCGGCGTAGTTCCAGTATGACTCGTAGCCGGGAAATGCCAGGTCGAGTTGTCCTGCCTGCATCTTGGTCTCCTGAAGACAAAAAAAGTCGGCATCAAGGGTTCCGAAACTTTCTTCGAAACCCTTGCCGACACAAGCCCTAAGGCCGTTGACGTTCCATGAAATGAATTTCATCGTGGTGGTCTAAATATAGGTTGCGTTTGTCTGAGGACAAACGCAACCCTCTCTTTTTATTGTTTCTTACTGCTACTTATACACTCGCCTGATGATTTATTTGGCGGTGCAAGTCAGCATGGCATTGCGGACATAGGTGCTCGAAATCTTGCTTGCCTCGTTAGCATTGTCAATGCAGATGGCGTAGAGTTGCATGTTGAACTCAAACGTGAGGGCGGCCTTTGTCCATACGCCTCCGCAGTAGTTGGAGGTGAAGGCGAAGTAGAGTGTATGGTTGCTGCCGTCATAGGTGACAGGCACTTCGATAACGTAGGGGTTGACATAGAACTGTATGCCGGTATCTGCGATGAAGTTCTTGTTGGGAATGAAGTAGTAGGCCTTGAGGTCTTTGGCAGACGCTTTGGAGATGGCGTCACGGATGGTCAGGGCTTTTGTGGCTGCGGGACTGTTGTCGCTTGCAGGTACGACAATGGCCGAATCGAGCTTGCTGACAGGGAATTGGCGGATGGTGACGGTAGAGTCGGTTCTTACCTGCCATGTGGTATAGGTGGAGTCGTACTTCTCGTATTGTTGTGCGTAAGCGGTCTTCGGACGGTAGAAGCGTATCTTGCCATTGTAGTTGCCCGACATGGAAATGAGTGCCTGACGGTATTCTTCTGCAGTGATGGCGTTGTTGTCGCTCTCGTCACCGATACATGCTGTCATCGTGCCAATGGTGGTGAGGGCAACCAGGGCAAGCATGATGTAGGTCTTGATGTGTTTCATTGTTTTGTTGTTTTTTGATATTTTGTTGTTGTATTGCCGTGTACATCATATATCTCGTATACATCATATATATAATGTAGGGCAATGCAGAATCTTGCATGGGGGACGGGCGTATTTTTCCGGTTTGCGATGTTTTTTACCGTTGGCCGCCTATATTCTTTTTGACTCTCCACGCAGCAGGTTCATGAATTCCTCTCGGGTCTTGGCCTGATTGAAGGCTCCGCTGAAGTCGCTTGTCGTGGTGATGGAGTTTTGCTTCTCTACGCCGCGCATCTGCATGCACATGTGTTTGGCTTCGATGACCACCATGACACCGAGCGGATGGAGGGTGTTCTCGATGCAGTCCTTGATCTGTTGGGTCAGGCGTTCCTGTACTTGCAGTCTGTGGGAGTAGATGTCGACCACGCGTGCTATCTTGCTCAGACCAGTGATGTAGCCGTTGGGAATGTAGGCGACGTGGGCTTTGCCGTAGAAGGGGAGCATGTGGTGCTCGCACATGGAGAAGAAGTCGATATCTTTGACGATGACCATTTGGTTGTATTTCTCGGCAAAGAGGGCATCGGTGAGTACTTTGTGCGGGTCTTGGGTATAGCCGCGGGTGAGCACCTGCATGGCTTTCGCTACCCGCATAGGTGTCTTTTGCAGTCCTTCACGTTCGGTATCTTCTCCGAGCAGGCCGAGAATGCTTTTGTAGTGGTCGGCGAGTTGGTCGAGTCCTTCTCTGAATTCTGTTTCTGGCTTCATTGTTGATATATGTATGTCTTGGTAGAATGTCGTTGTCAATAGGCAACGGTGATTTGTCCGCTGACGATGCAGGCTTGTTTGTAACCGAGTTTCTGTACCTCGCGGAGTACGTGGCTGGCTTCCTCGTAGGTACGGAAGTTACCCATGCGGCATATCCATCGTGGGGAGTAGAAATGCACGTATACGGGCTGGTTGGGGAAGGCGGCCTTGAGGTCGTTGCCTGCACGTTGGGCCTTGAGTTTGTCTTCGCGGGAGTTGCCGCCGGCAAATACCTGTACGCGGTAGCCCTTGACCTTGTAACTCCGGCGCATCACTTTGCGGCGGGTGTCTACACCGGGCGTTTCTGTTTCTGTCTCGCTGCGGGGCGTTTCCGGTTTTGCTGTGGGCTTGTGCTCTGTGCCTGTAGGCTTATGTTCTGGGGACGTGGGCTTATGCTCTGCGCCTGCGGGTTTGTTTTCCGGCGTTGTCGTCTTGTGCTCCGGGGTGGCTGGCGAGGGTGTTGTCTTTTTGGTGGGGGTGACGTCTTGTCTTGTGGGGGCGGGTGTCGTCTTCTTGTTGTGCGACACGTCGGTGTTGTTCACCAATTCGTCGATGTCTGCACTTTGCTTGACAACGACGGTCGCCCGGCCAGGCTCTTTCTGTTGCAGGTGCTTGGTGTAGTTTTGTGCCATGCCTGTAGTGGTGGCGCAGCACAGGGCTATGGTGAGGACGACGGATTGACGCATAGGGTCTGTACTTTGATTTGTGGTGGGTGTCGTGAAAAACTCAATATGGAGACGTGGCCAAGATGTGGCCGCGTCTCCATGTCTGTCGCCTTTAGAGGCGTGTGTTTTCTGTTGTTGTTATTTCTTCCAAGCGTCGATGATGCCCTTGAAGTCAGCAGTCTTCAAAGAAGCGCCGCCGATCAGACCACCGTCGATGTTGGGCTTAGAGAAGAGCTCAGGAGCGTTGCTTGCCTTGCAGCTTCCACCGTAGAGGATGGTAGTGTCTTCGGCGGCTTCCTGACCGTACTTCTCGGCTACGATAGAACGGATGTAGGCGAGCATCTCTTCAGCCTGGTCTGCAGTAGCGGTCTTGCCGGTACCGATGGCCCAGATGGGCTCGTAGGCGAGGATGATGTTCTTCCAAGCCTCTGCATCGAGGTGGAATACAGAACCGTCAAGTTCAGCCTTTACAACCTCGTTTTGCTTCTCAGCCTCACGCTCTTCGAGAGTCTCACCGCAGCAGAAGATGACCTTCAGGCCATTGGCCAAAGCGAGTTCTACCTTCTCTTTCAGTATCTCTGCGGTCTCTCCGTAGTACTGACGACGCTCGGAGTGGCCGAGGATGACGTACTGTGCGCCGGTGCTCTTGACCATCTCGGCAGACACTTCACCAGTGTATGCGCCCTTGGCCTTGTCAGCGCAGTTCTCTGCACCGAGACCTACGACCTCAGCGTCGAGTACCTGTGCTACAGAAGCGAGGTGGATGAAGGGTGTGCAGATGATGACACCGCAGTTGGGTTTGTCGGCTACCAGTGCCTCGTTGATTTCTTTTGCGAGGGCAACACCGTCTTGCAGGTTCATGTTCATTTTCCAGTTGCCTGCTACAATTTTCTTTCTCATTTTTCTTTTATGTTTAATGATTTGGTATATTTTGTTTTCGTTGCGTTTCTTTTTCAGCCATTTTGTCCAAGCCCAGAGCCTGTCGGCGATGGTGAGGAGGGTGAGGGGAAGGACAAATCCCAGTAGCAGTTTTGCTATCTTCCGGGGAACGGAGTCATCGGACATTTGCCCGATTTCACTGTCTTCGAGACGTCCGCTGACGGTGGTCATGTCGGGCAGACGGTTGTGGCTCCACTTGCGTATGATGGTGGCGTCCTTGATCAGTACCAGTCCGGGATTGCTGCGGATGATGGTCTTGAGCGTTGTTCCATCGGTGGTGCAGAATGGGTAGTCTGCTCCGGTGATGTCTTTCCATCTTGCGATGGCCTTGTCGCCGCTGGCCGTCAGACAGTAGAACGGTATGTTGTGGGCGTGGGCGTACTCGGATATCTGGTCGATGTCGCCGAAATTGCTGTCGTCGGCGGTTTCGAGGTTGGGCGATATGAGCAGGAACGTGTAGCCTTTGTTGTCGAGCACCTCATCGGTGATGTCGTCTCCGGTGTCATTGCGTGTGATGGAGAAGTCGTGTATCGGCGGTTCGTATCCTTTCTTGGTCTGTACGGTCTTGCTGTCAACGAATGTCCATGTGGAGTCGGGGTAGTTGTCGAGGGTGAACTCGCGGGTCACGTTGCCTTTGCGTAGCGTGAAGGTGGTCTCGAACTCGGGTGCTTCTGCTCCTACGGGTATTTCCATTCCCTGTCTGATGTTGGCACCGACGTGGTAGGGACGGAAGTCGAATCTGGGTAGTCCGTACAAACTGATAAGGCTTGTCAGAAGTACGAACACGACCGTGTAGTTGACGACAATCCATTGGTTGGAGCGCGATATGAGCCGCGGCATACTCATCGGCCAAATGCTTATGATGACGGAGCATGCCAGCAGTATGACGTTCTTGACGAGTGTCTGTCCGTTGGTCAGTACGATGGCATCACCGAAGCATCCGCAGTCTTTCACACCGTCGGTAGCGTAGAGCCATATTGTGACGGCGGTCATCGCTACCATGATGACGGTGACGAGTTTGGACGTCAGCCGGCGCTGGATGGCAAACAGTAGGGAGATACCGAATGTGAACTCTACGGCAGACATGGCCACGGCCACGGCGAGAAGAATCCAGTCGGGCAGAATGCCCGGTATCGACCATGCTGCGAGGTAGTCGTTGATCTTGTAGAGCGTGCCCAGCGGGTCTACGGCCTTGACGTATCCGGAGAGGATGAACACCAGGGCGAGCATGAGACGGCAGATGTTGACGAGCGCGCTTTTGACGTAATTCATTGCTCCTCGCTTTCGGTGAGTTTGATGATGCCGAACATGGCGTAGTTGATGATGTCCATATAGTTGGCATCAATGCCTTCGGAGACGAGTGTAGCACCGTTGAGATTTTCGATCTCCTTGACGCGCTGCAGTTTGGTGAGTATGAGGTCGGTGTAACTGCTGACGCGCATGGAGCGCCATGCCTCGTCGTAGTCATGATTTTTGCGGAGCATCAGTGCCAGCGCTTCGCCGGCGTGGGTGTCGTAGAGGGTGAGCGCATCAGCGGGTGTCATGTCTACCTCGTCGACATAGCCGTGCTTGAGTTGTATCAGTCCGACGATGCCGTAGTTGACAAGGGCAACGAATTCTGGGCGGATGCCTTCGTCTACGTAGGCTTCGCCTTTCGTCTCAAGAGACCGTATGCGTTTGGCTTTGATGTACAGTTGGTCGGTCAGCGATGTGGGGCGGAGTATGCGCCACGATGCGCCGTAGTCGTGCAGTTTCTTGGAGAAGAGTGTGCGACACTCATCCATTGCTGCGCGAAACTGTTCTTCTGTCTTTTTTGTGTCCATAAATCGGGTACAAAAATAGTCATTTCTTGTGAGATAAACAAAAATAAGGATAAGTGACGGTGAAAAAATAAGTTGGTATGATTTGCGCTTTGTATTTTTATCGTCACTAAATATGCGGGAAGGCGTGTCCTGAAAAACTCCTGCCGCAAAATTCTGAGGTAGTCGGCAAACAAAAACAAGTTGGAACAGCGGCTGAGCCCGTTCCAACTTGTTGGTTTGTCGTGTTACATTTTATGTCTTATGTCTTATGCTTCCTCTTGCTCGTCGGCAGGAGCACCGGCGTTGGGTGACAATGCGGCTTCAAAGTCGGTGATACCGCTCTTGACGAGGATGTTGTACCACTGGATGAGTTTCTTGATGTCGCTGTCGTGTACGCGGTCGCGGTCGTATTCGGGCAGGATGGCGGCGAAGAAGTCGTGGAGTTCGGTGGCGCTACATTTCTTGTAGTTGAGCGAGCATTCCTTGGACTGCTCTTTCTCGCCAAGGCTCTTGAGCACTTTCCACAGAGGAATGTCTTCTGCGTCGGTATACATGGCGATGTCGGCCAGACTGGTCACGCGGTCGGATGCGAAGGCGGGCTGGCGGCGATGGGTTTCGTCGAGTGCTTCGACTATGAGGTTGGCTTTGCCGCGGGATACCAGTTTGTAGAGTCCGGGTTTGCCGGAGATAGAAAGTATTGTTTCCATTTGTTGCTTATTGGTATTTGTTTTGTTGATGATTGCTATGATTTGTGGGTCAAGGTCGTGCCGTCCGTCGTTGTGTATGACGAAGTCGCAGCGGCGTTCGGTCTCTTCTTGTGGCATCTGTGCGTCGATCCATGCTTCTGCCTTTTCGCGGCTGATGTGGTCGCGCTGCATGATGCGGCTGATGCGTACTTCGCGTGGTGCCGATACGCAGACGGTGTGGTCGAACTGCACGCGCTTGTCAAATCCGCTCTCAAAGAGGATGGCGCTTTCGAGCCATGACAGTCCTGAGGCTTCAAAGTCTTTGGCGACGGCGGGATGTACGATGTCGTTGACGGCCTGTTTCTCCTTTTCTCCGGTGAGGATGTATGTGGCGAGCACCCGCTTTTGCAGTTGGCCGTCCTTGTATACGTCATCGCCGACGAGTCGCTGCAGTTGGGTCTTGAGGCTATCGGAGGTGCGCATGAGTCGTTTGGCGGCTGCATCGCAGTCGTACACGTCGATGCCTTTTGTGCGCAGTAGGTCGGCCACGTAGGATTTTCCGCTTCCGATGCCGCCGGTGATGGCTATTTTCATTGCTGTTCTATCAGATAGTCTACCTGTCCGATTTCTACATGTGCGTTGCGCACGCCGTGCGGCACACTGCGGAGGGTGAGGCTACATTTGCTGGAGGGGTTGGCTATGATGTCGCGGTAGTCGACGACAACGGTGAACTGTTGCGGGTCGATGTCGCGGAAAGTGGCGGCGCCTACGTTGAACTTGACTTTCACGCGTGAGGGAAAGGTGCGGAGGGTCTTGCCTTCGGGCATGCCGATGGCCTGTATGGGTACTTCCACGCTTTCTTCAGTGAGAATGTCCGGGTATAGCCCTATGCGTACTGATGACGGGGTGATCTTCACGCCTTTGATCTGTGCCAGACGTACGGTGCTGACGATGGTATCGGTGAACCCTTCGATGTGCAGCGGTTCGGTGCTGACGTAGCGTACGCTGTCGAGGGTCTTTTTGGTGGCGTATATGGTGACGGTCTCGGGCCAAATGCGGGTTCGCGCCAGATAGTAAGTCTTGCTGGGGATGATGGTACCTTTCAGTCGTACGGGGACAACCTTCTTCTGTCCGAAGTTGAAGTAGAAGTCAAGTCGGTCGGGCTTGATGGCGGTGATGCGTGATATGCCGCCGAAACGTTGGTTGGCCATCTTCTGCAGGTCGGCCGGCGGTACGACTCCGTATCCGGTCTGCGAGTTGGCGTAGGTGGAGAAATTGATTTTGATGGGGCGCACCTCGTTGCCGTACAAATACATGGCCAGGACGAATCCTTTGTCCTTGACGGTCACGCGTACCGTGTCTTCCATGGTGGTGGTGATGACGGCATTCTCGGGTATTCCGGTGAGTTTGGCGGGGATGCAGATCTCCTGCTCGTAGGTCTCGTTGAGAGACATCATCAGCCAGAAGATGCTGCTCAAGGCAAGGAAAAACAAAAAAATCAGAAATTCCTTGTTGTACCAACTGAACAAGAATTTCCTGACGATTTTGTATATGTGCTTGATGTAAATGGTCATCCGCTCGGTGGTCCTTCCCTGCGTTTTCGGTATAGGCCGGTTCTGAAAAGTGCCGATATGGCGTGTCTCTCAGGGCCGGCCTATAATATAAATAATGTGTGTCTTTTCCTTGTGATGTGTATGCCTTTTTCGCTTAGGCCTTCTGTATCTGGCTTTCGGCGCTGGCGTAGATGTAGTTTTTGTCTACGGTGACAACGACACCGCGTCCTACCTCTACCTCTACGGTGTTGGTGGTGAGGTCAACACGCTTTACGGTACCGTGAAGTCCGCCTGCGGTGACTACCTTTGTGCCTTCCTGAAGGGCGTTTTGGAATTTGCGTATCTCTTTCTGCTTCTTCTGTTGTGGACGTATCATGAAGAGCCACATGATGACGAACAGTATTACAATCATGAAAAGCATGGAGAATCCTCCGTTGCCGTTTGCTGCCTGTGCAGCCAAAATGGTAGTGTTCATTGGTTTCTTATTCTGTAATGGTTGTTGTTCTATTCTGTTGCAGTTGTTGTATCTTCTGCTTCAGTGGGATTTTCTTCCGGTGTGCTCTCTTCGACGGGAGCGTTCTCGGTGTCGGCGTTTTTGTCGGTGTGTACGAATTTGGTCTTCTTCGAGCGCGGTTCTTCCATCGACTTGAAGAGTTTGCCGGTTTTGATGAGATGGCGTGCGATGGAGTCGAGCATACCGTTGATGTAGCCGCCGCTCTTCGGGGTAGAGTAGAGTTTGGCGAGTTCTACGTACTCGTTGATGCTCACGCTGACGGGGATGTTGGGGAAGGTGAGTATCTCGGCGAGGGCAATCTGCATGATGACCACGTCCATATAGGCAAGGCGGGCAAAGTCCCAGTTGCGTGAGGCTTCGCTCATGTAGCGCTGGTACTGGTCGGCGTTGAGAATGGTGGCGCGGAACAGTTTGCGGGCGAAGTCACGGTCTTCCTCGTCCTTGTATTCGGGTAGAAGGTCTTGCTTCTGCTGATTTTTGGGGTCGAAACGCTTGATGGTCTTCAGAACAAAGGTGTCTACGACTTCCTTGTCGTCGTTCCAGTACAGGCTCTTTTCCTCAAGCAGGGCGTCGAGGTCGGCATTGTCTTGTATGAAGGTCTTGTAGAGTTTGCGCCATACTTCGCGGTCGGCCTCGTAAGAGGTGTCGGTGTCGGCCATATAGTCTTGGTATATTTGGCTTTGCTCGATGGCGTTGCACAATTTGCGCACCGACTCGATGTCGTCAGTCCAAGACTGTTTCTGTGTTTCCATAAACTTGCAGAGCATCTTGTTCTCCTCAAGTTGTAGGGCGAACTTGTTGTCGGCGAACTTTGTCGAAGGTGGTTCTGTACCTTCGCGTTCGGCACGTTGCGTATAGATTTCCACGCGATGGCGCTCCTCGCGTGTGATGGCGACGATCAACTCGAGCAGGTAGTTGTAGAGGTCGTACGCCTTGGACAGACTGAAGAGAAGTTCTTTCTCTGCACTGTCCATATTCTTGTTTCCGTTCTGATAGTATGCGTAGGTTAACTGGACTATCTTGATTCTTATCAGTTCGCGATTGATCATTTTCTTATAAGATAATGTCGTGTATTTCTTTTCATTTGCAAAAATATAGAAAAAACGTATACCAACCAAGATTTGTATCCATGTTTTTAGGTTTTTTGGGGATAAACTTTGTGTATTCAGAATAAAAGCGGTAACTTTGCACCGCTTTTTTGAGCACATCCGTATCGAATGTTATATCGTGTGATGGCGAATTAAGGCAACGTATTATAAAATCTTAATTTAGAGTAACACAACAATGAAGGAAATCGACGTTACAGGTCAGAAGCGAGTAGAACTTGGAAAGAAGGCTACTAAAGCATTGAGAAAAGAAGGTCTTGTACCCTGCAACCTCTATGGTTTGGCAGAAAAGGACGGCAAGCCCGAAGCATTGGCATTTGCCATCTCCGAGAAGGAAGTTCGCAAGATTGTCTACACTCCCCACATCTATGTCATCAACCTCATCATCGACGGTGAGAGCCACACTGCCATCCTGAAGGAACTGCAGTTCCATCCCGTGACAGACGCCGTGCTTCACATCGACTTCCTTGAGGTGAACGACCAGAAGCCTATCACCATCGGTATCCCCGTGAAACTTGTCGGTCTGGCTCAGGGTGTCAAGGACGGTGGACGTATGAACCTTTCCATCCGCAAGATTGCCGTTACCGCTCCCTATCAGCAGATTCCCGAGCATCTCGATGTAGACGTGACCAACCTCCACATCGGCAAGAGCATAAAGGTGGGCGAACTGAGCTTCGACGGCCTCGAGATTGCTACCAGCAAGGAAGTTATCGTCTGCACCATCAAGATGACACGTTCTGCCAAGTCAGCCATGGCTGCTTCTGCAGAATAATGCCGGCCACGGCCATGCAGACACAAGGGATAGGACATTGTGCGTAGGTCTTGCCCGTGCAAGATGCGCATAAGTCACTTCTATCCAAAAATATTACGGCTTGCCATTGTCTTACTGTCAATCGGCAAGCCTTTTTTATAGATTCTATCTGACACAAAGTCATTTTTTTTAGAACCCACCATATACGCAATGGACAAATATCTGATAGTAGGACTTGGAAATCCCGGCGACGAGTATGCCGGAACGCGTCACAACACCGGTTTTATGGTACTTGACGCTATTGCGGCGTCTTGTGGTGTCATGTTTGCCGACAAACGCTATGGGTTTGTGGCCGAGATTTCCATCAAGGGGCGCAAGGTGTTTCTGCTCAAGCCTACCACGTTTATGAATCTTAGTGGCAATGCCGTACGCTATTGGCTGGAGAAGGAGCATATCGACCAGAGCCGTCTGCTCGTTGTCGTCGACGACCTGTCTTTGCCGCTCGGCGCGTTCCGTCTGAAAGGCAACGGCAGCAATGGAGGTCACAATGGACTCGGGCATATCCAGCAACTCATCGGTCAGCAGTATGCGCGTCTCCGTATGGGTATCGGCAACGATTTTCCGCGCGGCGGACAGATCGATTGGGTACTTGGGGCGTACAGTGCCGAGGACAAGACGGTGCTGCAACCTGCCATTGACACGGCCGTCGATGTTGTCAAGAGTTTCGTCCTCGCAGGACTTGATATCACCATGAATGCCTATAACAAGAAAGGCAAGAAATAAGAAAAACCGTATTCCGTCATGGCAACAGATGTAGCAAGAATAGACAAGTGGCTTTGGGCAGCACGTATCTTCAAGACGCGCTCATTGGCTGCCGATGCGTGCAAGAACAATCGGGTGAGTGTCGGTGGAGTGTCGGTGAAGCCGAGCCGTGTCGTTAAGGTCGGCGAGGTGGTCAGCGTCAAGAAGTCTCCCATCACGTATTCCTTCAAGGTGCTCAAGACCATCGAGCAGCGAGTGGGCGCCAAGTTGATTCCCGAGATCTACGAGAATGTCACCGATGCCAAGCAGTACGAACTGCTTGAGATGAGCCGTATCAGCGGTTTTGTAGACCGTGCCCGCGGTACGGGCCGTCCTACGAAGAAAGACCGTCGTGCTCTCGACGCTTTTGTTGACCCGGCCATGTTCGGTTTCGACGAGGACGGTGATTTTGATGACGAGTAGTCACTGTCGTTCTCTCATATTCTCATTACGAAAGACCGTACGCCTGTATGATAGTGACCATAGCATGGATGGCATCGCATTTCGACCGGTACAATGCCGAGTACTTTGATGCCCGTCTCCCGCGTCCGGAGTTTGCGCTTTCGCGTGCCCGTACTCGTCTTGGGCAGATGTCGTGCAAGCGAGCCGTGCGGTGGGGTCGTGCGCATCTCTACGATTTTCGTATAGCCATGACCACTTATTATGACATGACTGAACGACAGGCGCAGAATGTCCTGTTGCACGAGATGATACACTATGTCATCACCTATACAGGCTTGAAAGACACATCGGCTCATGGTGTCGTGTTTCGGGGTATGGCCGCCAATCTCAACCGCAAGTACGGATGGAACATCCAGGCAACGACTACTACTCGCGGCTGGAAGGTCAGTGACGCTGAATGCGAAAAGCGACAGGCGGCCGTCAGTCGTCCCGTACTTGTGCTTGCCGTGTGCATGACAGACGGCAAGTATTTTCTGTCTCGGGTCAATCCGCGCTATGCCCGCAGTTTAACGTCGCGACTGAGGGCTTCCGCCGAGGTGTCTTCCTATCACTGGTATACCACCGAAGATACTTATTTTGACAGTTATCCCGAAGTGCGGAGTCTGCGTGGCCGTCGCATCTCCCGTTCCGATTTTGAGGGGCTGGCGGGAATTTTGACTCCTGTGTCGGACAAAATGGATTGACCGTGTCCCCGCGTTGCGCGTTTTTTATTACATTTGCAGTGCATTTTACTGTCACTTAGAAATTGTCTGCAATATGTTTCTTACCTACATTGCGATATTGCTTCGCATACTTTCCAATCCGTTTTCCAATGTATTTCAGAAGAGTCTTACTGGACGTGGGCAAGACCCGTTGGCCGTCAATGCCTTGTCGTATGTGCTTCTGAGTGTAGCCTGTTTCGCTTTTGCCTGGCAAATAGACTGGAGTGCGCTTGCCTGGCAGTTTTGGGCGTATGCTGCGTTGGGCGGTGTGTTTGGGGCTGTGGGCAACGGTTTCTTGGTGATGGCTCTGCGCAAGGGCGACCTGTCGGTGCTTGGTCCGGTCAACTCCTACAAGTCTGTTGTTGGCATTATCGTCGGTATAGTGCTGCTTGGTGAACTGCCGTCGCTCATGGGCGTGGCAGGTGTGGGTGTTATCATCTGGGGCAGTTATTTTGTGTTTGATACCACTGATGAAGGTTTTTCCTGGGCACTACTGAAAAACCGTGAGATACAATATCGTTTATGGGCGATGGTGCTGACCGCAATCGAGGCCGTCATCATCAAGAAGGTGATACTCTATTCCGACACGACCATATCGTTTGTCGCCTGGTGTTGGGCCGGCGCACTCTTCTCGTTGGTACAGTTGGCGGTGATGCGGGTGCCGCTGGTGCAGTCGCTTCGCAAGACCGGTGTGCGGGATTGGGGTACCTATCTTGCGCTCATTGCCTGTATCGGCACGATGCAGTACACCACCAACTATACGTTCAAGCATATCAATGTAGGCTACGGACTCGCCCTTTTCCAACTCTCCACCCTTGTGAGTATTGCCCTTGGGTACAGGATATTTCATGAAAAGGACATTGCCCGCAAACTGGTCGGCTCGGCCATCATGGTGGCCGGTTCGGTGCTCATCATTTTCGGATAGAGCGGGTCAGTGCCTGTTGTTTGTCTTCAGGTGGGTTCTAAATGTCAGAACCCACCTGAAGACTTTATTTTACACACGTCACGCTCCACTCTCCGCCCTTGACGATGTCGTCGTAGCGGAGGGTGTGGCCTTTCATTGGTTTGCCGTTCCACCGCATCGACTTGATGTAGCATTGCGACGGGTCTTTGCGGTCGGTGGTGACGGTGAAGGTCTTGCCGCCGGGCAGGTGAAGGGTGGCCTTGCGGAAGAGCGGTGTGGTCACCTCATATTCGCCCGAAGCCGGATTGACCGGATAGAAGCCCAAGGCCGAGAAGATATACCATGAGGACAACTCGCCGCAGTCGTCGTTTCCGGCAATGCCCGTGGGCTGGTCGCTATAGAAGGTCTCGATGATGTGGTTGACCATCTGTTGGGTCTTGCGGGGCTTTCCTGCAAAGTTGTACAGATAGGGTACATGGTGGTCGGGCTCGTTGCCGTGGATGTACTGTCCGACAAATCCGCTGGCATTGCAGTTCTTTTCATTGCTATTGTCGGTCAGCGAGAAGAAGGTGTCGAGTTGGCGTTCTGTAGCCTTAGCTCCGCCGAAAAGACCGATCATGTCGTCGATGTCTTGCGGTACATACCATTTCCATTGCCAGCCGTTGCCCTCGGTGTAGGGATTGCCGCCGTTGGCACCGTACTGCAGCGGGTTGAAGGGTTCAAGCCAAGTGCCGTCTGACTTGCGGGCCTGGAAAAATCCGTTGGCAGGATTGTAGAGGGCACGGTAGTATTGGCTGCGCTTGGCAAAATATTCGGCATCTTCCTTGTAGCCAAGACTGTTGGCCAACTGGCTGACGCACCAGTCGTCGTATGCTATCTCAAGGGTGATGGAGACCGACTGTGTCTGCAGATCCTCGGGCATATAGCCATACTTGTCCCAGATGTCGAAAGGAGAATTCTTGTGGCTTCTCATCGACGATTGTTTCACGGCTTCATAGGCACGTTGCTTGTCTACGTCACCGCGAAGAGCGGCATCGACCACTACCGGTATGGCGTGGTTGCCGATCATGCAGTAGTTTTCCTGTCCCCACAGTTGCCATATCGGCAAGTAACCGTATACATCGTACTGCAGGAGCATGCTCTCCACGAAGCGTTTGTTGTATTCCGGCCATAACAGTTGGTACAGCGGGTGGGCGGCCCGGTAGGTGTCCCACAGTGAGAAGGTGGAGTAGAACGTGCTGCCGGCAGGCATACGTTTCTTGCTGTCGTCGATAGCGGTGTAGCGGCCATCGCAGTCGCTCATGGTGTTGGGTTGTATGAGGGTGTGGTAGAGGGCGGTGTAGAAGGTGCGCTTGTCTTTTTCGTTTCCTTCCACCTCGATGGTGCCGAGCCATTTGTCCCATACGGCATCGGCTGCAGAGGCGTACTGGTCGAAATCCCAACTTGTGGCTTCTGTAGCCATGTTTCTGCGTGCGCCGTCGATGTCTACGGGTGAGATGGATACCTTCACGGTCAGTGCATTATTGTCAGTCGGGTTGAACTTGGCGATGGCTTTGATCTCGTCGCCGTTGATCAGTGGTGTCCCCTTTTGCTCGTGTCCGTCGCGGAAGAACTGGAGTTGTGCTATCGGTTGTGAAAATTCCATACGGTAATAGATCTTGCGCAACTTTGCCCAACCGGTGATGATGCGGTAGCCTTCGAGTACGGTGTCGCTCACCTTGCGTATCTGTGCGTTGAGTATCATGCGGTCCCAGTCGCCTTTCTTGGCAGAGTGGTCGAGGTCGATGAGCAGATATGCCGGTTTGCCTGCCGGGTAGGTATAGCGGTGGATGCCGGTGCGGGTTGTGGCCGTGAGTTCGGCGTTGACCCCGTTTTGCAGTACGACTTGGTAGTAGCCGGGATGGGCCGACTCACGGTCATGGCTGAAGGAGTATGCGGGTGTGATGTTGTCGGTCGTGGTCATCGGCATCAGTGTGATGTCGATGAAGTCGTGGACACCGGTTCCGCTGAGGTGGGTGTGTGAAAAACCGTAAATCAGGTTGTCGTCATAAGAATACCCGGATGCACAGTCGTACCGAGGGGCTTCGCGGGTGTCAGGCGAGAGTTGTACCATGCCGAAGGGCAGGGTGGGGCCTGGATAGGTGTTGCCTTGCAGACCGTCTTGTTTTGAGGTTCCGACAAAGGGGTTGACCCAGCGTGTCCATTCGCCCGCAACGGCAGGCACGGCCATGAGTAGGACATAGACCATGAGTAGGGCTGTTTTTTTCATTGTATTCTTGTTTTTCAAGTTTTTAGAACCCGCCTTTACTGCGTTTTCCGGCAGAGTTCTGATTGATGGTTAGTATGCTATAAGTAGGTATTCAAAATTATTCGTATATATGGGTCAGCAGATGCCTATTATA
>CAVCSC010000007.1:0-67351 GCA_963604975.1 Lachnospiraceae bacterium | reverse complement strand
CTGGCACAAATGGCAGTCAAGCACGATGCAGTCTTGCATCTTGTTGTCAATCCAAGCACTATCCTATCAGACAACCTTACTCTCATTTCGCAGGAGGGACGCAAGAATATCACTATTGAGTTTGTCTAAAAACCCTTGCCCTTCGTCCTCTCGTAAACCGCCTCACGGTCGGTGCCCACGTTTCTGATGCGGAACTGCACGGCACACCTGTCCGGGATAGTGTCGGGCAGTTTCGCTGCAAGTTTGGCTATCACTTCGTCAATATTGCTGAAACCGATGTCGCTCACCTCGGCCAGCACCTCGCCACGGAAGTACGCCCTCGCATAAATCATGTACTTGGGAGCGATGCGGAACATGTTGTCTTTCCGCTCCTCCACATCACGCGCCAAACCTTGCTTGCTCTTTGCCGTGCTGAAGAAGATGAAGTCAATCACCTTTGCGTTCAGTTCCCATGCAGGAGAGAAGTCCAGCTTGATGTAGCCGCGCGTGATGGTGCGTCCGTGCGAGTGGTTCATGGCAAAGGCCACCTCGTCAATGGTCGCACCGCAGTCGTTCTGCGCCACCGTGCCCCAAGTGTGACGGAACGTGTACGCCCTGTATTGCTTCTCCTTGGGTATGCCCAGACTCCTGCATATCTGCTTTATGCCGCCATTCACGCCAGCATTGAACGAGTCGCTGTCGCAAAACCGCTTGTGGAAGCGGAACAGGTAAGGGTCGTTAGGCTCTGCCAAGTATTTCTCCACCAACGGCTGTATCACTGGCTCAACCCTCATCTCGATGTATGCGTCATCCGTGCGTGCCTTCTTCGTCTTCGCCCTGTTGTAGCACAAGCAGCCGTTTCGGTAGTTCTCTTTCCGCATCTCGAAAAGGTCAACCGTGTTGATGCCAGCAAGGCAGAGTATCATCTTCGCCACGTCGCGCCCAATTTCGGGCAATGGATCAATCATCTTCGTCTCTGGCAATGGAGCCGAAAAGAACAGACGGCACTTCTCTGGGCTGATGGCAATCTTTGCCGTGCGGTCGGCTTGCGGTATCTTCACCTTGCCCCATGGGTTCGTCTTGATGCGTATGATGCCGTTGTCGTAGTCGTTGTATTCAGCCACGGCAGCGCGGAACACCTGCCTCATGCAGATCGGGTACATCTCCTTTGCTCTGTGCGTCTGTTCGAGCGACTGCATCCACAGGTTCACGAAAGTGGAGGTGAGCTGCCCGAACATCACCCTTGTCGTCCCTGCAAACCGCTCCATGTGCTGAAGGGCTAGCTTGTAGTTCTTCGCATTTCTCAACTGCCCGTTGTCAATCATACGGTTGATGTGCAGGTGAGCATAGTCCGAGAAGCACAAGTCCTCGTCCTCCTTGGTCACGTACTCGATTATCTGCTTGACCGTCCAATTCGTGCTGTCAACACGATTAAGCAGTTCTGTGAACCGAAGAATGCGCCTCATGCAATACTCGTTCACGAAAGCGTCCGTAATGTCCCCGTTCTTGTCGAGCAGTTCCTTTGTCACTACCTTGTCGGTCTTTATGTATCCGGGCTTACGGTTCTGCATCACCCGAATGTAAACTTGGAAGAAGCCGTCCTTGCGCGGTCTCCTTACCACTGGTTTGAACATTGCCATTTTCTCTGTATGTTTTATAGTTTCAAAAATCGTGTGTAAGCATTGGTAAGCGCGTCATGTCGATTTGGTGTAAGTTTTGGTAAGCAAACCTTACACATTCTGCACGATAATCATGCAGAATGTGCAGACCCTCTAAAAACAACTTAGGCGGCAAGCCTCTTTGTTATCAGAGACTTACCGCCTAACTCGTTAGTTACGAGGGTTTATTTGTTATTCCTCTACCGCAGCCTGCGCCGCAGCAAGGCGTGCGATGGGCACGCGGAAGGGAGAGCAGCTGGCGTAGTTCATGCCAATCTTGGCGCAGAACTTCACTGAACTGGGTTCGCCGCCATGTTCACCACAGATACCGCAACGCAACTGCGGACGAACGGAGCGGCCCTTCTCTACGGCCATCTCAATCAACTGGCCCACACCATTCTGGTCGAGTACCTGGAACGGGTCAACCTTCAGGATCTTCTTCTCCAGATATACGGGCAAGAAGCTGGCGATGTCGTCACGAGAGTAGCCGAAGGTCATCTGGGTGAGGTCATTGGTACCGAATGAGAAGTACTCTGCTTCAGTCGCAATCTTGTCGGCGGTGAGGGCTGCACGAGGAATTTCGATCATTGTTCCGATTTCGAACTCGATCTCAACACCATACTCCTCGAATACTTCCTTGGCTGTCTTCTGGATAATCTCCTTCTGCTGCTTCAGCTCATAGAGGATACCGATGAGCGGCACCATAATCTCGGGTTTGGGATCCTTGCCCTCTTTCTTCAACTCGCAAGCGGCTGAAAGGATGGCGCGGGTCTGCATGGCTGTGATCTCGGGGAATGTGATACCCAAGCGGCAACCGCGGTGACCGAGCATCGGGTTGTTTTCTGCCAATGATGCCACACGGCGCTGAATGGTGGCTACATCTACACCCATCTCCTTGGCCATCGTTTCTTGACCGGCGATATCGTGGGGTACGAACTCGTGGAGTGGGGGATCAAGCAAGCGGATATTGACAGGACAACCGTCCATAGCCTCAAGGATTCCCTTGAAGTCGGCCTTCTGATAAGGCAGCAACTTGGCCAAAGCCTTTTCACGGCCTTCCACAGTATCAGAAAGAATCATCTCGCGCATAGCGATAATCTTCTTGTCTTCGAAGAACATGTGCTCTGTACGTGTAAGACCGATACCCTTAGCACCGAAAGCGCGGGCTACCTGTGCATCGTGAGGAGTGTCGGCATTGGTGCGTACCTGCAGTTTGGTGTACTTGTCGCAGAGGTCCATCAACTCCTTGAAGTCACCGCTGAGTTCGGCTGCCTTGGTAGGCACTTCACCGGCGTATACCTGACCAGTAGATCCGTTCAGAGAGATGTAGTCGCCTTCCTTGTATACTACGCCGTCGATTTCTACGGTCTTGGTCTTGTAGTCTACATTGATGGAGCCGGCACCTGAAACGCAGCACTTACCCATACCGCGGGCAACAACGGCTGCGTGTGAAGTCATACCGCCGCGGGCTGTGAGGATACCTTCGGCTGAAGCCATACCAGCCAAGTCTTCAGGACTTGTTTCGATACGAACCATCACTACCTTGTGGCCGTCTGCATGCCATGCCTGAGCATCGTCAGCGTGGAACACGATCTGACCGCAGGCAGCACCCGGAGAAGCGGGCAGACCCTGTGTGATAACCTTAGCAGAGAGCAGTGCTTTCTTGTCGAATACAGGGTGGAGAAGTTCGTCGAGTTTCTGGGGCTCGCAGCGCATGATGGCTGTCTTCTCGTCTATCATTCCCTCGTGGAGCAAGTCCATAGCAATCTTCACCATGGCAGTACCTGTACGCTTACCGTTGCGGGTCTGGAGGAACCAGAGTTTGCCTTCCTGAACGGTGAACTCCATGTCTTGCATATCATGGTAGTGGTGCTCAAGTTTGTCCTGCAGTTCGTCGAGTTGTTTGTAGATTTCGGGCATTGCTTCCTCCATAGAGGGATATTTGGCCACGCGCTCTTCCTCGCTGATACCTGCACGCTCAGCCCAACGCTGTGAGCCAATCTTGGTAATCTGCTGCGGAGTGCGGATACCTGCAACAACGTCTTCACCTTGTGCATTGACGAGGTATTCACCGTTAAAGAGGTTCTCGCCGTTACCGGCATCGCGGCTGAAGCAAACACCAGTGGCTGATGTGTCACCCATGTTACCGAATACCATAGCCATGACGCTAACTGCAGTACCCCACTCATCGGGTATACCTTCCATCTTGCGGTAGAGGATGGCACGCTCGTTCATCCAACTGCGGAATACGGCGCAGATAGCACCCCAAAGCTGTTCGATTGGGTCGGTGGGGAAGTCGTTGCCGGTGCGCTCTTTGATAGCGGTTTTGAAGAGGGTGACGAGCTTCTTGAGTTCTTCGACAGAGAGGTCTTTGTCGAGTTTCACTCCGCGCTCAGCCTTCACGCTCTCGATAATCTCCTCGAACGGATCGATGTCCTCCTTGTTGACGGGCTTCATCTCAAGCACTACGTCGCCATACATCTGAACGAAGCGGCGATATGAGTCGTATACGAAGTGAGGATTGCCAGTCTTGGCAACAAGTCCTTCGGCCACCTCGTCGTTAAGACCGAGGTTGAGGATGGTATCCATCATACCGGGCATAGAGGCGCGTGCACCGGAACGGACGCTGACGAGAAGAGGATTCTTTACATCACCAAACTTTGAGTTCATCAGTGCTTCGGTGTGGGCTACAGCGGCCATTACCTCTTCCTGCAGAATTTCTTTGATTTTTTCCTGTCCTACTTCATAGTATTCATTACAGCAACTTGTTGTAATGGTGAATCCCGGAGGTACAGGTACTCCGATAAGGTTCATCTCGGCAAGGTTGGCACCCTTGCCGCCAAGTTCTTCACGCATTTTTGCGTTTCCTTCAGCCTTGCCATTGCCGAAGGTGTAAACTCTTTTCTCGCTCATGTTTGTTAGTATACAGTTTTAGTTATTTCTCATGTTAAGGTGGAACAACACATCCCTTTGCGTCATCCATTGTATTGTAGGGTGATGCATCGGGTTGTGTCCTATGCAAAGATACATTTTATTCCGCAAACGCACAAAGTTTTGTTCTAAAAAATGTAATGTCGGCTTTACATACTTACTGTTATCGCAAACAATTTTCCTTGTGAAGGAAACTTCTGTAATGAGAATGGGGAAAACGGGGCGAATGTTTAATATTCTGCATGGTATTTTGATAGACCGTCCAGCGGCTTGCAGACTATTTTCCCCATGGTGAGACCTTCTGCAGTGGCGGCTTCCTGCAACAGGTCGCGGTATACGTAGGCCACGCTGCCTACTGTTCCGACTGGAAGGTCGGGGCGACCATAGCGCACAACGTTGACGCGGAAGAAGTCGCGGAAATTGCCGACGACCATGTCGCGCAGTTCGGGTATGGCAATATGTTGGGCCACAAAGTGCGACACAGATGCCAAAAAACGGTTGGGCGATGTTCCGCGGTATACTTCTGCGATAACTTCGGCCTTGTCCATGCCCGTAGTCCGGACATACTCCTCGCGTAGCGTCTCGGGCAGGCACCCTTTGAACAAGGCGCTCAGAAATTTGCGGCCAAGTACTGCGCCGCTGCCTTCGTCGCCCAAAATGTATCCCAATGGCGGTGTGTTCATTACGATACGTTCACCGTCATACAGGCAAGAGTTTGATCCGGTTCCCAGGATGCAGGCAATGCCTTCTTCGTGTTGGCAGAGTGCCCGGGCAGCCCCCAAAAGGTCGGTGGCTACCTCGATATGTGCATTTTCGCCGAAGGTCTGTGACAATGCTTCGACCACGGTGTCTGAGAATGGGTCTATACATCCAGCGCCGTAGTAATATATATATAATAATGTGGAGTCAGACGTATGCAGCATGCCGTCGAGCGACTTGTAAAACAGTCCGTGTGCCAATAGTTGCCCGGCCAATTGGCCAGCGACAACTTCGAGCACATGTGCGCTGTCTTGCACGGCCGGGTTGATGCCGTGGGTCGTGATGTCGCAGACGTAGCCGTCGTCGGTTACGATGCGCCAGTCGGTCTTGGTGCTTCCGCTGTCTACTATAATTCTCATGATGTAGTTTTCTCAGCGGATGAACATGAAGTAGGCTGCAGCCAATGCAGCCACTACGATTCCCAAAATCACGATGCGTACAATGCATCCTGTGATTTTCTTCATGATGAAAAGTCCAACGACGATGGCTATCAGGCAAAAAACGTAGTATCCGAAATTGTTGTCCATGAATCTGTACGAGTGTTCTGTTGTTTTTGTTCTTGCGGGTCTTTTCTGTGGTGTGATGACGAAAGGAGCCGCTGGTTTGTCGCATTCCTTTGTTTCTACTTGAAAAGTCTGCGGAATGCGATGGGGATGGGAGTCTCAAATTCCATCGGCGCGCCTGTCACCGGGTGGGTGAAGCACAGACGGTAGGCGTGCAGGCACAAGCGGTGTGCAGGATCGTCACCGTTGCCATACTTAACATCGCCGCACACAGGATGCCCCATGTCGGCGGAATGTACGCGTATCTGGTTTTTTCGTCCTGTCTCCAGGCGATATTCCACGAGGGAATGGTCTGTAGTCCGGTCGAGCACATGGAAATGGGTGATGGCATACTTGCCGCCGTTGTCTACCGGTGAGGAGTAGGTGACGTATGCGTTGTTGTCCTTCAACCAGTTGGCTATGGTTCCTTCGTTGTCTTCCATCTCTCCGCTCACTACGGCCACGTACCGGCGGTCGTACACGATGTCGTGCCAATGGTGTTCGAATATCTGTTCGGTTTCGATGTCTTTGGCGTAGACCATCAGTCCGCTGGTGTCGCGGTCAAGCCGGTGGACAACATGTGCGCGGCACCGCTGGTGATCCTTATGGAAATAGTCGTCGAGTACTGACTTTACGTTCAGCGAAGAGTGTCCTGCGGCCATGGATAGGATGCCGATGTTCTTTTCCACGACGACGAGCCAACGGTCTTCGTATACGATATTGACGTAGCGGCTACGGAAGGTGTTGTTTTTCTTTGTACGGCTTACGGCAACCTTCATGCCGGGTTTCAGTTCATAATCGAACTGTGACACCACTTTTCCGTTCACCTTGATGCCGCGGCCCTTGAGCGTAGCCTTGATTTTTGATCGGCTGCCGCCTGCATGGGCCAAAAGAAATTCAAGTAGTGGAGTCGTTTCCCGTACCTCGTAATGGTCGTACTCGCCCTCCCGTCGGTACATATTGTTGTTGCGTTGTGTCGCTTTGTTATCTTGTCTCGTCATTGCGCGTATTTTCGTTTAAGCGACAAACTTACACATTTTTCCCGAGAAATCGGGAGTGTGAGTCGTTTTTTTTCCGTAACTTCGCATCATCCAAGCAAAGGCTTGAGCCATATCAAGTCCGTGATCTGTATGGCATGTCAAGGCATGAAGGCAGACTCCGGCTTTGCGGGAGAAAAGGATGTGGGCTCTAAACGTTCATTGCAAACTTTTTAGAACCCCACTGTATGTGAAAACAAATTGAAAACCATCTATACTAAAAACAACCATGACCATCAACAAGACACGTATAGTTATCATGGGCATTGCCTGCTGTCTGGCTGGCGCATCATTTGCCCAAAAGCCAGTCTACAAACAAGCCGACCGTCCGGTCGAAGAGCGTGTGGCCGACTTATTGGGTCGCATGACCACCGAGGAGAAGATAGCCCAGTTGTGCTGTCCGCTCGGTTGGGAAATGTATACCAAAACTGGTACAAACGGCGTGACCATATCCGATCTTTTCAAGCAGAAGATGCAGAAGGCTCCGATCGGGTCTTTCTGGGCTGTGCTCCGTGCTGATCCTTGGACGCAAAAGACCTTGGAGACAGGTCTCAATCCTGAGTTGTCTGCCAAGGCCCTCAATGCCCTGCAGCGCTACGCAGTAGAAAAGACGCGGCTTGGTATCCCCATCCTTTTCGCAGAAGAATGTCCGCATGGCCATATGGCTATCGGTACGACCGTGTTCCCGACGTCGCTCGGAGCATCGTCGACGTGGAATCCGGCCCTGATGTATCGTATGGGAGAGGCTATCGGTCTTGAAGCAGCGTCGCAAGGTTCGAATATTGGATATGGTCCGGTTCTTGACCTGTCGCGCGAACCGAGATGGTCGCGTATGGAAGAAACGTTTGGTGAAGACCCTTGGCTTGCCGCCACCCTTGGCGTTTCTGTTGTGAAAGGTATGCAGGGCGACAACGCTGCCGATAAAAACCATGTGGTCTGCACGCTGAAGCATCTTGCGGCATATGGTGTGCCCGAGAGTGGACACAATGGCGGCGGTGTCAATGCCGGTGAGAACGTGATGCGCTCGCAGTATCTGTTGGCGTTTGAAAAGGCAGTCAAGGCCGGAGCCGGTACTGTGATGAGTTCCTACAACTGTATCGACGGTGTTCCCTGTACGGCCAATCGCCAGTTGCTCACTGATATGTTGCGCGGTGAATGGGGGTTCAAGGGTTTTGTATATAGTGATCTTCTGTCTATAGAGAGCATAACGCTCGCTGGTGCAGCGGCCGACGACAAGGAGGCTGCGGCACAGGCCCTGAAAGCCGGACTTGATATGGACCTCGGTGGCAATGCCTTTGGCAATCACTTGCAGGAAGCCCTCAACGAGGGATTGGTGACGATGGCAGATATCGACCGTGCCACGGCCAACGTGCTCGGTGTGAAGTTCCGGCTTGGACTGTTTGAGAATCCTTACGTTTCTCCCAAACGTGCCAAGGAAGTTTGTCGGTCTGCTGAACACAAACAGCTGGCCGAGACCGTAGCCCAGGAAGGTACGGTGCTGCTGAAGAATGACGGCACGTTGCCGTTGTCGCGCCAACTGAAGCGTATCGCCGTCATTGGTCCCAATGCCGATATGCCCTACAACCAACTTGGAGACTATACCGCCCCGCAGGACCGAAAAGAGATATCGACAGTTCTCGATGGTGTCAAGGCTCTTGTCGGCGCAGGAACCGAAGTCGTTTATGAGCGCGGATGCGCAGTGCGCGATACCGCCGATGCCGATATCCCCGCAGCCGTGCGTGCCGCTGAGAGTGCAGATGCTGTTGTGCTTGTTGTAGGCGGTTCGAGTGCTCGTGACTTCAAGACCAAATACATCGCCACCGGTGCCGCTACCGTAGACGAGAGCAAGGGTATACCTGATATGGACTGCGGTGAGGGCTTTGACCGTGCTACGCTCGATCTTCTCGGCAAGCAGGAGCAACTCATTGCTGCTGTGGCCAAGACCGGAAAACCGTTGGTTATCGTTTATATAGAGGGTCGTCCGCTGCTGATGAACAATGCCTCGAAGGTGGCCAACGCTCTACTTACTGCCTGGTATCCCGGTGAACAGGGAGGTAAGGCCATTGCTTCATTGCTTTTTGGTGATGCCAATCCTTCCGGACGTCTTTCTGTTAGCATACCGCGCAATGTAGGACAGGTGCCTGTATATTATGGTCAGGGCAAGACACGTGACTATGTTGATGTGTCCTCAACACCGCTCTATCCCTTTGGTTACGGTTTGAGTTATACCACCTTCGACTATTCTGATCTCCATATTTCCCCCGTGACGGCCTCCTGTGATTCGGTCGATGTCACGCTCACCCTTCGTAATAGTGGTAGTCGCGACGGTTATGAGGTGGCCCAGCTCTACTTGCATGACCGTGCCGCAAGCGTGGCTCAGCCGCAGATGGCTTTGCGTGCATTTGAGAAGGTGTATCTCAAGGCAGGCGAAAGCCGACAGGTGACATTCCATCTCGGTTTCGACGAACTCTCCATGATCAACCGTGAGATGCGCCGTGTTGTAGAGCCGGGCGTGTTCGAAGTTCTTGTGGGTGCCTCCTCGCAGGATATCCGTCTCAAAGGAGAATTTACGGTGAAGTGATTTTTCTGCGAACGAAAACACAAAAAATATTAAATGTGTATATACGAGAGGGGAAATGCTTTGTCGGTTTCTAAAATTATCGTAATTTTGCACGCTGTTTGGAATAGGTATCAAAAAACGAAAAAAAAGAAAAGTAGCAATGTCGAAAATTTGTCAAATTACGGGCAAAAAAGCTCAGATAGGCAATAACGTGTCCCATTCGAAGCACCGCACAAAGCGCTCTTTTGACGTGAACTTGTTCTCTAAGAAGTTCTATTACGTAGAAGAGGAATGTTGGATTAGCCTTAAAATCAGCGCAGCCGGTCTGCGTACAATCAACAAGTTGGGTCTTGACGCAGCACTCAAGCAGGCTGTGGCTAAGGGCTATTGTGACTGGAAAGACATAAAAGTAATAGGAGAATAACATAATGGCATCAAAGAAAGCAAAAGGCAATAGAGTGCAGGTGATATTGGAGTGCACTGAGATGAAGAACAGTGGACTGCCTGGCACAAGCCGTTACGTGACTACCAAGAATCGTAAGAATACTCCTGATCGTATGGAGTTGATGAAGTATAATCCTATCTTGAAGAAGATGACTCTTCACAAAGAAATAAAGTAATAATAGAATATGGCAAAGAAAGCGGTCGCTACCCTCCACGAAGGTTCTACGGATGGTCGCGCATATACAAAGGTTATCAAGATGGTAAAGAGCCCCAAGACTGGCGCTTACGTCTTTGATGAGCGTATGGTTCCGAACGAGGCTGTAAAAGACTTCTTCAAGAACTAATTCTGCTCAAAATAGCGAACATACAAACGCAACGATATGAGGCGTGTCGGCATCACTACCGGCACGCCTTTTTTCTTACTACGAACCCTATCAACCTATGCTACCTAAACGAATCCTACTCTTCCTTTTGCAGATAGTTCTGCCGCTGACGGTTTTTGCGGCAACGCCGATTGACGGATTGCTTGAGCGTATAGACAAAGGCGCTTCAAAAAAGATATTGACAGAGACGGTGCCGTCAGCGCGTGATTTCTTCGAGATTTCCACCAAGAACGGCAAGCCGCTCATACGCGGCAACAACTATGTGAGCATTGCTTCCGGTATCAATTGGTATCTGAAGTATCATGTCGGCGTGCATCTCACATGGAATTCCATGCATGCTCCGCTGGCAGCCTCTCTTTCGCTTGTGTCCGAACCCGAGCGTCATGAGACGGATGTGAAATACCGGTACTACCTCAACTACTGTACATTCTCTTATTCGATGGCATTCTGGACGTGGCAGCGTTGGGAACAAGAACTCGACTGGATGGCGCTGCATGGCATCAACCTCTGCCTTGATATTGTGGGGACTGACGTGGTGTGGCGCAATGTGTTGTTGAGGCTCGGCTATTCCAAGGAGGAGTGCAATGCCTTCATAGCCGGTCCGGCTTTCCAGGCCTGGTGGCTGATGAACAACCTTGAAGGATGGGGCGGCCCTAATTCAGACAACTGGTATCGTCAGCGTGAGCAGTTACAAAAGAAAATCATGAAGCGGATGGGCGAGTTTGGCATCAAGGTCTGTCTGCCAGGCTATTCCGGAATGGTGCCCCACGATGCGAGACAACGTCTGGGGCTCGACGTGGCCGATCCCGGCCTGTGGTGCGACTACAAGCGGCCGGCATTTCTCCAACCTACGGACAAGCGTTTTGCCGAGATTGCAGCCGTCTATTACGGGGAACAACAAAAACTCTACGGCAAGGCCGATTTCTATAGTATGGACCCGTTTCATGAAGGCGGAAATACAGCTGGTGTCGACCTTTCGGCTGCCGGGGCGGCTATCATGAAGGCCATGAAGACGGTCAACCCCAAGGCCGTGTGGGTTGTACAGGCATGGGGCGACTGCCCGTTCCCGGATATGATACGCAGTTTGAAGAATGGTGATATGCTTGTTCTCGACCTCTATTCGGAAAACCGGCCGCAGTGGGGCGATGCCGAGTCGACATGGTTTCGCAAGGATGGTTTTAACGGGCACGACTGGGCGTACTGTATGCTCCTCAACTTCGGCGGCAATGTGGGACTTTTCGGAAAAATACAACATGTGGTAGACGAATATTACAAGGCTCGTCAAAGTTCGTTTTCTGCAACTATGAAAGGTGTTGGACTGACCATGGAAGGTATAGAAAACAACCCCGTCATGTACGAACTTGTCAGTGAATTGCCGTGGCGAACGGAAAAGTTCGCATGGGACCAATGGCTCCGTGGTTATGTTGAGGCCCGCTATGGTCATACGGGCAATGCCAAGATACAAGAGGCGTGGACACTGCTGGCCAAGTCGATATACGGTGCTCCGGCCCGACTGGTTGAGCAAGGCTGTCACGAGTCGGTGTTTTGTGCCCGTCCTGCCCTTGATGTATACCAAGTGTCGTCGTGGTCGGAAATGGAGGAGTACTACAATCCCGACGACGTGATACGTGCTGCGCGGCTTATGGTAGAGGCTTCGCGTGAGGTGAGGGCCAATGACAATTTCCGGTACGACCTTGTCGATATCACCCGTCAGGCGATAGCCGAGCAAGCCCGGTATGTATACGACGAAGTGGTGGCGGCATACAAGGCGAAAGACCGTGTGACGTTCGCTCTTGTCACAAAGCACTTTTTGGACTTGTTGCTCCAGCAAGACCGTTTGCTTTCTTCTGTGCCAGACTTTATGGTGGGGCGTCGTCTGCACGAAGCCCGCGGTCTCGGGTTGACGGAGGCCGAATGCGACCACTACGAATGGAATGCCCGTGTGCAGATAACGACCTGGGGAAACCGAAGTGCCGCCGAGCGGGGCAAACTGCGCGAATATGCCCATAAGGAGTGGAGTGGGGTGCTCCGCGATTATTATTATCCGCGATGGAAGGCCTATTTTGATGCCCTCGCTGCAACGTTTGACGGTCGGCCGATGCGCGAGTTCGACTTTTATGCAATGGACGAACAGTGGACCCTTCAGCGTAATCCATATCCGTATGAGGCGCAAGGCGACCCGGTGGAATTCGCGCAGAAAGCGTATTCCGACGTCTTTGGCAACTGACGTCTTCGGGTGTATAGTACGGGTGGTTATTGCTCGTTTTTTCAGGAATGCTACAAGGCCCTTGTACGGACGCTACAAGGCCCTTGTACGGGCACTACAAGGCCTTTGTACGAACGGTACAAGGCCTTTGTAGTATTTCGGTCGTGTATTGACCGTGTTTTGGTCGTGTTTTAGCCGTGTTTTGGGGTTTCCTTAATTGTTTTTAGGATATAAAAGTTTTATCGTCTCACTGTTTTTTTGTACTTTTACACGCTGAAACAGACGGTGCAAACCTCTTACAGCGAAAGCAAATGGCCTTAGCGGGCATTTCGATTGAAAAAGCCGTTGTCGGGCTTGGCTCCTGTCGGCCTTTTTTGTTCGGCTTTTTCTCGCAGATAGATGCAGGACAGATGCTGCACTCGGAAATAGAAAACAATAACCGATGGCGTAAAGAACAAGTATACGCCAAAAGCAAACATATATAATGGACGAAAATCAGACAATAGATCAGGACAGAATTATCAAAATCAACATTGAGGAGGAGATGCGGTCGTCGTATATCGACTACAGTATGTCGGTCATCGTAGCCCGTGCCTTGCCTGATGTGCGTGACGGTTTCAAACCCGTACACCGCCGTATACTCTATGGTATGCTGGGTATCGGAAACACAAGCAACAATGCATACAAGAAGTGTGCCCGCGTTGTCGGTGAAGTGCTCGGTAAGTATCACCCCCACGGTGACAGTTCCGTGTATGGAGCCTTGGTACGTATGGGACAAGACTGGAACATGCGCTATACGCTCGTCGACGGCCAAGGAAACTTCGGTTCTATCGACGGCGACTCTCCGGCTGCCATGCGATACACCGAGTGCCGTCTGGCCAAGATGGGTGAGCACGTCATGGATGACCTCGACAAGGATACTGTCGATATGGTCAACAACTTTGACGATACACTACAGGAACCCTCTGTCATGCCGACCAAACTTCCCAATCTGCTGGTCAACGGCGGAAACGGTATCGCCGTCGGTATGGCAACCAATATCCCTACCCACAATCTCGGTGAGGTCATTGACGGTTGCTGCGCATACATAGACAACCCTGATATTGATACAGAAGGTCTGATGCAGTACATCAAGGCTCCGGATTTCCCGACTGGTGCCTATATCTATGGTCTGCAAGGCGTGAAAGATGCCTACGAGACAGGACGCGGACGTATCGTGCTACGTGCCAAATCGGAGATTGAGAGTGGCGACACCCACGACAAGATTGTTGTCACCGAAATACCCTATGGTGTCAACAAACAGCAGTTGGTGGAGAATATCGCCGAACTCGTCAAGGAAGGCCGTCTGGATGGTATCTCCAATGTCAATGACGAGTCAGGCCGTCAAGGTATGCGTATCGTGGTTGACGTGAAGCGCGATGCCAATGCCAATGTCATTCTCAACAAACTCTACAAGATGACAGCCATGCAGAGTTCGTTCTCTGTCAACTGTATCGCCCTTGTCAAGGGACGTCCGCGTCTGCTTACCCTGAAAGACTGTGTACACTACTTTGTAGAGCACCGTCATGACGTGACCATCCGCCGTACCAACTTTGAACTGCGCAAGGCCCGTGAGCGTGCGCATATCCTTGAGGGACTCATCATCGCGTGCGACAATATCGACGAGGTAGTGCATATCATCCGTGCCAGCAAGACCCCGACAGAAGCCCAGCGCAACCTTGAAGCCCGTTTCGACCTCGACGAGGTGCAGTCGAAGGCAATTGTCGACATGCGTTTGTCCCAACTTACCGGACTGCGTATGGATCAGTTGCACGCCGAGTATGAGGAACTGGAGAAGCAGATTGCCTACCTGCAGTCTATTCTCGATGATCCCGAACTCTGCAAGAAGGTGATGAAGGACGAACTGCTTGAGGTGAAGGACAAGTACAACGATGAGCGCCGTACCGAGATCAAGCCCTACGAGCACGAATTCAATGCCGAGGACTTCTATCCCAACGACCCAGTTGTTATCACAGTGAGTCATCTGGGATACATCAAGCGTACACCGCTGAGCGAGTTCCGCGAGCAGTCGCGCGGTGGTGTCGGATCCAAGGGAACACGTACACGCGAGCAGGATTTCAGTGAGTTTATCTATCCCGCCACCATGCACCAGACCATGCTCTTCTTCACCCGCAAGGGACGTTGCTACTGGCTGAAGTGTTATGAGATACCCGAAGGAGACAAGAACTTCAAGGGACGCGCCATCCAGAATATGCTCAATATCGATGGAGACGACTCCATCAACGCTATGCTCCGTCTGCGCGGACTCAACGACGAGGAGTTTGTCAAGTCACACTATGTCATCTTCGCCACCAAGAACGGTACAGTGAAGAAGACCAGTCTTGAGGCCTACTCTCGTCCGCGTACCAATGGTGTCATCGCCATCAACATCGCTGAGGGCGACGAGGTGGTAGACGTACGTCTGACCAATGGTCACAACGAACTGATTTTGGCCAACCGCAACGGTCGTGCCGTGCGTTTCGACGAAGGTGATATCCGTACAATGGGCCGTGTCTCTACCGGTGTCCGCGGTATGCGGCTCGATGGTGGCGACGACGAGGTGGTCGGCATGATTGTGGTCAACGATGCCGCTACAGAGAATGTGATGGTGGTCAGCGAGAACGGATACGGTAAGCGTTCGCAGGTAGAAGACTACCGCAAGACCAACCGTGGCGCAAAGGGTGTGAAGACACTCAGCATCACAGAGAAGACCGGCCGTCTGGTGGCTATCAAGAACGTGACCGACAAAAACGACTTGATGATCATCAACAAGAGTGGTATCGTCATCCGTATGGCTGTAGCCGAGTGCCGTGTCATGGGACGCGCTACACAAGGTGTACGCCTCATCAATCTTGCAAAGAAGAATGATGTCATCGCCAGCGTATGCAAGGTGATGAGCAGCGACCTTGAAGCCTCAGTTGAGGAGGACAGCCGTGCACAGTGGGCCAAGACTCAAGATGGCCTGCAGGATAACGCTCCGGAGGGTGACACCTTGCAGGAGAATGATTCCGACAACCTGACTTCGGAAGAGGCAGTAGCCGAAGAGCCCGAGACAACGGTTGAGGAATAAAGACGTCACAAACAGAACATTTATTAATAGTTATCAATATGAAAAAAATTATGATGATGGCTTTGTTGGCAGTAGCTGCCAACTCAGCCTTTGCACAGGACGCCTTGAAGGAGATACTCAAGTGCAAGGACTACTCCCAGGCTGCAGCTCTTGTGCAGAGCAACCTTTCTTCTCTCAACGATGAGCAGAGAGCCAAGGCTTACAACAAACTAGTAGAGATTTCCAAGTCAAAGGTTGACAAGGAGGTCGGTATCATCCAGGAGAACCAGGTGATGGCCCAGATGGGTCAGAAGGGTGACAAGCCTGTCGACAATGCCGGTATGTATGATGCACTGGCCAAGGCTCTCAATGATGCTATGGAGTGTGACAAGTACGACATTCTCCCCAATGCAAAGGGCAAGGTCGCTCCCAAGTTCCATAAGAAGAACCAGGAGGACCTGTGGAAACTGCGCGCCAATCTTGTCAATGCCGGTCAGGATGCTCTGCAGGCTGATGACAATGTCAACGCACTCAAGTACTTCGGACTCTATGTAGAGACCGCTACTGCTCCCCTCTTTGCAGAAATCGACAAGACCAAGAACCCTGATGTGTATCTTGGTGAGGTTGCTCGTGTCGCTGGAACGCTCGCTTTCCAGCAGAAGGATGAGGCCGCAGCCAACAAATATATCGATATCGCCCTTACCGACACTACATCGTACAAGGAAGCCCTCAACGTGAAGATGGTACTCATGCAGCAGGCTATGAAGACCCGTGAGGACTCAGTGGCTTGTGTGTCTGAATTTGAGAAACTCTATCAGAATGACCCCCAGAACGAGAATCTCTTCGCCAATCTGGTATCTCTTCTCGGCAATCTCGGTCAGACCGACCGTCAGAGCCAACTGATCTCTGCCCGTCTTTCTGCCAATCCCAACGACTTTATGGCACTTGCCACAAAGGGACAGATGGAGATGCAGACAAGCAAGTGGGATGAGGCCATTGCTGACTTCAAGGCTGCTGCCGCTGTCAAGGACGACGCACTTATCCTCACCTGGATGGCTTATTGCAACAACAATAAGGCTGCAGGTATAGAGAATGAGGCCCAGCAGAAGGCCATTCTCGAGGAAACCTGCGGCTATCTGGAGAAGGCTCGTCAACTCGATCCCAACCAGGAGCGCGCCAATTGGAAATATCTGCTCTACAATATCTACTACAACCTCTATGGCGAGAACGATTCTCGCACTCAGGAGGTAGCCCAGTAGTCAGTAGAAGAGAAACTCCATAAGAAAGACCTTCCTTCTTTGAAGGGGGCTGACAAAACAAAAGGACTGTGTGGAGCAATGCCATACAGTCCTTTTCCTCAAAGGGGACCTCTGCTCCTCAACTATCCGAAAAAATCCGACACTCCTAAAGAAAACAATAGACGCTGGATAATAAGTAGGTGTTCAAAATAGAATAACATCTGCTGACATTTATATACGAATAATTTTTAATACCTACTTATGTTCAAGAATTTAATTTTCACGACAGTCCTTCTGCTGGCTGTTTTGCCCTGCGCGCAGGCGCAGAAAAAAGAATTGGCAAAAGCAAAGGCAAACATCAAGGCCGGCACGTCATTGACCGAGACCGAGACTTCCTTGCGGCAACTGCTGGCAGACTCCGCATACCGCAACAATGAAAAAGTGTGGCTGGTGCTTTTTGATGCCGTCAAGAAGCAATACGACAAGACCAATGAGGAGATGTATCTCCATCAAACCGCAGATACGGCGCAACTGCTGAAGGCTGCCTACCGTATGTACGGTGTACTCGAAGGGCTTGACTCTATTGATATGCAGCCCGACGAGGCAGGACGTGTACGTCTGAAGTACCGCAAGAAGCACGCCGAGTATCTCAATCTCTATCGCCCCAATCTGTATAGTGGAGGTCTGTATTTCATGCGCAAACAGGATTATGCAGCGTCATACGATTTCTTCCATACCTACATCGATTGTCAGTCGCAGCCCCTGTTCTCTGGTTATCAGTTTATGCAGACCGACAGACTGATGCCGCAAGCCGCCTTCTATGCCGTGTATTGCGGATACAAACTACAGGACAGCGAGAAAGCCTTGCGTCATGTGGACTTGGCTCGTAGAGATACTGCCCATCTGGAAACATTGTACCAATATGTAGCCGAGACTTACAAGTTGGCCTCTGATACGGCGGCAGTACTTGCTACGCTACAGGAAGGCTTTGGAAGTTTCCCGCATTCCACCTATTTTTTCCCCCATCTTTTCGATTACTATTTTGGAAACGGATTCGTTGCCCAGGCCAGCGCTCTTTGTGAGAAGGCTCTTCGGGTAGATAGCAGTAGCGTGATGTTCAGGTTTGCCATGAGCAGTGTATTGTTGGCTCAAGGCAAATACGGAGAGTGTATCTCTATTTGTGACAGTCTGATTGCTGCCAATGACAGTTTGGCCGACGTATACCTCAATGCAGGATTGGCTTACTACAATCAAGGCGTGGCTATGGACAGACGTACCAAACTGACAAAGGCACAACGTTCCGTCATGTTGGATTTCTATTCGAAGGCGATGCCGTATCTTCAGCGTTACCGTCAGTTGTCGCCTGCACAGATAGACCGTTGGGGCCTCCCACTTTATACCATTTACCTCAATCTCAATATGGGAAAGGAGTTTGAAGAGGTCGACACCTTGTTGCGCAAAGCGCAGGGTAAGTGATGGGTGGTAATATCCCCCCCCGATTTTACCGATTTTGAACAGCCTACCTTGTTGGAAACGAAAAGGCGCGTCGCCAGTGATAACATTCACTTGGCGGCGCGCCTTTTTATGGTCTATGGATGGGTCTGTATTAGTGTCCCGATGTCATTCTTCTGATTACCACAACTGTAGACGGTCGGTCTCGTTGAGGTACATCTTGTCGGAAGGTGTTATGCCGAAAGCCTCATACCATGCTTTGATGTGGGGAACGGCACCGTTGACACGCCATTTGCCCAATGAGTGGGGGTCGCTCTTTGTGCGGTTGCGTATCTCTGCTTCGGTGATATTGTTGGCCCATACCCCGGCGTAGGCAAGGAAGAATCGCTGCTCGGGTGTCAGACCATCGACCGTCGGCAGGGGAGCGTCTTTGGTAGCGTTTTTCAGCGCATTGTATGCTACCTCAAGTCCTCCGTGGTCGGCAAGATTCTCGCCGAGGGTGAGGCGGCCGTTGGCATTGAGGTCGGGAAGGACCTTGATGGCCGAGAAGAAGTCGGCGTAGCGGCCGGTGCGTGCCGTGAAATTGTCAGCATCTGATACGGTCCACCAATCGGTCATGTTGCCGTCCTTGTCGTAGTGGCGGCCCTGGTCGTCGAATCCGTGTGTCATCTCATGTCCTATCACGACACCGATAGCACCATAGTTGAAGGCATCGTCGGCGGTCATGTCGAAGAAGGGCAGTTGGAGTATGCCGGCAGGGAAGCAAATCTCGTTGGTGGTCGGATTGTAGTAGGCATTGACGGTTTGGGGCGTCATCTGCCATTCGTCGCGGTCGACGGGTTTGCCGGCGCGGCGGTCGATGATGTCTTTGTCTCTGAAGCGGAAGCAAGCCATCACGTTCTCATAGTAACTCTTTTTCGGGTCGATGGTCAGTCCGCTGATGTCTTTCCATGTGTTGGGATAACCTATCTTCACGTAGAAGGTATTGAGTTTTTCTATGGCGGCCTCCTTTGTCGTGTCGCTCATCCAAGTCTGCGCCTTGATACGTTCGGTGAGGGATATTTGCAGGTTCTTGACCAGTTTCTCCATGCGCTCCTTGGCGGCGGCAGGGAAGTATTTTTCCACGAAGATGCGGCCAAGGGCTTCTCCCATTTGGCTCTCTACTTGGTTGGTGGCACGCTTCCATCTCGGATAGTCCTCTTTGCGTCCGCGTAGTGTCTTGCCGAAGAAGTCGAAGTAGGCATCGCCTACCTCGTCGCTCAGATAGTTGGCTGCCATAAGGATGGCGTCCCACTGCATATAGGCCCGCAGTTCATCAGCGGTCAGACTACCGAACAGGCGGTCGGCACCTGCTACGAAGTCGGGTTGTCCGACAATCATATCGGGGAAGGTCGCTGTAGCCACACCTTCTGCATTGAGGAATTTGGTCAACTCCAGGTGAGGATATTTGGTTTCGAAGTCAGTGCGGCCCATCTTGTTGTAGTTGGCTTCTACATCGCGCAGTTCGGTCTGGCTCTTGCTGACTTTGGCCAGCGCGGTCTCTATCTTGAGGATATGCTCCATGCTGGACTGTGCCTGGCTTTCGCTATAACCGAAGAGGCGGAACATGCGTACGATAAATGTCTTGTAGGCTTCGCGTATCTTTGTCGTGGCCTCATCGTTGTCAAGATAGTACTCCTTCTGTCCCAGCGTGATGCCACCTTGGTATACGTTGAGGATATTCATGGACGAATTTTTCTCGTCGGCAGTGAACATGACGGACATCGGTAAGCCGTATCCGAAGGCGGCGTACTTGCGTTGTATGTTCTGCAGGGCAGCGGTGGTCTTGGCGTGGTCCATTTCGCGGAGCAGGGGGAGGAGAGGCTTCACGCCCTCCCGGTTGCGGCGAACGGAGTCCATAGCCAGTTTGTAGAAGTCGCCCAGTTTCTGCTCGACGCTTCCGTTGGCGTGCGATCCTTTGAGCAGATCGGTGAGAATGGTGTTGATGCGCTGGTTGTTGTTCTCTATGAGTACCTCAAAACTGCCGTATCTCGAGTATGCGGCGGGCAACGGGTTCTTTTTCATCCAGCCTCCGCAAGCATACTGATAGAAATCTTCTCCAGGTTTTACGCTTTGGTCGAGGTTGGTTGGGTCTATGCCCGAATGGAATGCGCTTTGCGCTGCGCCCATCAGGGGCATGGCTGCAAAGGCCATCATCGGAATGATACTTTTCATGTTCATGATGGTTGGTGTATGTTGGTTATTGATATATTGCAGGTGATGTGTAGGGGGCAGGCATACAGGTAATTATGCCTGGCTTTTCAGACTGTCGAGTTCTTCGGAGAGTGTCTCCCAGCGTTCCACCTCTTCGTCGAGCACCTTCTTGGTAGACGTGTATTCGGTGATGAGTTCCATATTGGATGCTCCTTCTGGGGTACACAGTATGGTGTCGAGTTCCCTGAGACGTTTCTCCATAGACTCGATTTTGTTTTCCGAATCCTTGACGGCTTTTTCGGCCTTGCGTATCTTTTTCTGCTGTTCCTTGTGCTCGGCAAAACTTACCTTTCCGGCAGGCTGGGCGGCGGGTACCGGGGCACTGGTGGCCGATACCTCTTCTTGCTTGTTGCGTCCGAGGTTGTCGAGCGAGTCGATATCGTGGTGGCGCAAGAATTCGTAGATGCCGCCGAGGTGCTCTTTCACTTGTCCGCCGCCGAACTCGTAGACTTTGGTGACCAGTCCGTCGAGGAATTCACGGTCGTGGCTGACGATGATGGCGGTGCCGTCAAAGGCTTTGATGGCTTCTTTGAGCACTTCTTTTGAAGGAATGTCGAGGTGGTTGGTCGGCTCGTCGAGGATAAGGAGATTGACCGGTTCGAGCAGCAGTTTGATCATGGCCAGACGGCTGCGCTCGCCACCGCTCAATACCTTGACATATTTGTCGGATGCCTCTCCGCCGAACATGAATGCTCCGAGGATGTTTTTGATCTTCAAGCGTATTTCGCCCTTGGCCACACGGTCGATGGTGTCGAATACGGTCAGGTCGCCGTCGAGAAGTTGGGCTTGGTTTTGTGCGAAGTACCCTATTTCTACGTTATGTCCGATTTTCAGTTTTCCGGTATAGGGTATTTCGCCCATAATACATTTGACGAGGGTAGATTTTCCCTCTCCGTTTTTGCCGACGAAGGCCACTTTCTCGCCGCGCTTGATGGTCAGCGTCACATGGTCGAATACGGTATGCTCGCCGTAGTCCTTGCGTACGTTGTCGCAGATGACGGGATAGTCGCCGCTGCGCAGGCATGGCGGAAATTTCAGGTGCATGGCTGAGTTGTCTACCTCGTCTACTTCTATGGGTACAATCTTGGCCAGTTGCTTGATGCGGCTCTGTACCTGTACGGCTTTGGTGGCTTGGTAGCGGAAGCGTTCGATGAAGGCCTTGATGTCGGCAATCTCCTTCTGCTGGTTTTCGTAGGCGCGCAGTTGCTGCTCGCGGCGTTCGGCACGCAGTTTCAGATATTCGTCATACTTCACCTTGTAGTCGATCACCTGTCCGCAGGATATTTCCAAGGTGCGGTTGGTGGCGTTGTTGATGAAGGCACGGTCGTGGCTGACGAGCAGCACGGCCTTGGCGCTCTGTTGCAGAAAACGTTCGAGCCACTCGATACTTTCGATGTCGAGGTGGTTGGTTGGCTCGTCGAGCAACAATACATCGGGTTTGCGGAGAAGTATTTTGGCCAACTCGATACGCATGCGCCATCCGCCGCTGAATTCTGAGGTGGGTCGGTCGAAATCCTTGCGCTCGAATCCGAGTCCGGTCAGGGTACGTTCTATTTCCGCCTCATAGTTCTCACCGCCGAGCATCATGTATCGCTCATGCTCTTGCGTGAATTTCTCCACGAGTGCGGCATAACTGTCGCTTTCGTAGTCGGTGCGCTCGGTGAGTTGCCGGTTGAGGTCATCTATTTTTTCTTTGAGTCGAGTGTTATCGGCGAAGGCTTTGCGCGCTTCTTCCTTTACGGTCGTGTCGTCTTGCAGTATCATCACCTGTGGCAGGTAGCCTATGGTTGTGTCTGTCGGAATGGCTACGGTACCGGAGGTAGGTTGTTGTAGTCCGCAAAGTATCTTTAGCAATGTCGACTTGCCGGCGCCGTTTTTGCCGACGAGTGCCACGCGGTCGTGGTCATTGACAACGAAACTGGCATTGCTGAACAACGGTTTCACACCGAACTCCACTTTTAGTCCTTCTACTGAAATCATTTCTTGTGTATACTGTATACGTTTCTTTGCTGCAAAGTTACTGCAAAAATACGACTAAACCGAGAGTACCCCGACATATTCTGTATAACACAAGAGGAACAGGGCGGACCTGCCGCTTTTTGCGGTGTGTGTCCGTCCTGTTCCTCTTTTTAGGTGGGTTCTAAAAAAATCCACCTTTTTTAGAACTCACATTCAGTGTTTTGCCGGAATTAAGTAGGTATTCAAAATTTATTTTTTGTAGCCTACCGGGTTGTTGAGCAGTGGTATCTGCGCCTCGGTGAGTTGCAGTACCTTGCGTAGTTCTGCTTCGTCCATGGAAGCACGCGGTACGGTGGCAAGTCCGGCTGCTGCACAGAAGAGGCAGATGTTTTGCGATACATAGCCGGCATCCATGGCGGCGATGAGTTGGGTGCGGTCGTCCTTGTGCTTGAACTTGGACAGGTCGGATACCAGAACCAGCATTACGGGAAATGAGGCCACGCCTGTCTGTCGCCCTGCCACAGCGGCACGGTGATCGCCGGCGGTCACGAGTGTGAGTTTATTGGCTTCGGCATCATAGCGGTAGGCTCCGTCTGCCGTGACTGCATAGATGTCGATGTCTTGGCAGTTCATGGCCGACGGGGCAGTGCGCTTACCGTCGGGGCGGTTGACGCCGTTGGCGGCCCAAAGCAGGTCGGCAAGGTCGGTGGTAGACAGCGGTTTGTCGGCACATTCGCGTATAGACTGTCGGTCGGACAGTGCCTGCATGATGTCTACTCCTCGGCTTTTGTTGGGTGAAGGAAGGGTGATGTCCTGTGCCATGGCAGACAAAAGGGTCATGGAGAACAGGGCTGAGAGCAATGTCTTTTTTGTCATAATGGTCTTTTTGTGTGAAGTGATGGTGTGCTTGAAAAAACGAGAGAGGCGGCACGGCGTGTGGAATGTGTTCCGCATGCCTGCCGCCTCAGTTGTCGCTTATGGATGAGTTCCGCCCCATAGGGCGGTGTTGCCGATCTGTCTTATTTCTGGCAGTGGGTGCAGGGAGTCCACGGCTTCAGTTGCTTGAAGAAGTCGTTGCCCTTGTCATCGACGAGGATAAATGCGGGGAAATCCTCGACCGTAATCTTCCAGATAGCCTCCATGCCGAGTTCGGGATACTCTACGCACTCGATGCTCTTGATGCTGCTCTGTGAGAGTACGGCTGCTACGCCACCGATGGTACCGAGGTAGAAGCCGCCGTGTTTGGCGCACGCATCGGTGACCACTTGTCCGCGGTTGCCTTTGGCGATCATCACGAGCGATCCGCCGTGATCCTGGAACTCGTCTACGTAGGGGTCCATACGGTTGGCTGTTGTCGGACCCATCGAACCGCAAGGATAGCCTTCGGGAGTCTTGGCCGGTCCGGCGTAGAGGATGGGATGGTCTTTGAAGTAGGCGGGAAGGTCTTCTCCGGCATCAAGACGTGCCTTGAGTTTGGCGTGTGCGATGTCGCGTGCTACGATGATGGTACCTTTCAGGTTGATGCGTGTGCTTACGGGATACTTGGTGAGTTCGGCGCGTACATGGTCGATACCCTTGTCAAGGTCTATCTCGATGCCCTTAGCGCCTTCGCCGGGCTTGCGCAGTTCCTCGGGGATGAGTTCGGTGGGGTTCTCGTCCATCTTTTCCAACCAGATACCGTCCTTGGTGATCTTGGCCTTGATATTGCGGTCGGCCGAGCAACTTACGCCCATACCGATGGGGCAACTTGCGCCGTGGCGGGGCAGACGTACGACACGGATGTCGTGGGCCAGGTATTTGCCGCCGAACTGTGCGCCGAGGCCAATCTTGTGGGCCTCTTCGAGCAGTTTGTTTTCAAGGTCGATGTCGCGGAAAGCGCGTCCAGTCTCGTCGCCGGTGGTGGGCAGGTTGTCGTAATACTTGATGGAGGCGAGTTTTACGGTGAGCAAGTTCTTCTCTGCGCTGGTGCCGCCGATGACGAAGGCAATGTGGTAGGGAGGACATGCTGCGGTGCCGAGGCTCTTCATCTTCTCTACGAGGAACGGCAACAGTGTGCCTTCGTTCTGTATGGTGGCCTTGGTCATCGGGTAGAAGTAGGTCTTGTTGGCAGAACCACCGCCCTTGGCAACCATGACGAAGCGGTACTCGTCGCCCTCGGTTGCCTCAATGTCGATCTGTGCAGGAAGATTGCAGCGGGTGTTCACCTCGTCGTACATGTTGAGCGGAGCGTTTTGCGAGTAGCGCAGGTTGTCTTGGGTGTAGGTGTTGTATACACCGAGACTCAGTGCTTCCTCGTCTTCGAAGTCTGTCCATACGCGCTGTCCCTTCTCGCCGTGGATGATGGCTGTACCTGTGTCCTGGCAGAACGGCAGAATGCCTTTGACGGCAGTCTCGGCGTTGCGGAGGAACTGCAGGGCTACATATTTGTCATTTTCCGAAGCCTCGGGGTCGGAGAGTATCTTGGCTACTTGTTCGTTGTGTTCGCGACGGAGCATGAACTCTACGTCATGGAAGGCCTGCTGTGCAAGGAGAGTGAGAGCCTCCTTGGAGACCTTCAGTATCGTCTTTCCTTCAAACTCGGCTGTGCTCACGCCTTCAGTGGTGAGCAGTCTGTACTCGGTCGTGTCCTTTCCTAATTGGAACATGGGAGCGTACTTGAACTCTGGTGTTGTTGCCATAATGTTATTTGTTGTTTTGTATGATATTTTCTGTTGTTCGGGGTGAGATGTAAGGGCGGAAATGTCCGCAGATTTTTACATCATGCAAAATTAGGGAATTTTTGCCATAATGTGATTTAGGGTTGCGTGATTTTATGTTAAGGCGGAGACTAAAAAATCACGCTCCATTTTGAAACTCGCCTCATGGCATCAGTTTTTCTCCACCATCTCATCGTGTAGGCGTTGGCGAATCTGCTTTTCTACCGCTTCGGGTGGCTGGCTGTCGGTGATGAGACTTTTCACCCATACGCAGACGACGAAACTGATGATGACAACGCCGGCGCATAGAAGCCAGCGAAGCAATTCGCGGTCAAGTGTGCAATACTCCATCGTGAGGATACCTGCGACGACGGGCACGGCATAGAGTAGTAGGTCGGCCCCGCCCGTCGTGCTGTAGTCAGACTTTGCCTTTTGGTAGGTATTGTCGCTATTGAGTATCTGTGTCTTGTGGGCAGACCAGTAGGTGTCGAATTCTTTTTCTGTCATGGATATTTGGGGACTTTCTTTTCGATGCAGAACAATGTGGATGAAGGGTCATACCATCATGAGGTCACTCATGACGAGGTCGCTGATGTAGAGTCCTTTTCGGGTGAGGCGCAGGTGTCGGTCGGTGATTTCCGCATTGCCTTCGCGCAAATGTTTTTGGGCATTGGCGATGATATAGTCGCGTTGCGCAGGAGTCAGCAGATTGAGATGAAGTCCCTCCGAGGTGCGCAGGGCCGTTGTTACCAGATCGTCGTAGTGGGTCTGCCCGTCGATGGTCTCGCTTTGCATTGGCACGCGACTTTCTGCGATGGCGGAAATGTAGCGGCGTATGTCGCTGACATTCCATTGCCGGGAAGTCAGGCAATAGGAGTGGGCGGCTGCTCCGAGTCCGATGTAGGGAACGTCGTGCCAGTAACTGCTGTTGTGTCGGGCCTCGTAGCCGGGATGTGCGAAATTGCTGATCTCATAATGGCGGTATCCGGCGGATACAAGCGTGTCTATCAGCATGTCGTACATCTGTAGGCTGAGTTCGTCGTCGATTTCTTCGACCTGGCCGTTTTGCAGCAGTCGGTAGAGTGGGGTATCCTCTTCGTACATCAGGCTATAGGCCGAAATGTGGGGCACTTCGAGCGCCAGGGCATGGCTGAGGTCGTTGCTCCATTCGTTGGCCGTTTCTTGGGGAAAACCGAACATCAGGTCGATACTGATGTTCGTTATACCGTTTGCCCTCAGTGTATCAATGGCGCGTGGCACATCGGCCGCATGGTGTCGCCGTCGGAGAAAGCGCAACCGGTGGTCGTCGAAGGTCTGTGCGCCCATGCTGACACGGTCTACTCCGATACGGTGCAGGCATTGTGCCAGTTCGGTAGTCACATCATCGGGATTGACCTCTACGGTGGCTTCTTCCAGGCCAACATCAAAATTGCGGTGTATGGATTCGAACAACTGGTCGAAATGCTGGGGAAGAAGGAGTGACGGGGTGCCGCCACCTATATATAATGTGCGAATCTTGCGGTCGTCTTGTGGCAAGTAGTTGCGCCGTAGGCTCATCTCCTTGCAGACAGCATCGATATATTCATCGCGGAATTGCGGCATGACCGTGCTGTAAAAGCCGCAGTAGATGCATCTGCTGGCGCAGAAAGGTATGTGGATGTATAGTCCGGCCATGTAGGGTTGCCTGTCTTGATTTGATGCAAAATTACTAATATGTTTTAAAAGTGTCGGTATTTTTCGTGCTTTCTTTTGGCGTTTTTCTGAAAATGTCTAACTTAGTGGGCATCAAGCGTGGCGGAGCGACGGCATGCTTTACCTGTATTTTGAAACACGTGTCGCGTAAGTCGCGTGAACGTCATATTAACAACTTTAATACCTAATAATATGAGAGTCTATCAAACCAACGAAATCAAGAACATCGCATTGTTGGGCAGTGCGGGTTCCGGCAAGTCCACCCTTGCCGAGTCTATGCTTTACGGAAGTGGTATCATCAAGCGCCGCGGTACGGTGGAGGCAAAGAACACGGTGAGCGACTACTTCCCTGTTGAACAAGAATATGGCTATTCGGTGTTCCCTACGGTATTCCACGTAGAATGGAACAATAAGAAACTCAATATCATAGACTGCCCGGGATCTGACGATTTCATCGGCGGTGCTATCACGGCCCTCAATGTTACCGACCAGGCAGTCATCCTCATCAATGGACAATACGGACCGGAGGTCGGCACACAGAACAATTTCCGGTATACCGAGAAACTGAAAAAACCTGTCATCTTCCTCATCAACCAGTTGGACTCCGACAAGTGCGACTTCGACAACGTCATTGCCAATATGCAGTCCATCTACGGCCCCAAATGCGTGCAGATACAGTACCCCATACAGACTGGTTCGGGCTTCAATGCTTTGATAGACGTGCTGCTCATGAAGAAATATTCGTGGAAGCCCGAAGGTGGTATGCCTGTCATTGAGGACATACCTGCCGAAGAGATGGACAAGGCCATGGAACTGCACAAGACACTTGTAGAAGCCGCAGCAGAGAATGACGAGACGCTCATGGAGAAATTCTTTGAGGAAGAGACGCTCTCTGAAGACGAACTGCGTGAGGGTATCCGCAAGGGCCTGGTCACCCGGAGCATCTTCCCGGTATTTTGCGTATGCGCAGGAAAGGATATGGGCGTACGCAGATTGATGGAGTTCTTGGGCAATGTGGTACCCTTCGTCAGCGAAATGCCGAAACTGCACAATACGCGCGGTGAGGAAATCACGCCCGACGCTGCCGGTCCCGAGTCTGTATATTTCTTCAAGACAGGTCTCGAACCGCATATCGGAGAAGTAAGTTACTTCAAGGTGATGAGCGGTTGTATCAAGGCTGGAGACGATTTGACCAATGCAGACCGCGGTTCGAAGGAGCGTATCGGACAAATCTATGCCTGTGCCGGAGCCAACCGCGTGCCGGTAGACCAACTCAATGCCGGCGACATCGGTTGTACGGTGAAACTCAAGGATGTGAAGACCGGCAATACGCTCAACGGCAAGGATTGTGAGTGGAAGTTTGATTTCATCAAGTACCCCAACCCGAAATTCTCCCGTGCTATCAAGGCCGTCAATACCGCAGACACAGAAAAACTCATGGCCGCACTTCTCCGTATGCATCAGGAGGATCCGACTTGGATTGTCGAGCAAAGCAAGGAACTGCGTCAGACCATCGTTCGCGGACAAGGAGAATTCCATCTGCGTACGCTGAAGTGGCGTTTGGAAAACAATGACAAGATAGCCATCAAGTTTGAGCCTACCCGCATACCCTATCGCGAGACCATCACCAAGATGGCCCGTGCAGACTACCGTCACAAGAAGCAGTCTGGCGGTGCAGGACAATTCGGTGAAGTACATCTCATCATCGAACCCTATGCTGAGGGAATGCCCGATCCTACGACCTACAAGATCAACGGACAGGAGTTCAAGGTCAATATCAAGGGCAAGGAAGTCGTAGATTTGGAGTGGGGCGGAAAGCTCGTCTTCATCAACTCCGTAGTAGGTGGTGCCATCGACGCCCGCTTTATGCCGGCCATTCTCAAGGGTATCATGGACCGCATGGAGCACGGACCGCTGACCGGTAGTTATGCTCGCGATGTGCGCGTGGTAGTATACGACGGCAAGATGCACCCGGTAGACTCCAACGAACTCTCGTTCATGCTTGCAGCCCGCAATGCGTTCTCCGCTGCATTCAAGGAGGCAGGACCGAAGATTCTCGAACCAATCAATGACCTTGAGGTCTACGTTCCGTCCGACTATATGGGCGACGTGATGAGCGACTTGCAGGGACGCCGTGCCATGATTATGGGTATGGACAGCGAGGCCGGTTATCAGAAACTCCAGGCCAAGATACCACTCAAGGAACTCAGCAACTACTCTATTTCGTTGAGCAGTCTGACAGGTGGGCGTGCATCGTTTATCACCAAGTTTGCTAGTTACGAACTTGTACCCAACGACCTGCAACAGAAACTCATTGCCGAGCATGAGGCTGAGCAGGAAGGTGAAAATGAGTAAGGACTATCAAAACAAAAATGAGTAAGTAACATATACATTATAAGATTCGAGTTTTTATGGGTTTGCGGGGACTGTGACAGCCGTTGCAAACCAAACAATTTCGAACCGGGACACGAAGGCGTACACCTTCTGTCTCGGTTCGATTTTTTTTTTATGTGTCGCTTGATGCCAGTCTTCTTTCTTGTACCCATTTCCATGGCCGATAGAAAGAATGTGGAAAATGTCTTTGTATAAAGGCCTTGCATCATCCGTACAAAGGCTTTGTACTGTTCATACAAGGCCCTTGTAGTGCCCGTACAAGGCCTTTGTAGTGTTCGTACAAGGCCCTTGTACACCAAAATTATCTATGCAACACGTGGACGCTAAGGATTTTTTGCGTAAATTTGCACCATCAATATTATAGGTGGGTACTAAAAAATCCCACCGCAAACAAACAATAATTATAATGGGTTGCGTTTTGTCATCCTGTGCGCTCTTTTTGGGTTCGATTTGCCTGTTCGTTTAGATGTATGGCCCGCTATACTCCTATACTCGCAGACAAATTGTTCGTGAAAATAAATCCGACGTCTGACAAAATCAATTTTTAGAACCCACCTATAACGACAAAATTATGGCAGTAAAAGAAGAAAGACCAGAAGACGAGAAGAAGAGTTTGAGTTTTGTCGAACAACTTGTCGAACAGGATTTGGCAGAAGGCAAAAACGCAGGACGTATACAGACCCGTTTCCCGCCAGAACCCAACGGCTATCTTCATATCGGACACGCCAAGGCCATCTGTATGGACTTTGGTGTCGCCGAAAAATACAATGGCGTGTGCAATCTTCGCTTCGATGATACCAACCCGACCAAGGAAAACAATGAGTATGTAGAAAACATTCTCAACGACATCAAGTGGCTCGGTTTCAAGTGGGGAAACATATACTACGCCTCTGACTATTTCGAAAAACTGTGGGATTTCGCCGTATGGATGATCAAGAACGGTCATGCCTATATCGACGAGCAGACCTCAGAACAGATCAAAGAACAGAAGGGTACACCGACAACGCCCGGCGTAAATTCTCCCTATCGTGACCGTCCCATCGAGGAAAACCTCGAACTGTTCAATAAGATGAATACTCCCGAGGTGGAAGAGGGATGCATGGTGCTTCGTGCCAAACTCGATATGGCCAACCCCAATATGCACTTCCGTGACCCAATCATCTACCGCATTATCCATACTCCCCACCACCGTACAGGAACGAAGTGGCATGCTTACCCGATGTACGACTTTGCACACGGACAGAGTGACTACTTCGAAGGCGTGACTCACTCTATCTGTACCTTGGAGTTTGTACCTCACCGTCCGCTCTACGATAAGTTTATCGACTATCTCAAGGAGATGAACGGGGAAACGGAAAACCTGCATGACTTCCGTCCGCGACAGATAGAGTTCAACCGTCTCAATCTCACCTATACAATGATGTCCAAGCGCAAACTTCTTGCCTTGGTACAGGAGCATCTCGTGACAGGTTGGGATGATCCTCGTATGCCGACCCTTTCGGGTATGCGTCGCCGTGGATATTCTCCGGAGTCTATCCGCAAGTTTATCGACTCTATCGGCTACACCAAGTTTGATGCCCTCAACGATATGGCGCTGCTCGAAGCCGCTGTACGCGACGACCTCAACAAACGTGCCCTCCGCGTGTCGGCTGTGCTCGACCCTGTGCGGCTTGTCATCACCAACTATCCCGAGGGAGAGACCGAGGAGATGGAGGCCGTCAACAATCCCGAGAATGAGGCCGACGGTACACATACCATCACGTTCTCCAAGAATCTTTGGATAGAGCGCGAGGACTTCATGGAGGACGCCCCCAAGAAGTTCTTCCGTATGACTCCCGGAAAGGAAGTGCGTCTGAAGAATGCCTACATCGTGAAGTGCACTGGTTGCACGAAGGATGCTGAAGGCAACATCACAGAGATACAGGCAGAATACGATCCTACAAGCAAGAGCGGCATGGAAGGTGCCAACCGCAAGGTGAAGGGCACGCTGCATTGGGTATCGGCCGACCATTGCGTGAAGGCGCAGGTGCGTATCTACGACAGACTCTTCAAGGTAGAAGACCTCTCGGCAGACGAATACAAGGATATCGACTTCCGTGACCTGCTCAATCCCGACAGTCTCAAGACACTCACGGAGTGCTATGTAGAGAAATATGCGGCTGAACGCAAGGCAGGCGAATATCTGCAGTTCCAGCGTATCGGCTACTTCATGGCCGACAAGGATTCTACGGCAGAAAGTCCGGTCTTCAACAAGACCGTCGGCTTGAAGGATGCTTGGGCAAAGAAGAATGTGCAGTAACATTTCTCGGAAACCCACCTAAAAAAGAAATATCTTACGATGGCGGGCTTTCTCCATGGGGAAGGTCCGCCAAAACAATACAACGATGGCCAACAGAGACGAATATTTCGACAGCGAAGAATTCCAGGGTATACTCGCCAAGTTTGAGGAGGCGCAGCGCAATGTCGCCGATGCCGGACTTGAGCCTGACGAACTGACCGATGTTGCCGAGTACTACTATGAAAAAGGCAACAGAAAATTGTCTTTGCAGATACTGGACGACGCCATCGAAACCTTTCCGGGGGCTACAATGCCGCTCATATTTCGGGGTCGTACCGCTCTCATCGACGAGCATGATGTCGACAGTGCGAAAGCCTATGCACAACAGATAGACGACAAACTCAATCTCGACTATATTTATTTGGAAGCCGAAATTCTCATTATGGAGAACAAGGTCGATGCGGCCGATATCTATCTGCACGACCGTATGGACTATATCGATGAGGATGATGTGCCCGACTATGTGCTTGATGTGGCCACCATCTTTGCCGACTACAATTATGCCGACCTGGCACAGTCGTGGCTCTCTCTCTCTGACGAGACCGACCTCACGGACTATAAGGAACTTGAGGGCCGTATCGCCTATGGCAAGGGCAACTATGAGAAGAGCGAGCGTATCTTTGAGAAGTTGATAGACGAGGATCCATACTCCAACCGTTTTTGGAACAGTCTGGCTTCTACCCAACTGATGCGCAATCGCATCAACGACTCCATCACCAGCAGCGAGTTTTCCATCGCCATCGACCCCAACGATGATGAGGCTATCCTCAACAAGGCCAACGGTCTCTTCAGCCTCGGCAACTACGAGGAGGCGCTCAAGTACTATAAGCGTTTCACCGACCTTTGTCCGCAAGATGAGACGGGCTACGTATTTCAGGGGACGACGTTGCTCAACATGAATCGTCCCGAAGAGGCTGAAGGGTATTTCCGTAAGGCTGAAAGTATAGCCGGTCCGAAGTCGGACTGTCTTCCGGAACTCTATCAGGAAATGGCCTTTGCGCTCTCTATGCTGAAACGGACCAACGAAGCACTTGTCTATTGCGACAAGGCCATGGCGCTACCCGAGAACGACAAGAATGAGGTGAGGGTCATGCGTGGCCATATCTTGCTTGACAACAACCGGGTGGAAGATGCACAAGAGTGTTTCGCTTTGGCTCTGAAAGCATCGGGCCACTCTCCAAAGATCTATTTCCATATCGCCGTTTCCATCTTCGACTGTGGATATACGGGCATTGCCTACAAGATGTTCAAGACGTTGTTGGAAATCCCGGTGCATGAGGGTATGGAGGGCATTTCTTACCTTGCATACTGCTGTATGCAGTTGGGCAAGCGGAAGGAGTTTCTCGAAAATCTGAAAATGGCATGTGAGGTCAATCCTCGCGAGGCCAAACTCATACTCGGCGACCTCTTTCCTGCAACGTTGCAGCCTGACGGATACTATGAGTATGCACTGAACCACAGGCAATTGTAATTTTTCTTTGTTCCCTTCTTTTTATTCTAAAAACAGAAATTCATGAATTGGATATCATCCCTTTTGGGAAATCTCAACTATGGTACGGTCTTTTTTCTGATGCTTCTTGAGAGTACAGTGATACCGGTACCGTCTGAGTTGGTGGTCGCTCCTGCTGCATACCATGCCGCCGCCGGCAATCTGGACATATTCCTGGTCATCTTGTTTTCTACGATTGGTGCCGATTTCGGTGCTACGATCAACTATGTGGCAGGCTATTATCTGGGACGTCCCATCATCTATCGTTTTGCCAACAGCAAATGGGGGCGCATGTGTCTGCTCAATCAGGAGAAGGTGGAACATAGCGAACGCTATTTCGACAATCATGGAATGGTGGCAACCATTACCGGTCGTTTGATACCGGGCATACGCCATCTGATCTCCATCCCGGCAGGTCTGGCCAAGATGAACTATTGGAAATTTCTGCTCTACACGACAGTCGGAGCCGGTGTGTGGAATTGTATCCTCGCCGTCTTGGGTTGGTATCTGCATACCATCGTTCCCGAAGACCAGCTCCATGACAAAATCCTGGAATACGGAGAATACATCAAGTGGACCATCATCGGTCTTGTAGGTCTTGCCGTCGTATTCTTTGCGGTTCGCCACTATGTAAGAAAGAAATCACAGAAGGAGAACGCCCCAACTTCTGATGAGGCGTAGTTGTGAAATCTTGGCAAAACGTTGATGGTCAATGGCGATGAATACACTTCCCGAAGAGTTTGTACAGTACACCCGTAGTCTGATGGGTGAGGACTTGTATGCCCGCCTTGAGGAGGGACTGCAGGGTGATGTACCTGTGAGTATCAGGCTGAATAGGGTCAAATGTGGGGAGGATGCCATGCCTGTCGATGCCGATGGGCGGGTGCCTTGGTGTGCCGACGGATATTATCTGTTGCATCGCCCGACATTCACGTTCGACCCTTTGCTCCACGCCGGAGCCTACTATGTGCAGGAGGCTTCCTCTATGTTTGTCAGTCGGGTGATGGAGCAGTATTTTGGCCAGCGCACCGAACCAATGCTGGCACTCGATATGTGTGCTGCTCCGGGTGGAAAATCCACTGCTGTGGCGGCTGCTATACCGCATGGGTCAGTGCTCGTCAGCAATGAGCCGATACGCCAGCGTGCACAGATATTGGCCGAAAACATGCACAAGTGGGGACATCCCGATACTATCGTCACCAACAATTATCCTGCGGATTTTTCCAAAGTCCATCTTGCTGCCGACCTTGTGGTATGTGACGTACCTTGCTCGGGTGAAGGTATGTTCCGCAAGGACGAGGGAGCAATCGCAGAATGGAGCGCGCAGAATGTAAGAAAGTGTGCCGATCTGCAGCGTGATATTGTAGAGACGATATGGCCGATGCTACGTCCCGGTGGCATCATGATCTACTCCACGTGCACGTTCAATGCCCATGAGAATGAAGAAAATGTCGACTGGATATGTCGTGAGTTGGGGGCAGAGTTGCTCCCCGTCGACATAGAGAAGACGTGGAACATTACCGGATCGCTTAGTCCTGCTGTCTCAGGCCCTGTATTCCGCTTTCTTCCCGGACTGACCCGGGGTGAAGGTTTGTTTATGGCAGTGCTGCAGAAAAGAGCAGAAGAAGATACGTCAGTAGAAAGGACAAAGCGCAAGAAGAAAGGCAGGGGGCGCGACCGGTCGTCGGACAAGCAGTCGGCCAAAAATGCAGAGCGGCTGAAAGCATGGTTGTCAGACCCATCCCGCTATGATGTGGTCCAGGTCGAAGAGCAGATGATGGCCATGTCTGACCCCGTCCGTCAGATCTATAGTGAAATGTCCGGTCGGCTGAATGTTCTGAAGGCAGGAATTACACTGGGTAGTACTAAGGGACGTGACGTCATACCTCACCAGTCGCTGGCTTGTTCTACCGCAATGGCACAGGAGGCTTTCGCTCACGTATCGTTGTCGTACGCCGAAGCGATTGCCTATTTGCGCAAGGAGGCCTTCCCGTTGTCCGAGGCAGTGCCGTGTGGATTTGTCATTGTGGAGTACAAGGGATTTCCGCTTGGATTTGTGAAAAACATCGGCCATAGGGCCAATAACCTATATCCGCAGGAGTGGCGTATCAAGAGTACCCACCTTCCAGAAGAAGTATCTGTCATAAAGATATAGGTGAAAGCAGAAATTTCCGTCGGAAATCGCAAATGACAAATTGATAAATTGATTTAGAACCCACCTGTAACGAAATGAAACAATATCTTGATTTGCTTGACCGTATATTGACGGAAGGCACGAAGAAAACCGACCGCACGGGGACGGGCACCATGAGCGTGTTCGGACATCAGATGCGGTTTTGTATGGATGACGGATTTCCGTTGCTCACCACGAAGAAACTGCACTTGAAGTCTATCATCTACGAACTGCTTTGGTTTCTCCGCGGAGATACCAATGTGCGGTATTTGCAGGAACATGGTGTGAGAATATGGAACGAGTGGGCCGACGAGAATGGTGATCTCGGTCCGGTATATGGTCACCAATGGCGTTCGTGGCCCGACTATCAGGGTGGAACGATTGATCAAATACAAAACGTGCTCGACCAAATACGCAACCATCCCGACTCACGCCGTATGATAGTCAGTGCATGGAATCCTGCTGAGGTCGACCGTATGGCACTTCCTCCTTGTCATTGTCTGTTTCAGTTCTATGTGGCGGATGGCCGCCTGTCGTTGCAGTTGTATCAGCGTTCGGCTGACACTTTCCTCGGAGTTCCGTTCAATATCGCTTCGTATGCCTTGTTGTTGCAGATGATGGCTCAGGTGAGCGGACTGCAACCGGGTGACTTTGTGCATACCACCGGCGATACCCATCTCTATCTCAACCATCTTGAGCAGGCCCATCTGCAACTCACGCGTACCCCGCGTCCGCTACCGCGCATGGTGCTCAATCCTGACGTGAAGAGTCTTTTCGACTTCCGTTTTGAGGATTTCCAACTGGAGAACTATGACCCGTGGCCCCATATCAGTGCCGCAGTGAGTGTCTGAGTGTTGTTCAGCGGGAGAAATGAAGGTGTTTTATATGTTTATACGATGAGAATCAATATTATTGCTGCCGTATCGCGCAACCGTGCCATCGGCTTTGAGAACAAACTGTTGTATTGGTTGCCCAACGACCTGAAGCGCTTCAAGGCTCTTACTACGGGGCATACCATTATTATGGGGCGCCGCACTTTTGAGTCCTTGCCCAAGGGGGCATTGCCCAACCGTCGGAATGTGGTGCTCAGTCGTACCCAAAACGATTTTCCGGGATGTGACAGTTATGCTTCGCTCGATGAGGCGCTGACGCATTGTTCGCCGGACGAAGATATTTATGTGATAGGTGGGGCAAGCGTTTACTGTCAAGCGTTGCCGTTGGCCGACCGTCTGTGTCTGACCGAGATAGATGATACTCCAGCGTCTGCCGATGCGTTTTTCCCGGACTATAGTGACTGGAAAGAGGAAGCACGAGAAGAGCATGATGTGGACGAAAAACATCATTACCGCTACGCTTTCGTAGACTATATCAGAAAATAAGTGATGGTGGGTTCTGAGAGAACCCGCCGATAAAAAACAATACAGGCGTATTCTAAAATCGCTATTGCAGGATTTTTGAATACGCCTGTATTTTGATGGATTGTTATTGTCCGGTGCTTAGTACTCTTCTTCTTCGCTGATGTCCTCTGCTTCGAGACTGAGTTCGTCTGGAGTTTCGTCGAAGGTCGTGCGATAACTCTCCTCTGTCAGTTTTTCCTCGTCGAAGGTATCGTCATCATCGTCGTCATCGTCATCGAACTTCTCGTCGATTTCTTCCTCGTCGAGATCCTCGTCGTCATCATTGAACTCATGCATGAGGTGTGGTTCGTTCTCAATGGAAGCGGTAACCTTCTCCAGTTCGGGTTTGGCTTTTGCAAAGATGGCTTCTACCCAGGCTCCCTTTTCTATTTCCAGTACCTCAAAACCGTCGTTGACCTTCTTTTCATACATGCCGCCGGGCTTGTGCAGTCTGTCTTTGGGAAGTGTCGTTGTGCTGATGTCGAAACCCTTTTCGATGATGTCTTGTATCTTTTGGGGTAGTGACTCCCAGCCGCCGCCGAAATTGCGGTCAAGTACTTCGATGAGTTTTGCTGCTGTGATGTGACGTATGTTCTCGTAGGTCAGGTCGGTCACACGCTGTATCTGGCGTTTCTTGATGGCAATTTTTATCTTGTTGTCATCGGCCTTGATGGTGTCTACCTTGAAATCTCTTGCTTCGTATTTCTTGATAACCTCAGGACGGTCGACCTGTATTTTCTCGATTTCGAACGCCGTGCGGATGACGTCGAGATAGTGCTCCATATTGTCTTTGAGGTCGGCGTCTTTTTCTGCCGCCTCCCATAGACGGAAAACATCATTTTCTTGAATATCCCAAGCACTACCTTTTGTCAGCGTCTTGAGGGTTAAGGCTTTCTGTTGTTTCATATATGTGTTTACTATTTTTTACTTTTTTGTGCGATGCGTCTTGGCATTACGGTTCCCCCTTTATTGCCAAATGGGGGTAGTGAGGCGGTCGCGGTCTGCAAGAAAAGGAAAATTCTTGCGGTATTCGCGCACTGTATGCAAGGCAATGTCTGTCGTGACGCACTGTTCATGCGTTCCTTCTGCGGAGGCGATGGAGATGCCGTCGGGACCGATGATGGTACTGTGTCCGACATACGTTTCGGTCGGGGATGTTCCTGTACGGTTGCAGGCGATGACAAAACACTGGTTTTCTATGGCTCTCGCTTTGGTCAGTATGTCCCACGCTTCGATACGGCTTTCGGGCCAGTTGGCTACGATAAGTATGCCGTCGTAGTCGTCTTGACAACGTGACCATATCGGAAACCGCAAATCGTAGCAGACGAGCAACAATAGCCGCCAGCCTTTCCACGTCACAATGACGCGTCGATGGCCTTCTTCGAAACATGTCTTCTCTCCGCCGTATCCGAAGAGGTGATGTTTGTCGTACCATTCCGTCTGTCCGTCGGGACGGACGAAGAAGAGTCTGTTGCAGTATGTTCCTGTTTTTCCGGCCTGTTCCGGCGAATGGGTTTCCATGATGACGCTCCCGCAGATGGCGGCTTGATGGCGGTCGGCCATTTCTCGCATCCATGCAAGTGTTCTTTCCGGCTGCATACGGCTCAAGTCTGAGCCATGCATGACAAATCCTGTATCCCAGGTTTCCGGCAGTATGTACAGGTCACTGTCTGGTGCGGTATCCATCATTTTTTGGACCTCCAAAAGGTTCGCTTCCGGTGCCATCCAGTGGATTTTGGTCTGGACAATGCTTACTTTCATGTGCGATTTTTGAGCGGTGCAAAAGTAAGTACTTTACTCCTATTGCACAAGTTTTTTATACAGAAATTTTGCCCAGTTCATATATATTTCCTAATTTTGCTCCACATATGAGTGAGCCGTTGGCAGAAAGATTGCGCCCCCGTACACTCGACGATTATGTCGGGCAGAAACATTTGGTGGGTGAGGGTTCCGTGTTGCGCAAAATGATAGACGCAGGACGTATATCCTCCTTTATATTATGGGGCCCCCCGGGTGTCGGAAAAACCACATTGGCGCAGATTATTGCCAACAAATTGCAGACGCCTTTTTATACGCTCAGCGCTGTCACCAGTGGCGTGAAGGATGTGCGTGAGGTCATTGACCGCGCACAGAAAAGCCGCTTTTTTTCCTCTGCGTCACCCATTCTTTTCATCGACGAGATTCACCGTTTCAGCAAGTCGCAGCAAAACTCCCTTCTTGGAGCAGTAGAACGGGGTGTCGTGACCCTTATTGGTGCCACGACAGAGAATCCCTCGTTTGAGGTTATCCGTCCATTGCTTTCGCGTTGTCAACTGTACGTACTGAAGTCATTGGAAAAAGACGACCTGCTCGCCTTGCTCCATCGTGCCGTTACTACTGATGTGGAGTTGAGCAAGCGGCATATAGAGTTGCGCGAGACGGCGGCGATGATGAGGTACAGTGGCGGCGATGCACGCAAGTTGCTCAATATCTTGGAACTTGTTGTCGAATCGGAAGGTGATGCCGATGTTGTGATTACCGACAAATTGGTGGAGGAGCGCCTGCAGCAGAATCCTTTGGCTTATGACAAGGAGGGAGATATGCATTACGACATTATCTCCGCATTCATCAAGAGCATACGCGGAAGCGATCCGGACGCAGCCCTCTATTGGATGGCGCGTATGATAGAAGGAGGGGAGGACCCTCAGTTTATTGCGCGCCGTTTGGTCATCAGTGCCGCTGAGGATATCGGACTGGCCAATCCCAATGCCTTGTTGCTGGCCAATGCTGCCTTTGACGCCGTCATGAAGATAGGATGGCCGGAAGGACGGATACCATTGGCCGAGGCCGTAGTCTACCTTGCTTCCAGTCCGAAGAGCAACTCTTCATACCTTGCTGTCAATGATGCCCTTTCGCTCGTACGGAAAACGGGCAACCAACCAGTGCCGTTGCATCTGCGCAACGCACCGACGGCTCTCATGCAGCAGTTGGGCTATCATGACGGTTACCTGTACGCCCACGACTACCCCGGACACTTCGTATCGCAACAGTATATGCCCGACGAACTGCAGAACCAACGGTTATGGCATCCGCAACATTCTCCTTCTGAGGAAAAACTCTATCAGCAGATGTTGCGTTGTTGGGGCGATCGCTATAAGGACTGATCTCCCCCGTGCGAAACCTGCACTTCTGGGCAAAAGAAAGAAGAAACAACCGATAAAGACAGGTATACCCTTCTTGGATATACCCAATACAAAATATAGAAAAAGAAAAATAGATGAAAATAGTAGTTTTAGATGGTTTCGGAGCCAATCCCGGCGATTTGTCCTGGGAACCGTTCGGCGCCTGCGGGCAACTGACGGTATATCCGCGAACCCAACCTTCTGAAGTCTTGGAGCATATCGCAGATGCGGAAATCGTCTTGACCAACAAGACCGTGCTCGATGCCGATACGCTTGCCCAAATGAAGCACACACGCTATGTGGGTGTCATTGCTACGGGATACAACGTGGTCGATATCGAGGCGGCTGCTCGTCTGGGTATTATCGTGACCAATATACCGGCATACAGTACCGACAGTGTAGCCCAAATGACCTTCGCGCATATTCTCAATATCACCAATCGGGTAGATCGCTATGCCTGTCTCAACCGTGAGGGTAGGTGGAGCAGAAATGCCGATTTCTGTTATCTTGATGTGCCGCAGACCGAAATTTCCGGAAAGACCATAGGTATCGTCGGTCTTGGCAGTATAGGAATGAAGGTGGCACGCATCGCCATGGATTTCGGTATGGATGTGTTCGCTTATACCAGTAAGAACGCCACAGATCTGCCATCCGGCATCCAAAAGACCACACTCTCCGGTTTGTTGGCTGCCAGTGATATCGTATCGTTGCATTGCCCGCTGACAGAGCAGACACGTGGTCTCATCGACAGCAAGGCGATCTCAGGCATGCGCCACGGTGCCATCCTTATCAACACTGCCCGCGGACCGCTTGTCGTGGAGCAAGATGTGGCTGATGCGCTTGAGAGTGGACAACTTGGAGCGTACGGCGCTGATGTGATGTGTCAAGAGCCACCTGCGGCCGACAATCCGCTGTTGCGTCAGCCCAACGCTTTTCTTACCCCGCATATCGCGTGGGCTACAAGAGAGGCGCGCGAACGCTTGATGCAGATTGCAGTGGACAATGTGCGGGCTTTTGTCGAAGGTCATCCTGTCAATATTGTTAACGGACTATGATACCAGGACAAGAACTCTATCAGCCGCTCTTCGATATTATCGAGTTTCTGGGTACTTTCGCTTTTGCCATTTCCGGCATACGCCTTGCGGCAGCCAAGCACTTCGACTGGTTCGGCGGATTTGTATGCGGCATAGCCGTAGCCATTGGTGGCGGTACTATCCGAGATGTCATGCTGGGGGTCACTCCCTTTTGGATGACCTCCTCCATATATATCGTGTGTACAGTCTTTGCGCAGGTCTTTGTGATTGTCTTTGCCCGTATGCTCAAGCGGTTGGAAAATACATGGTTTGTTTTCGATACGCTCGGCCTTGCACTCTTCACTATCGCCGGTCTTCAGAAAACACTTGATTGTGGACACCAATTTTGGGTGGCCATCATTATGGGATGTATCACTGGTGCCGCAGGAGGTGTTATACGCGACGTATTGCTCAACAATGTGCCTGTGATATTCCAAAAGGAGATTTACGCTATGGCCAGCATCATAGGCGGTCTTGCTTATTGGGCATTGGTCGCTATGGGTGTGAATGCCAATATCGGTGTGATGGTGACCTTTTTTACCGTTTGCGCCATACGTTGGATAGCCGTACGCTACCATATCTCTCTGCCTCTGCTTCACGATGAGGAGGAGGTGGAAGAACGGCGCAGACGGAAATCATAAGATGCGTCAGTATACCAGATTCTATAGAATTTAGCAATGAATAATATTAAAGTCATTTTTCCGCAGTCCGTTTCCGAAAGTCTCTTGCGACGGATATATAGTGTTGCGGTCTTTATCGCTTTTCTCATGGGGTGTTCCGGCGGCCTGTCTGCGCAGACGGTGGGGGAGGTGTGGATTTCCATGCCCGACTCCTTGATGCCGGTATTGACGGAAAAACAACGTGCAGATATTGTCAATAAGGACAATATCGCCCTGTCTGTTCCTACGACCAATGCTCTCGGCGGCACGTCAAGAGCCGATACCTTATCTGCCGATTATCTTTCTGTGCATGTCACCGATGTGTCTTCTGTGCAAATGTGCCTTCTTCCGGCTGCTAATGGAGACAGTCTCGTCTGCCTTGTGCGTACATGGTCGGGGCCAGAGATGGAGTCTACTGTTGGCATTTATACCAAGAACTGGAGACAGGTGTCAGTCATGACGTTTAATATCTCAGACTTTGTACACCGTCCTGATACGATGACGGTAGAGAAGTATGACGAACTTCTCCGGGTACTTGATCCTTACACATTCTCCGTGCAGTTGTCACAAGATAGTCCGATGCTGATTGTCAGTCCGCATGCAGTAACGGCAACGGCAGATGAAAAGAAGTTGTTGGAGGCTGTTTTTGTGCAAAGAAAATATAATTGGAACGGACACGATTTTAATTAATGTTATTAAAATAGTGCAAAATTCAGAAACGTTTTTTTAGCATAAATATTTATCGTAACTTTGTACCGTGTTTTTCATGGTATTAGATTATTAAGGTTAATGATTCGGATTGGTTGTCGTGAGACAGTCAATCTTTTTTTTGTTTTTCCCTATTCCAACTACGTTTTTATCGGGATGTCTGCCCTATGCTTGATACGCTTTGTGTTTTACAAGTGTTTGATTATTAGCGCAATCATTAAGGAGAAAATGACCAATAGGTCATGCATAAAAAAGGAAAGCCACTTATGGACTTTCCTTACTTGCGGAAGATGAGGGATTCAAACCCCCGATACCCAAAAAGGGTATACCGGATTTCGAGTCCAGCGCATTCGGTCACTCTGCCAATCTTCCTTACGATTGCATTGCAAAGGTAATGATAATTTTTGTATTCGCAAAAATATGACAATCTTTTCCCTTTCCCCTCTTTTGTTGTCACAAATTCTTTCCTGTCACTGAAGGTGAGGCCTAAAAAAATATCCTCTGAAAGGAGGATACCGATAGTGGCATTCTTCTTTCAGAGGATAGGGTAGAGGAGTTTAGGTGGGCTTTAGATGATACTATTCTTCTTGGTCCACTCTACGATTTCAGGAATGTATCCGAAGGCAAGGCCGGTGACAGTGTCAGCACAACCATAGTATACGGCGATGCGGCCTGTTTCCGGATCGTGTACTTCGGCGCAGGGGAAACATACGTTGGGCACGTCGCCCATGCACTCGTACGGAGTTTGCGGAGAGATGAGGTATGGTCCGGAGCGGTGTGTAGCCTTCCAAGGCTGTTCCAGATCGAGTAGGGCAGAGCCGAAGGCGTATACGTAGCCGTTGCAAGAGCGGAGCACGCCGTGATAGAACAACAACCATCCCTCGGAAGTCTTTACGGGTACCGGACCTGCGCCGATCTTCATGCACTGCCATGCGGATACTTCGAAGGCGGCAGGAGCCATCACGTGGCGGTGGCGTCCCCAGAACTCCATGTCAGGAGATTCGCTATAGAAGATGTCACCGAAGGGGGTGTGTCCGGTGTCGCTCGGACGGGAGAGCATAGCGAAATTGCCGTTGATCTTCTCGGGGAAGAGTACGCCGTTGCGGTTGTAGGGCAAGAAAGCATTCTCCAATTGGTGGAAGGTCTTGAAGTCCTTTGTCCAGGCGATACCGATGGTGGGGCCGTAGTAGCCGTTGCACCAGGTCACGTAGTAGCGGTCTTCGATGAAGCATACGCGGGGGTCATAGCCGTATACCCATTGTCCTATTTCCTCGTTGTCGCATTCGAAGCGGAGCGGTTCCTCGTTGATGTTCCAGTTTACACCGTCCTTAGAGAAACCTACATGGAGTACCATGCGGCGGTTGGTATCATCGCAGCGGAACACTCCGGCGAAGCCTTCGCCGAAAGGTACGACGGCGCTGTTGAAGATACTGTTGCTTGTGGGCAGCAAGTCGCGGGGAATGATGGGGTTTTTGGAACAACGCCACAGCGGTGAACGTGCACCCTCGGGACGGTCTTCCCAAGGCATATTGGGCAACGGGTTGCCCGAAATGATGAGTTTGCTCATAGTTGTAATTGGTTTATGGTATTTGTATTTCTGTTCTTTGTAGTGGGAGGGTTACTTTTGTTTGTCGGGGTAGGTGAACGGCACAAACCATGTGATCAGGAAGGCCGGTATGGTGCATACGAGTACGAAGATGAAGAAGTCTTTGTATCCCAGCCAGTCGCTCACGTAGCCGCTGAGCATGCCGGGTAGCATTACGCCAAGGTTCATGATGCCTGATGCAAATGCGTAGTGGGCCATTTGGTGCTTGCCGGGTGCCACCTGCTGCATCATGAAGAGGGTCAGTCCGACGAAGCCGAATCCGTAGCCGAAATATTCAAGTACGATACCGCCACCGATGAGCCATAGGCTTTCTGGCTGGTAGATGGCAAGGAAGGTGTAGGCTACGAAGGGAAGATTGAATACGCAGCAGAGCGAGAAAAGCGATTTTTTTAGTCCGCGGTGTGCGATATAGTATCCAGCAAGGATGCTTCCGATGACGAAGGCGGCGGCACCGAACGTGCCGTAGCAGATGCCGATCTCTTCTTCTGACAGTCCGAGGCCTTGTTGGGCACGGTCGGCCTTGAGGAAGAGCGGTACAATCTTCATCACAAATCCTTCTGCGAAGCGGTAGAGTATGATGAAGAAGATATAATATACAATGTGGCGTTTGCGGAAGAAGTCGGCAAAGACTGCCCCCAGTTCCTTCATAGTCTCCTTGAAGCCGGGTTTGTCTTCTTTCTTCTTGGCGGCATCTGCCGGAAGGAACTTGATGTGATAGATACCGAGCAATACCATGACCAGGCCGATGATGCCCATGATGGTCATCCAAGCGGTCACTGTACCTTTGTGCTTGGCGGCGGCAGCGGCTACGTCGGAAAGTCCGGTTGTGTCGCCTGTGAAGTGTGTGATGAGCATTCCGGCCAGATAGACAAGACCGCCAGTTGCGGCTATCTTGGCTATGTTGTAGAAGGCTCCCTGCCATCCGATATATTTGGCTTGGTCTTCGGTAGAGAGGGTGGCCATGTATACGCCGTCGGCGGCTACGTCATGGGTGGCACCGCTAAGGGCGATGACGGCGAGCAGGGCGATGGTGATGGCGAAGAAGTCAGGCAGTTGGAGTGCGAGTGCCACAAGGCCGAATATGCAGCCTGTGGCTATCTGTGTGACGATGACGAAGAATTTCTTGGTCTTGTAGATTTCGAGCAACGGACTCCATAGTGGTTTCAGTGTCCAGGGGAACATGATGATGGAGGTCCAGAAAGCAATCTGACTGTCGGAGATGTCAAGTCCTTTGAACATCAGTGTACATACCATGTTGAGTACCACGAATGGCATACCCATGGCAAAGTAGAGCGTCGGCACCCACGTGATGGGGCTTCGCTGTGTCATGTTATTAGGTTTCATTGTATATAGATGGTTGTTTTTACGTCGTTGTCGGGCGTGTGGCTATTCGTATATCTCGTCGATGTCCATGTCTCCCTCTTCTTCTTTTTCTTTCTCGTTGGCGCAGGCATTGAATCCCTCGGGCACATTGAATGTGGCGTCGGGCGTGTAGGGTAGGGAGTGGTCGGCGTACACTTTCTTCATAAAGTATGCCCAGATGGGCAATGCCATGGTTGCGCCCTGTCCCATGCGCATAGAGTCGAAGTGCACGTCGCGGTCTTCGCCACCCACCCAGCATCCGCTGACCAGTTGTGGCGTAAAGCCTACGAACCAGGCATCGGAGTTGCGGTTGGTTGTACCGGTCTTTCCGGCTATTTCGCCCGGCAGGTCGTATTTGTAGCGCAGACGTCCGGCGGTACCGCCGTCGACGACGCCGCGGAGCATCTCAATCATCTTGTATGCGCTTTCCGAACTGATGACCTCGTTCATGCGGGGCTGGAACTGGGTGATGACATTGCCCTCGTTGTCTTCGATGCGGGTGACCAGTAGCGGTGCGGTGCGTATGCCGTTGTTGGCAAACGTACTGTATGCGCTGACCATCTCGGCTACAGATACTTCACACGGACCGAGGCAGAGCGACATCGACGGATATATGTCGGGGTTGTTGATGCCGAAGTCGTGTAGTAGGCTGACAAACTGCTGCGGATTGAGCTTGCTCATCAGATAGGCCGATATCCAGTTGTTTGACTGTGCGAGACCCCATTTCAGGGTTACCATCTGTCCGTAGCGGTTGCGGCTGGTATTGCGTGGAGTCCAAGGTTGACCGGCAACCATATACGTCCGTTGTACGTTGGGGGCTTGGTCGCAGGGTGAAAAACCGTTTTCCATGGCAAGGGCGTAGAGGAAGGGCTTGATGGTGGATCCTATCTGTCGGCGACCGTTCATCACCATGTCGTACATGAAGTGTGAGTAGTCGAGTCCGCCGACATAGGCTTTCACCTGTCCGGTCTTGGCATCCATGCTCATAAATCCCGCACGTAGGAACGACTTGACATACCGTATGCTGTCTATCGGAGTCATTACGGTGTCGATGTCGCCGTGATAGGTGAAGAGTGTCATGTCTGTAGGTGTATGGAAGGAGCGTTTTATTTCTTCTTCCGAGGCACCGGCGGCACGGAGGTTGCGGTAGCGTTCGCTTTGTGCGACGGCCCGGCCTATGATTTGGTTGACCTCTTTCGTACTGAGGGCTTCGCTGAATGGAGCGTTGGGCTTGTTCTTGTTTTCCTTGAAGAATTCCCGTTGCAGGAAGCGTGCCACATGAGCGTAAACCGATTCTTCGGCGTATCGTTGCATGCGTGAGTCGATGGCGGTATACACCTTCAGACCATCGGTATTGAGGTTGTAGGGTTTGCCGTCTTTCTTGAAGTTCTTGTTGCACCATCCGTAGAGCGGGTCGGTGGCCCAGGCGATGGAGTCGAGCACATATTGCCGCTTGTTCCATGTGGGGTAATCGTCTCTTTCGGGACGTTTGGCGGACATATATATGCGGAGAAACTCGCGTAGGTAGGGGGCTGTACCGTCCTTGTGATCAGTGCGGTGGAAGTTGAGGGTGAGCGGTTCGGCACAGCAACGCTCATAGTCGGTCTCCGAGAGATAGCCAGCCTTTCGCATCTGTGACAGTACTACATTGCGGCGGTCACGGCTCCGGTCCGGATAGCGTACGGGATTGAAGTAGGAGGGGTTTTTGCATAGTCCGACGAGCGTAGCCGACTCCGTAATGGTGAGGTCGCCCGGTTCCTTGTTGAAGTAGGTGTTGGCGGCCGTCTTGATGCCGACAGCGTTGTGTAGAAAGTCGAAATAGTTGAGGTAGAGGGCGATAATTTCCTCTTTGGTGTAGTTGCGCTCAAGTTTGACGGCAATCACCCATTCTATGGGTTTTTGCAAGAGACGTTGTGTGGTGCTTGCTGCCGTTTCAGAGTAGAGTTGCTTGGCCAACTGCTGGGTGATGGTAGATCCGCCGCCGGCATTCTTCTGTCCGAGGATGCCGCGCTTAATGATGGCTCGTCCAAGGGCGATAAAGTCAATGCCTGAATGGTCGTAGAAGCGTTCGTCTTCTGTGGCGACAAGGGCTTGTACGAGGTGGGGCGAAATTTTGGAGTAGGGTATGCAGATACGGTTCTCGCGGTTGAAGTTCCATGTGCCGATCACCTTGCCGTCGGCGGTATAAATCTGGGTGGCAAAGCGGTTGATAGGATTCTGCAGGTCTTCTACGGGGGGCATATAGCCTATCCAGCCATTCCAAATGGCGGTGAATATGCCGGCTATGAGAAGAAATATGGTGAACAAAGCACCCCATAGAAAGTGTACCAGGGCTTTTCTCATGTATCGTGTCGAAATTCTTTTTGACGACAAACTTACGCATTTTTTTCTGATTATCGCCCGTTTGTGACGGTAAAAATAACGTACCGTGATTTGAACGGTATGAAATACCCCTCGGGGATGGTTGTCCGGCTCGTCTTTTTGGCCGTTTTCTCCGCTCTCCCTTAGGGCCCGTCTTCAGTTTGTGGTGAGGACAACGGTGAACATCCACTTGACGAGTCGTGTCTCTGGGGTGGTGAAGCGTCCTACGGGTAGTTTCACGACAATGTGGTTCCAGCCTTCTTGTAGATGTACCGTGACGGGTGTCCGTGACGCGGCATTTTCATTGCGTAGCGGTATCTCGTTGTTGCGGTGCGTATGGGTGTTAGTCCATGCGGGAGGCAGAATCTCTTCGCCGTTCAGCCAAATGTGGCTATGACGGTAGTCCCAAGTGCCCTGCAATGGCGGCAAATCGCTTTCAGACCGGCTGTAGTTCTGTGTTTCGAAGAGCAGTTGGGCATTGCGGGCATGTTGCGAGTACACCCATCGGGAGGCGTAGGCCGTGCTATTTTCTTGTGGATGAGGATAAAAGCCCGGTACGAGAGTGCCCCATACGTGGCGTAGGTAGATGCCGTTCCCACAGATGGTGCGTGTGGCGTAGGTTCGCCCGTTGTATAAGTATGTGGTATCTTCCTCTTCTGGACGGGTGGCTTGTATTAGTGATTGCTCGGGAGGAAACGTGCGGTCGAGTTCCCCTTCGTTGGGAAAGGCATCGGTGATGCGCCATTCTGCGTCAGTCTGTTTCACATAGACAAATGGTTCTCCTTGTAGCGTATGGTCTTTGTGCCATAGCAGACGGTTTTCGAATTCGGCAAACTCGGCCTTCTGTTCCGGTTCGTTGTCGTACAGCAATGTGGTGTGGCCGTCGAAGTATCCGTGTCCGCCGCCCCGCCATGCTCGTTCGGCCAAGGTGAGCATGTAGGGCCAGAAACCGTTTTCGGCCAGCAATTGGCGTGTGTTGTCGATGTATCTGTCGTTCCAGAAGGCAAGTATGCAGCCAGCGATGTCGTCACTACCTTCCACTTGGCCGTATATGCGGCTATTGTAGAGAGCCACGAGGTCGGCATAGGTATCAAAGTGGTTGGCGTAGTGGAAACGGCAGTCTATGGCAGGAATACCGGGTTGGGCTTTTCCTCGGTAACTCCACAGTTGTGTCATGTCAATCTCTCCCGGACGGTAGGTCCATCCCGGATTCCATGATACGGCTTTGCGTCCTATGCTGTGAACGAAGTCTACCATCTCCGGCACGAATGTGGAGTCGCTGAATACGGTCTCGTCTGTTCCTATATGTATGTAGGGTGTCTTGGTAGCGTTGCACAGTTCGGTGATGATGTCGCGGAGGATTTTCTTTCCTTGGGGAGTCTGCATGGAGAAACCGAAGGTGCGTTCGAATGCCGCACTGTGTCCCGGCATGTCTATTTCTGGTATCAGCGTGATGTGGCGTTCTTTGCAGTAGACCGTCATCTCGGACAATTCTCGCAGCAGGTAGTACTGTCCTTTGTCGCGCTCCATGTTTTGAGGGGCGTTGAGTTGAGGGTAAAGCCGACTCTCAATCCTCCATGCCTGATTTTCAGTGAGATGCCAGTGAAACACGTTGATTTTGTATCGGCTCAGCAGATCTATCTCTTTCTTGAGTTCGTCCAAGGGTATGAAACTTCTGCCCGTGTCGTGCATGAATCCCCGTATGCGGAAGGCGGGCCAGTCGGTGATGGTGCATAGCGGTATACTGGTGTGCCCGTGTTTTTGCGTTTTCAGTTGCTGTAGGGTTTGTCGGGCTCTGAAGAGTCCTGTCTCTGTCGTGGCCGTGATATCTATTCCCTTGTTGCTGACAACCAGTCGGTAGGCTTCCTCCTGAAAGTGGGCTTCGGGTATAGAGTCGACGAGATGTTCCTTTACCGATGCAGTGGCGCGGATATATCCTTTGCCGAGTTCCATCTTTTGGGGCATGGGCAACAAAGGTGGAATGTCGGCTGTAGCGGCGAGGCAGCAAAGAACGGAGATGAGGACGGTAATCAGATGTCGCATGGCATTTGGATTTTCGGGTGAGGACAGTAGTAACGGCTGTTTTTTGAGGGGGGGGGGAGATGCTACTTATGTCTTTCGTCTTACCCCGCGTACGGCTTCTGCTTCCAATGGGTTCTCAGGCCAGTAGTGTTTCGGGTATCTCCGGCGTAGTTCCTTTCGTACTTCAAAGTAGGTAGAGTTCCAGAAATTGGCGAGGTCTTGGGTGAGTTGTACCGGTTTGAAGCCCGGTGAGAGCAGTTCCATGAGTATTGGTCGCCTGCCGTTGTCAACGGTTGGAGTGGATGTCAGTCCGAAACACTCCTGTAGGCGGACGCTAAGTACCGGCGCTTCTGCTCCTTGTCGGTAGTCTATGCGGATGCGGCTTCCTGTCGGTACAGTAATGTGTGTGGGGGCAAGGCGGTCTATCGTTTGTTGCTGGTCGTAGGGTATGAGTGTCCACAACACCTGTGCAAGTGGTATTTTCGACAGTTCAGTCGCCGTAGTCTTGATGCGTCCGTCTTCTTCGATATAGAAAGGAAGCCAGTCTTTGGCGGTTTCGAGCAGATGGTCGGTGGAAAGGTCGGGAAGGTCGAGGTCGCGGTGCCATACGCTGACGGCAGCGATACGCCGTTGGAGTCGTAGGGTGTCTTCGTTCCAGTCGAGCAGGCTTCGTCCGTATTTTCTTACGGCTTCGCATACGGTGGTGACAATGGTTTCGTGGTCGGCGTCGTGTATCGGCTTGCTGTTGACGACAAGTCTGCCGATGCGCTGTTCGCGTTGCATCACGACACATCCTTGCTTGTTGTCCCATGATATATTGTCGTATGTGGTCGTGACGTCCAGCCGGTCAGGACGGACGGGGGCGGCGAGAAACACGCGCCCGCTTTGCCCCGTGGCATGTAGGGAGGCGATGGCCAGCCACGGATGGGCCGTGAGCGCATCCGATTGTTCCAAACGTACATTTCCGCCGCTTGCCAGTCGGTATCCGCCGATGGCATCGGTAGCCATGGCGATGCGTTCGGGATAGGCGTGGGCGATGAGCATGCCCACATCGTATGGATCTACGCATGAATTGTCCTCGTCGATATGTACCATATGCCGGTATTCTCGGGCAATCAGGGCGATACGGCTCCATCGTCCGGTCTGTTTCTTTTGACGGAGATGTCGGAGTGTAGCGATACGACAGGTCATGTCGGTGTCTGTCGGATCGTCTCCTGTCGGATCTTTCTCCTCTACTAAGGCGGCGATGTCGCAGGCCAGACCTTGTAGGGCGGTCGTGTCAGCGCAGAGTATCATTCTCGCAATGCGTGGATGGCAGGGTAGGGTGGCCATGCGTTTGCCTATGGGGGTGATGTTGCCCGTCGGGTCGGTAGCACCGAGCGTCTGCAGAAGGGCATATGCTTTCTTGGTGGCATCTGTAGAGGGTGGCGTGAGCCAAGGAAGCGCAGTCACGTCGTTTTCGCCAAAGGCGGACACGCTGAGTACAAGCGGTGCAAGGTCGGCTTCGGCAATCTCGGGCGTGCGGCGCTCGGTCATGTGGTGGTCGGTGGCTGGAGTCCACAGGCGTATGCAGGAACCTTCGGATACACGTCCGGCGCGTCCGCGGCGTTGCTCGGCCATGTCGCGACTCACTGCTACCGTTTCGAGATGGCTCAGTCCGGTGCGTGTGTCGAATACGGAGCGGCGGCAAAGTCCGCTGTCAATGACGATACGCACCCCTTCTATGGTCAGTGAGGTCTCGGCTATCGATGTGGCCAGCACAACCTTTCTTTCGCCCTTGCGCGACGGGGCGATGGCAGTTTGCTGGGCTTCGGGTGACAAGTGCCCGTAGAGCGGACAGATGTGTGTGGGTGACAGGCTGTCCCCTAAAAGGTCGGCACATGTTTCTATGTCGCCCTGTCCCGGCAAGAATACAAGAATGTCGCCCTCCTGTTCGCGGTGGGTCTCTACGATGGCACGGGCAGCAGCGCGGGTCATATCGCGTGGCAGTGTGTCCTCGGTGGCATATCTTGTCGTTACGGGAAACATCCGGCCTTCGCTCTTGATGACCGGTGCCTGGAGCGTGTGGCTGAGGTCTGTCGTGTCGATGGTGGCAGACATGATGACAATTTTGAGGTCGGGGCGTACAATCTGTTGGGCCTGCCGTACCAAGGCGAGAGCCAGGTCGGAGTTGATGCTGCGCTCGTGAAACTCGTCGAAAATGACCGTGTCTACTCCGTCGAGTGTCGCATCGTCTACGAGCATGCGGGTGAGGATGCCTTCGGTGAGCACCTCTATGCGGGTGTCCTTGCTCGTCTTGCTTTCGAAACGTACGCGGTAGCCAATGGTCTTGCCCACAGGTTCACCGATGATGTCGGCCATGCGCAGGGCAATCTGTCGGGCAGCAATGCGGCGCGGTTCGAGCATGAGTATTTTTCCGCTGGTCGCGTTGCCTGCCGCAATGGTCAGAGGTAGCAAAGTTGATTTTCCGGCTCCTGGAGGGGCGGTGATGATTACGGCTGTGTGTGTTTGTATCGCCGTGTTCACTTTCTCTGCAATGTCCGCTGCTGGAAGGTTGCCGGCGCGTAGTATGAGGTCTTGTATTGTCATTTGTATCCGCTTCTGTCGGTAGAGTAGGCAAAAGTACGAATAAGAGATGAGAAAACGCTTTTTCTTATATTGTATCTTTCGTTGTGTGGGGAAAAACGGTTGCTGACCGCAGAAATCATGTTAATCTGTATTAAAAAGGAGGATAGAGATATGGATGTTGGGCGGATAATTTGTAATTTTGCAGCCGATTTATTCTGTTGGGGCAATAAGAAGCATCGGCTTTTGGTCGGTCGCCTCGCAGAGAAAACCCGTTTATTTTAATAATTAATGTACGCAATCGTAGAGATTAACGGTCAGCAGTTCAAGGCAGAGCAGGGCAAGAAATTGTTCGTCAACCACATCAAGGATGCTCAGGAAGGCCAGACTGTTGAGTTCGACAAGGTACTGCTTGTCGACAATGAAGGAACAGTACAGGTAGGTGCACCTGCCGTAGAAGGTGCCAAAGTAGTATGCGAGGTTGTCAATCCTCTCGTAAAAGGCGACAAGGTCATTGTCTTCAAGATGAAGCGCAGAAAGGACTATCGCAAGAAGAACGGTCATCGCGCACAGTTCACCGAGGTAACAATCAAAGAAGTAATCGCTTAAATTTTTAGGAGGAACAAGAAATGGCACATAAAAAAGGTGTAGGTAGTTCGAAGAACGGACGCGAGTCAGCTTCTCAAAGATTAGGCGTCAAGATCTGGGGTGGCCAGAAAGTTATCGCCGGCAACATCATCGTTCGCCAGCGTGGTACAAAGCACAATCCCGGTCTGAATGTAGGTATCGGTAAGGACGACACACTCTACGCTCTCGTAGACGGTGTAGTCAACTTCCGTAAAGGCCGCAAGGACAGAAGTACTGTCTCTGTGATACCCGAAGCCGAGGCCTAAACATCACCAAACACTTATTCCAAACAAACACAGCAGTCCTGGTTTTCGATTCGAAAATCAGGACTGTCTGCTTATAGATGGATTGTACCATTCTGAGCCTTCCCGCTAAGTAGGTGTTCATAATATTTATTAACTGAGAAAAACGAACAACAATGAAAAGTATACTGATAAAGGACACTACCGTCGACGAACGTATGGAGATCGTGAAAGCCTCTCTTGCTTACGGCGATGGTGAGTGCGAAGGTATCGACATGGATGACATGTACGATGACTATATTTTTGGAAGAAAGGAATTGGCGGAGATCAATGCTGCATTCAGTAGCCGCTATGCCGGAGCGGTGAAGGCAGACAACCGTGATATGCCTTCCTCCAAGTGTATGATGTAGCCGGAGCGTGCTACATAAATATTATCTACGAATAATCTTGAATACTTATATAAAATGATGAAAGAATTGTCAGAGAAACGGTTTTCCGCACGCAAATATACGTCAGAACAAGTGTCTGATGAGGATTTGAACTACATACTGGAGTGTGTCCGTCAGGCTCCTTCGGCCGTCAACCGGCAGCCGTGGCGTTTCCTCGTTGTACGAAGCGAGGAGGCTCGGGCACGTCTGTGTAGATGCTACGGTCGCTCATGGTTTGCTACGGCTCCGCTTTACATCATCTGCATGCGCAACGACAGTGAGGCATGGGTGCGTCCTTGTGACGGCAAGCCTCATGGCGATATCGATGTGGCCATTGCTACGGAGCATCTTTGTCTGGCTGCCGCCGATCGGGGACTGGGGTCCTGTTGGGTGTGCAACTTCGATGCGGCCCTTCTGCGCGAACTCTTTCCGGTAGAGGGATATGAGGCCGTTGCCGTCGTTCCTGTCGGACATGTGGCAGAAGACTGTCCTCATGCGGAAAAGAAACGGAAGGCCCTTGAAGACATTGTGCAGACATTGTAGGAGGCGTTTTGAACGCCTACTTGTTTTTTCACCGTCACTATAAATCCGAAAAACGAAACGTACATGAGCGATACCGAGAACAATACCATAAATGCGACAGACCGCAACTCCCACACCCAATGGGTGACTTGTTGGGGAAATGCCACCTCCATTACCGACCGTCGCGAGGCTATCTATGCTAAGGATCTCACCTTGCGCTATCCTATACGTATGGCCTTCGACGGAAGTGCCCTGCGCCTGCGTTTTTCCAATCTTACGGGTACCGAACCGGTCGTGCTCACCCGTGCCTTTGTTGCCCATCATGCAGAGGGCAGGCAGACGCCCGTCTCCGTTACCTTCGGTGGTAAGGCGACGGTCACACTGTTGCCGGGAGAAGAAACCGACAGCGACGAGGTGAAGTTTTCTGTCCAGGCAGACGAATTTATCGATGTGAGCATGTATTTCGAGGACTTCACCCAGATGAATGCTGGAACGCTTGTTACGGGTCCTCTCTCACAGGGGCAGTACAGTTATGGCGACCATGCCGAGGAAGCCACGTTGCCCGTAGATCTCACCCGGCGTACGCAGTGGTTCTATTTCCTCAATACGATAGACGTACTTACCGCCCCATGCAATCATGCTCTTGTCTGCTATGGCGATTCCATCACCGCGCAGAGTTGGCCCGACTGGCTTGCCCTTCGCGCTTGGAAGGAAGGACACCGCAATGTGGCGGTGATACGAAGAGCTGTTTGCGGAACTCGCATATTGCGGCAGTATGACTGTATCACCTATCAGGCCTATGGTCTTCGTGGTGCCGTACGGTTTCCGGTGGAGATGCGGGTCAGCGGTGCCCGGTCGGTCATCATACAGCATGGCATCAACGATATCATCCATCCTGTAGGTACGGATGTCAATCCGTTCCGTCCGTGGAGTGACATGCCCACACTTGAAGATTTGGAGCATGGTGTGAGTCAGATCTATGTGGAGCATGCCCGTCAGTTGGGGCTGTCAGTATGGAGCGGCACACTATTGCCTATCTGCGGCTGGCGTACCTACACGGAAGAGCGCGAGACGTTGCGTGGACAGTTCAATGAATGGCTGCGTACATCACCCATATTCGACGGTTGTGTCGATTTCGATGAGGCTGTGCGCGATGCCGTCCGTCCCGTATCGTTTGCTCCGGGCTATGATTCGGGCGATCATCTGCATCCCAGCGAGGAGGGATACAAGGCGATGGCGGCATGTGTTCTGGCAGAATTGCTCTGAGCGGCCATACGTTTTTGATGGCGCTGGCTCTATTGATGGACAGAAAATAAATAAAGGTGGGTACTAAAAGTTCCCTCTTTTATTTTTTTCGCTGTCACTTATTTCCGGCTCTATGGCAGACTTTCACATGGTTTTGATTCTGTATTTCAAGGTTTCAAACCAAGAATAATGATGTGTATCACTTCTATGGTTGACTGCATGATATTCTATTTCGATACCATTTAGTCCGTATCGTTCCCATGTACGAAGGGTGCTGCGTTTATTGTATTCGCAACTTCGCAAGTAATTAAAGATACCCCGGAGTATCTTGTCATAATAGACACGTCTGAAGGAGAAAAGCATCGTTGCACGGGCTGTATTGATGTTTTCTACGGCGAGTATCAGTTTGTTTGGTCTATTGCCCGCCAATGTAAAGATAAATGCATTCTCCATTTTATCCGTATCATTGCTCACATGCGTTACCCTTTCAGTACAAGGAATGACTTTATAATCATCTGCTTGCAATGAAGCAAGATAATTGATATATTGGGATTTCAGTTTTCGGAGATTTTCTTGATTATACTTGTCTGCCTGGGCCAGGGCCTCTTCCAAACTATTCACCGCAAAATGGGGTGGAACCGTCTTCTTTGCACCGTCAGTTTCGGGGTCTAAGGCCGTTTTGACGTCCCTCACTTTCAGGTACTTTATGGCTGGAGACAAATCGATCTTGTCCAAGAGGGTAAGTTTGTTATCTTTGGCAATGCAACGAATTCGTGGTAGACGTCTTTGCAGATATTCATTTAATCGGTTGAGAAAACTTGTACTCATTTTATTCGGAACGTCTAACGGGGCAAATTTTATATTGCCCGTTCTCGGTGGCATTATTCTTATCCGTTTGTCACCAAAGATGACGTCTTTCCAGTCAAGAAGAAACTCCTGTGGTTTCAAGATATCCAATGCCGGTTCGTTGTTCTGCTTTTTGTATATGTCCAGCAAAAAACGGTCGGCATTGTTTTCCGTTCCATTCTTTTTCGTTAGGATGTCAGTCTCAACGTAGCGGCATATAACATTGTCAACAAAGAATTTCTGAAGATGTGTGTCATTGGCTAAATGGTGATAGATACGTTCCAACAATAGGGCATCGAGAAGGTATCTCTCCCTTGCGTATTTTACGGCACTCTTTATGGCATCATAAGATGATAATGGAAGCGTGATGCCTATCAACACTTTTCGGATATATTCGTCATTGGCATTATATTCCGTTTCCTTGTGTATAGGCAATCTTTTTGTGCGCATTGGGGGAACCATTTCCCGTGCACTATATAACGGTATATAGTTTTGGTAATCTGTTAGTTTCTTTTTATTGTTCTGTTTCTTATGGTTGGGCGTAATTGCCAGTGGCTTTTTGGGCTTTACTCGCTTACTTGTCTTTGGTGTTGGCGGAACAGTTGGTTTGGGAAGTGATTCTTTTTTGGGGGACTTTATGTTAGGCGTTTGTTGGTTGGGTTTTTCTATTTCCATTAATCTTTTTTCCAGCAATGCAACTTTGTAAGAAGTAACGGGTGTAGCATAACCAGTTCTAATACGAATGTTGCAGAGGCATGCAACTGCTAATATCTGCTGAATTGTCAAGTTAGGGTGTTTTCTCGTAATGTCTTTTAACTCTATATAATCTGCCATAAGAGTATTGTAATCCGCATATTATGCGGCTTCGCCGCAATTTTCTGCTAACTTAGAGTGAATTCTGACATCGAGTCGCTATTGCTCACTCGTGTCTGCACTTGAAAGGCTTGTTACTTCTCGTTTAAGCACAAAGTTCACGCTACTGGTGCGTGTGTTGGTACGTATGCCCGTAACATATTCGTCTTTTCCAAAATTCGGGAAAGCGCTATTGGTCCCTGTATACACACCCACCAGTTCCCAACCTTCAGCACCGAGCCGGTTCAGTTCGGAGGTAGGATCAGGCAAGGTCGTGGATGAGAAATCTTCATACACCCCAGTTTTGGCTTCCATTTCGATCGTTTTGTACTCGTATTTCTTATGGGTGCATGAGGATAACAACGCTACGAGGCTTAAAAGGAATAAATACTTTTTCATAATATCTCGATTTGAATAAAACATTTGTCACACCGAAAGCACACTTCGCTTGCAACTATCGTGGATTGGAATTGTTTTCCAAACACAAAGGTATAGAAAAGGGAGTTATCGTGAAACGAAGTAGTTGGTTCTTTTTAGTTCTTTTGAATATAGACGTATTCTAAAAGTCTACGCATTGTTAATAAGGAAAGAAAATATGTTTACCTTTGCGTAAAAGAAACGTACAATGGAGCAATCACCCGAAATAAAAGAACTGATAAAGAGCGTAAACATAAGATACGGCAAAAATCCTGTCACGCCATCCGATTTCAGCAGTCTCTCTGACGAAATCGAGAAAGCGACAGGTTGTTCTATCAGCATATCTACACTGAAACGGTTGTGGGGATATGTAAAGGGTTATGCCAACACGCGCCGGTACACTTACGACGTGCTATGCAAATATGCTGGAAATAAAGGGTGGGAGGACTTTTTGCAGAGGCTCAATGACAATGGGGTGCAGTCCGATTTCTACGCTACGAAGATTTTGCGCAGCGATAGTTTGAACGTGGGCGATAGTGTGGAGGTGACATGGCAGCCTAACCGTCATTGTCTGTTTGAGTATCTTGGCGACCATCGATTTGTAGTCCGGCTTTCAGAGAACGCAAAGATTGAGGACGGCGACCGATTCAAGTGCGATATTTTCAGGGCTGGACAACCTTTGTATCTTGATGATGTTTGCCATAGAGGGAGTCTTGTAGCCTACGTAGCCGGGGCATCTGACGGCGTATCATTTCGCGTCGTTCCTTTGAAGTAAGTTGACGTACCTTTCCCGCTCTACCATATTCGCATATCTTTTCAGTCCAATATCGATCATATTCTTGTAACAAGATGGTGCGCAATTCGCCAAGATTCTTCCTTGAAAAGAATGTTTGTTTCAGCGTGTCAAACTTCCGCTCCATCTGATGCATGAACGTTTGGTGTTCGGCTATATTGATACCAGCCTTCTTCTTCTCGATATATGGGTTCATGATGTCATCAATAGCATGGTGCAACTCAGCTGTGAGGGCGTTCAAAGAAGGCGCAGAATCAAGAACAGCCGTTTTGGATAAAGTTTCTTGGGAGGGTTCTTCTCCGTCTTGGTTCACTGGTTTGGGTGCTTCAGTGAGGGGTGTTCCTGTTGTTGGCACATCAGAATGTGGACGAACGGAAACAGTTGTGTTATTTGGCTTGTTCGCGATGACCGATGGCAAGGTAAGGTTTTGTGGCTCAGCAGAAGGCGCATGATAAAAAGTGATAAAAGCAATTAGAAAAATGGTTCCGACTATGGCAAAGGCCACAACGCTCATCTTCTGACGCTGGTGCGTGAAGGCATGCAGAAAGGCCTCGATGGTCTGGTATCTATCGTCTCGGTTCTCCTTAACGCATTTTGCAATGACGGGATGGTAGTAGATAGGCAACTTAAATCTCTGTAAGATGATACCAAGGGAATAGATATCTGTTCTGTTGTCTAACGTTTTGGAGCCTTCTGCCTGTTCGGGTGATGTGAACCCTTCAGTACCTGCGGGCCCCTTTAAGATGGCATAACTGTCTGCGTCTGAAAGACCGAAGTCGATAATCTTTGCGTTATGTCCGTTTTCGGTGATAAGGATATTCTCAAATTTGAGGTCACGATGAATCACCTGTTCGGCATGTATGGTCTTCAGCCCCTCGCACAGTTGCACTACTATGCGTTTCTTGTCATTGAGAGAGAGTCCGGTAGTAAGATATTTGTCAAGCCTTTGACCTACGATATATTCCATCTGGATACAATGGCCAAATGGGGGCACGGTCACATAGTCGATATACTTTACTATATTAGGGTGGTCAAACTTAAATCCGATAGAATACTCTTTCCTTAAGAGCATCTCATATTGTACCTTATCACGATAGTCATCCGACAACGCTTTGAGTATAAACCATTGGCCAAACTTTCGTGCTTTGATGATGATGCAGTACTTTGAAGAAGCCAACACTTCAAAATCAGTGAAATGATCAGAACTGTTTTCTTGAGGGAGTGTATAGAAGTCGGAGTTATTTGGCATTTTTTCGAATCTTAAAGTATGTAAAGGTACGTCTTTTTCAGCGTACTGCCAAACAATTATTTGTACAAGGGTCTTGTACCGTTGCTACAAGGCCTTTGTACGGTTGCTACAAGGGCCTTGTACTGTCACTACAGGGCCTTTGTACGAAGAGTACAGAGCCTTTGTACAAAGCCGGTTGGTAGTGAATGACAAACAAAAAAGCCTTGCGTGGTGTGCGCAAGGCTTTTTTGTTTGTAGGTATTAGAAAGGTTAGTGTCGGGATGGTCAGGAGAAATCTACGCGGGTGTCATATCCGTCGAAACCAAGATTTTCGGTGTAACCCCAGCGTCGGAAAAGGTTGAGGATGGCTTCTTGTAGTTCGGGAGTCAGCACCATCACTCCATGATGGTAGGCGTAGTAGGATCCGTGGCCGCCAAGCATGCGTTTCAAGGTTTCGCGTATGGTCTTGCCGTCGCGTGCCTTTACGTCGGTGAAGAGACGGTCGAATCCCCACGCGGCACGTATGATACGGGCTTCTTTGTAGTGGGGACAGGGATCGAGGGTGGTGGCTGTGGGGTATACGGCAAACCCGTGAGTGGTGCGGTTGTCGAGACGAAGTCCTGTGATGTAGCGTAGGCAGCAGTCGTGGAGCGTGCACTGGGCATTGAAACAGTGAAGCCATTGCTTGGGAACTTCTCTTTCGGAGAATGGATAGATGTCTGTAAAATTGTTCATTGCTTTGGTGTTTTTGGTGTTGATGTTGCGTTTTTGTTAACGGGTGATGTGGTTGATGGAGAAGGGATAGGCTGACGTAGTGGGCTCACGGGGTGCAAAGGTATAGACCGGCGGTGCTTTATGCAAGTCGGGATGGGATAGACATATAGATAGGCCGTGGGTGGAGTGGCGTTTTTTTTGTTTCTGTTTTGTTTGGCGTGCTGCAAAACAATCCGTACCTTTGTGGAAGTACGTTTTTCAACCTACCAATACGAATACGATGAAAAAAACTGTTGTTTCCCTCATGTTTGCTTTGGGCATGTCGTTTCCCGTTTCTGCCCAAAATGTGGAAAATCCGTCGCACTATCAGCCTACGGAAGAAAATCTGGCTTCCCGAAAGGAGTTCCGTGATGACCGTTTCGGCATCTTTCTCCATTGGGGGCTGTATAGTATGCTGGCCACCGGCGAATGGACGATGACCAACAAGGATCTCAACTACAAGGAATACGCCAAACTGGCTGGCGGCTTCTGTCCGTCAAAGTTTGATGCCGCACAATGGGTGTCTGCCATCAAGGCGGCAGGTGCAAAATACATTTGTTTCACCACGCGGCATCATGAGGGCTTCTCGATGTTCAAGACCGCATACTCCGACTACAATGTCGTTGATGCCACTCCTTTTGGTCGCGACATACTCAAGGAACTGGCCGACGAGTGTCACAAGCAGGGCATCCGTCTTCATCTCTACTATTCGCATATCGACTGGTATCGTGAGGATGCTCCTTGGGGACGTACCGGTCGTGGTACCGGCCGTCCCAATTCCAAGGGTGACTGGGCAAGTTACTATGCGTTTATGAACCACCAACTCACCGAACTTCTCACCAATTATGGCAAGATTGGGGCTATCTGGTTTGACGGATGGTGGGACCAGGACCAAAATCCTGGTTTCGATTGGCAACTGCCCGAGCAATATGCCATGATACACCGTCTGCAGCCAGGATGTCTTGTGGGCAACAATCACCATCAGACACCTTTTGAAGGCGAGGATATACAGATATTCGAGCGTGACCTTCCGGGGGAAAACAAGGCCGGACTATCCGGGCAGGATATCAGTCGCCTTCCTCTTGAAACTTGCGAGACCATGAACGGCATGTGGGGATACAAGATTACCGACCAGGACTACAAGTCGACCCGCACGCTCATACAGTATCTGGTCAATGCCGCAGGCAAGGATGCCAATCTGCTGATGAATATCGGTCCGCAACCCAATGGCGAATTGCCCGCAACTGCCCTCGACCGCTTGCGCGAGATGGGTGAGTGGATGAAGGTATATGGAGAGACAATCTACGGTACACGCGCCGGTCTCGTCGCTCCGCACGACTGGGGTGTGACGACCCAGAAGGACGGTCGGCTCTTCGTACATATACTCCGTCTGCAGGATCGCTCCTTGTTCCTCCCTCTGCCGGCCAAGACCGTGAAGGGGATCGGGAAGGCCGTCGACTATGTTACGCGCAAACCGGTCAAGATGAGCAAGTGTGAGGGAGGTGTCGTTATCACGCTCGACAAGGTGCCCGACGATATTGATAAGGTGGTGGAAATCGTACTTTGAAAATTCCTTCCGCCACACAAGAAATCGGAATATTTTGGCTAATTTTGCAAGGCGGGCTCTAAAAAAATACCTTTGAGGGATTTTTGCATTTTAGCCGAGCATGTACGAAACAAAAGAACAATGACATGGAACAACTGAAAAACGAAGTGTTGCAGGTAGAGGTATCTGCCCTTGGAGCAGAACTTCAGAGCATCAAGGATAATGCCGGCCATGAATATCTCTGGCAGGGCGATGACAAGTATTGGGGACGTCGGTCACCCATTCTCTTCCCCCTCGTATGCGGGCTATGGAAAGGACAGTATCGTACCGAAGGAGATACCTTCGAGATGGGGCGTCATGGGTTTGCCCGCGACAGTGAGTTTACGATACTCAGACACGATGACAATCGCGTCACCTATGTATTGTCGGACACGGAAGAGACTTTGCGCCACTATCCGTACAAGTTTGTCCTCTCCGTCACCTACAAACTGATAGGCAACGAGATACACGTCATCTGGCATGTGCACAATACGGACAACAAGGAGATACATTTCCAAATCGGTGCGCACCCGGCTTTCTATGTTCCCGGCTTGAAAGAAGGGGAACCGATGCACGGCGTGATGAAGTTTGACAACGAAGGTCGTATAGACCGTATTTACGGCAACGTGGAAGGGTGTATCGTGTCCGACCGCTATGAATTGCCGACAGAAGACGGGCGATGGACATACGATGAAGAGAGTTTCAAGGACGATGCAGTGATCATCGACCAGTGTCAACTGCATAGTGTGGCCTTGCTTGACGGTGAAGGAAAACCGGTTGTCACGGTAGACTTCAAGGCTCCTTGTGTGGGTCTGTGGAGTCCTTACGGCAAGCACGCTCCCTTTGTCTGTATCGAACCGTGGTATGGTGTACACGACCATGTGGGCTACAAAGGCAAGTTCAAGGACAAGTACTTGATGAACCATCTGCAGCCCGGAGCCTCGTTCTTGAGCGAGTATGTCATACGGATAGGATAGAGATGCAGGGGCTAAAATCCGACCAGGTATCCCCAGCATAATCATAATTGTCACGGAAGGTACGCCGTCCGTGACATCTTTTTTGTGGTATATAGAATTGTAGTAGGTGTTCAAAAAACGACATCTGCGGACATTTATATACGAATGATTTTGAATACCTACTTAAAAAAATGGGAAGAAGACTGAAAAAGAAATACAAACGCCTCTTTTCCTTAATACTGATATTGGCCATAGGTGTACTGCTCACGGTGAAAACGTGCAAGCGGTGTACGGCAGAAACCGAGGTAGCAACGGCCTCCACGTTGCCCAAGGCGCACATCAACGACTCGTTGTCTAACGCTCGCACGATGTGTCCGGAATTTCATGAGATAGACTCCATCATGGAGCGTTATCTACGCCGATGGGAACTCAACGGGGCACAGTTGGCTATATCACGGGGAGACTCGCTTGTCTATGCGCGTGGTTATGGATGGGCCGACAAGGAACAGGGTGTTGCCATGGAACCGTCGCACATCATGCGTATGGCATCGGTCTCGAAATTGGTGACAGCCGTGGGTATCATGAAACTGCGTGAGATGGGACGGGTACGACTGACCGACCGCGTGTTCGGTCCGCAAGGTATACTCAACGATACGGTCTACACTAGTGTCATCAAGGATAAGCGCTATTTCGACATCACTGTCGAACAGTTGCTTCGTCATAAGGCGGGTTTCACCAATTATGCAGGCGATCCGATGTTCTCCACACGCTATATTATCATGCAGAATCATCTCACGACGCCGCCCGACCACCGGACATTGTTGCGCATCTTGTTGCGGCGGCATCTTGGGTACACGCCCGGTACGTCAACTTGCTACTCAAATTTGGGTTACACGCTGCTCTCCCTGATTATAGAGAAGAGGTCGGGCATGAGTTATGAGCAGTTTATGCAAGAGAAGGTGCTGCATCCGGCCGGGTGCTACGACTTCCATATAGCAGGCAATTACTACAAAGACCGCCGTCCCAACGAGGTGAGGTACTATATGCACAAAGGGTCGGAGCCAGTCTATGAATACAACAATAGCGGACGGCTGGTGGAAAAATGCTATGGCGAGAACGATATTCCCCGTCTCTTGGGGGCTGGAGCATGGTGTGCATCGGCGGCGGAGTTGAGTCGCCTGATTGCCGCCATCGATTTTTTGCCGGGCAAGCCCGACATTCTCAATAAGGGTAGTGTCACGCTGATGACTCGACCGATGGCCGATGGCAGTTTCTCATTGGGATGGAATTTCACGCCGACCAAAGGGCCGTGGGTACGTACCGGTTCGCTATCGGGTACCAGTGCCATTGTGTTGCGCTACGCTGACGGGCAATGCTGGATTTTGATTACGAACACAAGTACATGGAAGGGACACGGCTTCTCGAAAGACACTATGGCCTTGTTTGAAAAACTCAGAAAGAAGTACGGGGCAAAGATGCCCCACCGCGACCTCTTTGTATGATACGCCCACGCCTGTACGAGTTCATGCGCATACCGTGCAGGCGTGTTCGGCACGCCGCACCTTGCGCCAATGTAGGGCATAGGCCGTACCCACCAGTAGCCCGGTAACAATCCACGATACTGGATATACGGTCAGAAGGAATGTAAATCCGGGGTGGAGTGGGCAGAGTAGGAACACCCATCCGATACGGAGAAAACAGGTGCCGAAGATGGTGAGCAGGGTTGGTGTCATCGACTTGCCCATACCGCGCAGTGCCGATCCGGCTATCTCGTAACTGCAGGCTATAGACTGGGTGGCCAACGCTACCTTCATGCGTATCATGCCATAGTGGTGTACGCTCTCGCTGGTAGAGAACAGATTGAGGAAGAAATGACCGTTGAGGACAAACAGCATATTGAGTCCGGCACAGGAAACGAAGCCTAAGCCCATACATATCCAGAAGATGCGTCGAACGCGGTCGTTTTTTCCCGCTCCGTAGTTTTGTCCGATAAAACTGATGGCAGCACCATTGAAGGCTGAAATCAGGAAATAGCAATAGTATTCGAAATTGAGCGCGGCAGCCGAACCGGCGATTGCCGACGATCCGTAACCGTTGATAGCAGACTGTAGTAGGACATTGGAAATGGAGAACACCATACCCTGCAGACCTGCCGGAATGCCGATTTGCATCATACGGCGCAGTTCAATCCACTTGATGCGCATGTCCTTCAGATGCAGACGGTAGGGTTCGGGTTCGCGCATGAGTAGGCGAATGATGAGTATTGCGCTCACGGCGTTGGCAATACCGGTGGCGATGGCTACGCCCGCTACTCCCATGTGGAAACAGATGACGAAAATAAGATTGAGCACGGTGTTGACGATACCCGCAATGACGAGGATATACAGCGGCCGTCGTGTGTCGCCTCGGCTACGGAGTATGGCAGAACCGAAATCGAAAATCATGAAAAACGGTATACCCAAGAAGAATATACGAAGATAGGTCACGGCCATGTCGAGCACGTCGGGTGGCGTGTCCATCATGGTCAGGATGGGACGCGACACGGCGATGCCTATCACAAGCAGCAACAGTCCCGAAATGATCGACACCATACCTATGGTATTGACGGCCTGGCGGATGCTCCGCTCATCTCTTTGACCAATGTGGTTGGAGATGATGACGTTGGCACCCATGGAGATGCCTGTAAACAGATTGATGAGCAGACTGATGACCGGTGCGTTGCTTCCGACGGCAGCCAAGGCTTCGCTACTGGCAAAGCGTCCTACAACGGCTACGTCAACGGAGTTGAACAGTTGCTGCAGTATGCTGCTTGCAGCCAACGGTAAGGCAAAAACGAGGATTTTCATGAGCAGCGGCCCATGTAGCATATCTATCTCGTTGCTTGATTTTTTCATTGTGTGTTATCCTTTTTGGAGGCGGCTTCAGTTGTATTCGGCCATCATGAGAAATTGCGTGCAAAGGTACACATTTTTAGTTTCCGAATACCCTCATACCGTCACTTATTCTCTTTTTAGAACCGCTTGGCCAACTCTTCCAGAAAAATCTCGATAAGACGAGGAATGCCGTACTTGTCGATATCGTTTTCGTCTATCCAAATGTAGTCGGGAGGAAGTGACGGTAGGCTGTTTGTCTGCAGTAGGTAGAAATCGGCCATCAGTATGCGGTGGGTGAGTACATGCTTGAGGCCTGTGATGACAGGCACGGCATGACCGTCGGGGGAGATGTCGGAGATGATTTGTGCAATCTCTTCAGGCGATGTGGGTGATGTACTCTCATGGACAGATACATTGTAGGGCTCCCACAGGCCGGTCCAGATGTCGCCTTTCCCCCGGCGATGGATGGCAGTCATGCCGGCGTGCCGGATGTAGATGTAAGTGAGGTAACGGGTCTTGACGGATAAGGTCTTTTGCTTGACGGGCAGTTCGTCTATCCGTCGGGTACGCAATGCTTCGCATGTTGCAGACAGGGGGCAGGCGGCGCAGTCGGGTGATTTGGGGGTGCATTGTGTAGCCCCGAAGTCCATCATGGCTTGGTTGAAGGCGGAGGCTTTGTCGGGCGGCAACAACGATTGGGCTAAGGTAGCAAACACCTTTTTCCCCTTTGTGGTATCAATGGGGGTGTCAATGCCGAAATAGCGGGAAAGCACACGGTACACGTTGCCGTCGACCACGGCAGTAGGAAGGTCGAAAGCAATGGAGGCAATGGCTGCCGCCGTATAGTCGCCGACTCCCTTGAGTGTGCGGATGGCAGCATAGGTATCGGGAAAATGTCCCATATCGACAATCTGTCGGGCGGCAGTGAGAAGGTTGCGGGCACGGCTATAGTATCCGAGGCCCTGCCACAACCGCAGTACATCGTCTTCACTGGCGGCGGCAAGGTCTTCAACCCTGGGGTATTCACGCATGAACCGCTCCCAGTAGGCTTGTCCTTGACTGACGCGTGTCTGCTGAAGAATGATCTCACTCAGCCATACAGCGTAGGCGTCTTTGGTCTCACGCCATGGTAGCGAACGTTTGTTTTCCAGAAACCAAGAGAGGATGGCTTGGGTGAATGGTGGCGTTGAGGCTATGTCGTGTGCGTTCTCCTTTGTCTGCATAAGGGTGCAAAGGTACGGAAAAGTCACTGAATATGCAGTCTCTCTTCTTTTTTTGTCGTAACTTTGCCGTACGAAAATGCAATAACACTATGAAACATTTGGTATATCACACAAAGGGTACATGTAGCCGTCAGATCGATTTGACGGTCGACGATGACAACATCATACAGAGCGTTTCCTTCACGGGAGGTTGTAACGGCAATCTGAGTGGATTGTCACAATTGGTTGTCGGCATGCGGGCCGAGGATGTCATCGCAAGACTGAAAGGCACGCTCTGCGGCATGAAGGATACAAGTTGTCCTGACCAATTGAGCAATGCCCTGGAGGAGATTATACGGCAACCCAAGCCGTGAACATCCTCAACGGCATCTTCTGATTTCCCGAAGAAGTGCTCATTGTGTAAACCTCTACCTTGGCTTGCACATTGAACACTTCTTTCCCTTTGTTTGTAAGCGAAAATGGTGATTTTTCGTTGGATTTTGCCTAAATGACAGGCAAAAAAATACATATAAGTAGGTATTCCTTAAATTAGCAGATGGACTCCGCGCATATGCAGATTCGCTTTCTATCGTGTGC